>JAWUVZ010000130.1:0-48440 GCA_034112105.1 Glaciecola sp. | reverse complement strand
ACGGCTTTCCTCACACGAACTTTTAAAAAGTAGTGAACAATTTAGCCGGCGTTATCTGCGTAGGGTTCCGGATATTGGGAGAGTGATTAATATGTTCTATTCTGTTTTGGCACAAGATTACAAAGGTGATGTGAATATTGTACCTAACTTTACTTTTTTCAGTCCTCAAAAACTGCTGGGGCAACTCACCTCGGATGAAATCAGAGCATTAGTCAAAGAAGGTGAGCGTTCCACCTGGCCAAAATTAGAACAAATTAAAACGTGCTCCAATATTGGTCAAAAGTTAGAACAGATTATGGACCATCATGCAGACCACAACATTAAACATCTTTATAAGGTAAACCGGCGAAAATCAGCAAGGTCAATTTCCTCAACATTTCTACCCAAAATAAATGATGATAGCTGAGCATTTCTCTAAAACTGAGAACCTTAAAAAGTAAGTTAACGCCAAGAAAATTGACTTATATCAAAAAGAAAAACAATGCTCAGTTTAACCTCAACAAAGTGCACCTTATTGAGGTTAAATACTATGGCGATTAAAACACCATTGGAAATGTTGTATCACTGGCAAGACAACACTCCTGACACTGTATTTTTAAGACAGCCGGTCAATGGTTTAGTGAAGGAGTTCACCTGGCTAAAGACTGCAGATCAAGCACGCAGGGTTGCGACAGGACTAATAGCACTAGATTTACCTCCACAAAGCAATATAGCGATTTTATCGAAAAATTGTGCTGAGTGGTTTATTGCTGATTTAGCTATTATGTTAGCGGGTCACGTGTCGGTTCCTATATACTCAACAGCAGGTGAAAAAACGATCCGTTACGTAATGGACCATGCACAATGCCCGGTGATCTTTGTTGGCAAATTGGATAAAACGGCCGAACAAGCAGCCGCTATTTCACAAGGTATTGTCAAATTAGCTTTCCCGTATCCCAATATTGAGGCAGATCAAAGCTGGCAGGAACTGCTTGAAAATCAGCCTTTCATAGAAAGGCCTGTGCCGGATATGAAGTCAGTGATGACTATTGTTTACACCTCTGGAAGCACGGGCAATCCCAAAGGAGTGGTGCACAATTATGAATCCATATGTTGGGCCGCCCATCAATCAATAGGCGAGTTTGGGCTCGAACCCCAAGATCGTATGCTCAGTTATCTACCCCTGGCACATATTACTGAAAGGGTTTTGGTTGAAATAGCCAGTTTTTATTGCGCAATGCGTATTGATTTTGTCGAGTCTCTGGAAACATTTTCCAGAGATATAAAAAACACCAAGCCCACTTTGTTTATTTCCGTTCCCAGGTTGTGGACACGTTTTCAAATGGGCATATTAGCTAGTATTCCGCAAAGGAGACTTGATTTTTTACTTCATATTCCTATTGTTAATAATTTTATTTCTAAAAAAATTCGTACTAAACTCGTATTGCAGGAAGCGCGTTTATGCGCAAGTGGCTCAGCACCTATACCAGAAGCGACGTTGAAGTGGTTTCACCGTCTAGGGGTGAATATTTCTGAAGGGTGGGGTATGACAGAAAACTGCGCTTACGGGACCTGCTGCGTGCCTTTTAGGGCTGATAAAATTGGCAGTATTGGGCATGCCTATAAGGGCGTCGATATTCGTATCGGTGACGACGGTGAAATTCTGGTAAAAGGTGACTGTAATATGAGAGAGTATTATTTGGAGCCAGAAAAAACTGCCGATGTGTTTACTGAGGATGGTTATTTAAAAACGGGTGATAAGGGCATTATAGACGCTGATGGTTATATAAAAATTTCCGGACGTTTGAAAGAGATATTTAAAACCGCAAAAGGAAAATATATTGCTCCTGTGCCGATTGAGTCAAAACTAATGGCCAATTCTATGATTGAACAAGTCTGTGTCACTGGTGCCAAACTTAAACAACCTATTGCGTTAGTCGTGTTATCAGAGGAAGCCAAGCTACAAGCTCCTGAAAAAATTGAGAGTAGTTTGTTAGCAACTTTTGAGGAAGTTAATGCAACGTTAGAAACTCACGCGATGCTAGATCATCTTATAATAATGGCGGATGACTGGACTGTTGAAAATAGCTTGCTCACACCTACTCTAAAGATTAAGCGTAACGTACTGGAAGAGAAGTACGAAGCGTTAATAAACGAAGCTCATTTAGGAAAAATTGTACCTCAGTAAATCCATGGTGCTGCATGAAATCCTTGCTTCTACATGAGTGCCCGTGATTTTGAATAGCGCTAGTGACGCCTAACTATCTTGAGTGAGTCTAGCCGTCTGCTAATTATCAATTTCGGCCAAGCTCTTCATGCGATGTTACCCAATCTAAGGATGAAATAGCGGATGCCAATGATATCTCACCTGCTAGGACAACAGAGGCCACTATTTCAGCAAATTTAAACGCATTATCTGGGCCATAGCAGTGCAACATTTCTAGACATTCTCTTTGAGTGGCTAGACCGGTGCCGCCGCCACAGGTTGCAATAATTAGTGAGGGTAAGGTTATTGAAAGGTACAGATCGCCATCATCTGTTATTTCTGAATAAAGAATGCCTGCTGATGATTCAGATACGTTAGCCACATCCTGACCGGTCGCGATAAACATGGCCGTAATGCCGTTTGCAGAATGTAATCCTGTGTTATTGGCGCCCGCTAAAAATGCACCTATAGAGGCGACGCGCTGATGTTGTGCAATTTGTTTCGGCTCTACTCGCATAATTTCAATCAGGTCATCCCGTTTAATCGTGATTTCGGCTGTAACTCTCTTTCCACGAGTATTTAATATGTTGATAAAAGACGATTTTTTATCTGTTGCCATATTCGATTCGAGGAAAAAATTATTGATGCCTGAATAGTTTTCAAGTATCCAACCACAGGCAAAATAGGTTGCGCGTCCGACCATGTTCTGGCCTCCGGCATCGCCGGTATTAAAATTAAATCTTAAAAAAGCGAATTTATTAGATTTGTAATTTTCAATATTGCGTAGCTTTATAAAAGGATCGGTGGCCTCTGCCTGTTGCCGTATTTTATCAATATTATCTGCCACCCATTGACCAAAATCTCTCGCTTTTCTGGCATCATCAAAGATAAAAACAGGTGCGCGTTGCATTGCATCATCTACCACTGTTGCTTTTACACCTCCTGATTTATTCAGTAATTTCATACCGCGGTTATACGACGCTACTAGTGTGCCCTCAGTCGTCGCCAATGGGATAAGATACTCTCCTTTAGCATGCTCACCATTTACTTTGAGCGGCCCAGCTATACCTATAGGAACTTGTGCAATACCACAAAGATGTTCAATGTTCCCTCGAAAAGACTCTAGATCAACATCTAGGTTAAATAAGTTTTTGGGTGTAACCCCCGTTATTTTTGATACATAATTTTGTCGTGTTTGAACAATGTCGGGGTGAAAATCATTTTCCATATTGCGGGGAATTTCATCTAATTTTTTCGCAGTAACCGACACTTTATCTTGTAACGTTAATTCGATATTACCAAAAGGCCTAGTAGAAATGGTGACGTCAATATCGATAGTTTTTGACGTTGACACAAAAGTGCCTTCAACAAATATATCTAAGATTGCTCCAAGTTGAAACTTGACGCCGTGTTTTTGTTCAAGGGAATAGAGATCTATCGGTTGGCCTGAATTCAGCGCAATCATAATTTTGTGCTTATCAATTTTTTGATTGTTAATAGATAAATCTACTATCTGATTAAAGTGTGCACTTTTAATCCGATTTTTTAACGAAAAGTGCAATCCATTATTCGTTTCTCTTAAACTGCCAATGGTATAAAGCTGTTTCAACATTGAGTCGGGTAAAAACATAGGAAATCCTGATTGAAAAGGAATTGTATTGACTATCTATATTTTCCTACTGTGTTTATTGATGAGGATCAACAAACTTGTTTTTTTTAAAGTCAGACTTATTTGAGGCTTTATATGAGGAACCACAATGACGGTTAAAGTCAAATTTTCCGGGATGGTCGACACATATTTGCGCAATCTAAAGGACTTATGGGGTTAGTGTCATTAACCTAAACGTAGTTACTTTGTATCTACTTTGAAGAAATAGAGATATTTTATGAAAAGATCTAGTTTATTCATTTTAACAGCGTTATTTAATGTGATTGTGACCTCAGGTTCTGCCTTTGCTAGCGATGAAGCCTCGTTTATTGCTCCCTTAGTTAACGAATCCTTACTGTTAGATATTGCTAACGGAAAGTCCTCTATTATTGTTGGTGAGCGAGGTCATGTTTTAATCGCAAGTAAGGTAAAGATAACTGATCATCAAAACCACGGGCTTAAGCTTGATGATTACCAGCAAGTCAGTGTGCCTACAAAGGTTACATTAACCGGAATTACGTCTTTTGGTGACTTAGCATGGGCTGTTGGGCACGACGCAAGCATACTCGGATCCAAAGACGCGGGTGCAACTTGGACATTATTGACTTCAGCACCGGAACTTGAACGTCCACTTCTCGATATCCACTTTTTTGATGAAAACGAGGGAATAGCGGTAGGCGCGTATGGCTTGTTTTATCGCAGCGTAGATGGCGGCACGACTTGGCAACAAGAGCATCATCCATCCGTATTGTCGGGCGAAGACAACGATTATCTAGAGAGTATTAAAGACGACCCATCCTTCTATTTAGAAGAGTTGTCGTTTATCTCGCCGCACCTTAATCGATTGCATGATGCCGATGGCATACTTTATTTGGCTGGGGAGGCCGGCTTAGTCGCGAGTAGCTTGGACAAAGGCGCAACGTGGAAAAGGTTAGCCCTCAATTATGTAGGGTCATTTTTTGATATTGCAACATTGCCAAGTGGCGATATTATTGCTGTTGGTCTGCGCGGTAATATGTTTTTGCTCAACCAAGGTAAATGGCAATCTATTGCTACTTGCGTGACGACTTCACTTAATTCGGTGCTTATAGATGGCTCTTCTGTTTTTGTTGTGGGCAATAACGGCGTTGTCTTAAAATTAGACGTTAAGCAACTAAACAGTAAACAGTTGCAAATTTCTAACAGTGAAGGCTGTCGCCGTCATGCTTTTATTTCTCAAGTACCAACCAATTTTTCAGATGCAATATCCAGTGCTATTGTCATTAAAAATGGAATTATGGCGGTGACTGCTGGCGGCATTAAAACTGTGGACTTAGGTGAATAATATGCACTCATTAGTTGATACTATCGAAAGACTCGTCTTTGGAAACCGTCTTGTTGTAATACTCGCGTTTTTGCTAACAACTCTATTCTTGGGTTATCAGGCATCCTTATTGAAGCTGGATGCGGGTTTTACTAAAAATATCCCACTCAATCATGAGTACATGAAAACCTATATTAAGCACAAAGAAAATTTCGGTGGTGCGAACAATATTCTGGTTTCAGTATGTGACAAAAAAGGTACGATTTTTAATAAGAATTTTTTTGATACCTTAAAAGACGTACATGACCAATTGTTCTTTATTGATGGGGTTAACCGTTCATTAGTGGTTTCTTTATATGCGCCATCTACTCGTTTTACTGAAATTGTAGAAGGTGGTTTTTCTGGTGGTCCAGTTATTCCTGCGGATTTTAATTCATCTAACGCCGGCGCATTGCAAGTTGTGCGTAAGAATATTGATAAAGCAGGTATTGCTGGTCGTCAAGTATCTAACGATTTTACCTGTGCAATGGTGACCGCCCAGTTATTAGACATAGATCCTGAAACAGGTAAGCCCTTGGACACCTTAAAAATTGCTGGTGAACTCGAAGAAAAGCTGCGCGGTAAATTTGAAAACGAGCAAACCAGCGTCCATATAATAGGCTTTGCTAAGATGATTGGTGATGTAGCCGATGGTGCGAAAGATGTGGTTTTATTCTTTGTAATAGCCATAGCGATTACCGCTATCATGGTTTACTTCTTCTGTAAGTCACTAATGCTGACTTTTTTACCCCTAGCTTGCTCTATTGTTGCTGTAATTTGGCAGTTAGGTCTACTCACTTTGTTTGGCTTTGGCATGGATCCAATGTCAATCCTTGTGCCGTTTCTGGTGTTTGCCATTGGTGTTAGCCATGGCGTACAAATGATCAATGCGCTAGGAAAAAAAGTCGCAGCAGGGGGCAGTATAGAAATTGCCTCGCGATACGCGTTTAGTAGTTTACTGCTACCCGGTGGCATTGCCTTGTTGTCAGATACCGTTGGTTTTATGACTTTGTTAGTTATCGATATTGGTATTATTAGAGAGCTGGCCATCACCGCGAGTATGGGTGTGGCCGTTATTATTTTAACTAACCTATTGCTACTACCTGTATTAATGTCGTGCGTTAAATTGTCCGACAGGCGCAAAGAGCATTATAAACAGTCAGATAAGGCCTCGCCATTTTGGAACAAAGTGTCTAATTGCGCTACACCCAAATTTGCCATTGGTATCGTCGTGTTAACGATTGTTTTGTTTGCGTGGGGAAGCATTCAGTCGAGTAACTTAAAAATTGGTGACTTGCACGCAGGTGCACCCGCACTGCATGAAAACTCCAAATACAACCAAGACACATTTTTGATCACCGATAAGTTTGAAATTACGGTTGATTATATATCTTTGATAGTGGAGACATCACCTGAGGCCTGCACCAGTTACGAGATCATGACTGCTATTGATGAATTTCAATGGAAAATGCAAAATACGCCGGGTGTTCACTCGACTATATCCTTGGCCTCGGTAGCCAAAAAAGTCAATGCGGGTTATAACGAAGGTAATCCTAAATGGCGGGTATTGCCGCGCAACCAATCAACGATGGTGCAGGCCGTTTCTCGGGTGCCAACGTCGTCGGGTTTGTTAAATGGGGATTGTTCAGTAATGCCGGTCATCCTCTTTTTGGAAGATCATAAAGCAGAAATGATTACTGTTATCGTCGATGCGGTTAAGCAATTACGTGACGAATACCAAACCGATGATTTACAAATAAAATTAGCATCCGGACCTGTAGGCGTTATGGCGGCAACCAATGAAGCGGTAGAAGCATCACAACAGCCAATGCTCTATTACGTTTTTGGGGCTGTAATCCTACTTTGCTTGATTAGCTTTTGCTCGATACGAGCAACTCTAGCGGTGGTAATCCCCTTATATGTTGTATCTGTCCTAGCACAGGGATTAATGACGTTGTTAAATATTGGTTTAACGGTATCAACCTTACCTGTTATCGCGTTAGGCATAGGTATTGGTGTTGATTATGGTATTTATATACTCTCTACCATGACGCAAAGACTGCGCGCGGGGGACGATGTTCAGTCGGCTTACTTAGCCGCGTTGCGCGAGCGTGGCAGCGCAGTATTGTTTACCGGTATTACCTTGGCCATCGGGGTCAGCACATGGGTTTTTTCAAGTCTTAAATTTCAAATGGATATGGGCATATTGCTAACATTCATGTTCTTAGTCAATATGCTAGGGGCAATATTCGTGTTGCCGGCTATTGCTCGAATTTTGTGGTTTAACAGAGGGGGAAAGTAAATAAGAGATAAAAGTAATGTTGACTTTTTATTACTTATTGCTTCACAGGAACCGCCTCAATTAGCTTGATAATAGCGCTATTATTACTTAGCCTCGCCAAGTCAACGAGTTCGCTTTTTTCAAGGCCTTTCATCGCTTGATTTCCTAATGCTTTTTATTGATGGCTCTTCACCATTTACTATTTATGTTTTTAAGGTCGCAAAATTTGCGATATTGATGTGAGACAGATCTTTTTGCCAAAGGACAAGATGCAAAGCCATCTAAAGGGACCTCAACTGATTCGTAAAATGTTTCTTTAATTCCGTTAGCACACAAAATTTAAGTAACCCTAGCACGAACTAGTAATATGCCCGCTTAAATCAGCCTAAAACCGTTTTGCAGGGAGTCTAAGAGTAGACACTACTAGCTTTAATCGATACTCTAATTAACAAAGATTATCTATTTCCCCGTAAAAGATGGCAAGCCTAAAAAATCAATGGGATCAAACCCTAAAACAGTTTCACTAAAAGTATAAGACTTACCCATTAACGGCAAGGTATAAGAGACAATAATTAATGCATGAAATCATCTGCCCGCACTGTAAAAAAGCATTCAAAATCGATGAAACTGGTTACGCAGACATTCTAAAGCAGGTTCGCGACAGCGAGTTTGAGCAACAGTTGCATGAGCGACTTGAGTTGGCTGAGAAGGACAAATTAAACGCGGTCGAACTCGCTAAGAGTCAAGGTGGCAGCGAAATGCACAGAGCCGTGACGGCAAAGGATATTGAAATACAAGCATTAAAAGCCAAATTAGATACGGGTGAAGTCACTCAGAAGCTCGCCGTAACCGAGGCGCTAGGTGATGTTAAAAAAGAGAGAGATAGTCTGGCTAACGAGTTGCAGCAGATTAAGCGCGATAGGCAAGCCGCTGGCGAACTTGCCGATGCGAAACTTGCCAAGGAACTACAGGAAACAGCGGCAATTAAAGATAGAGAAATTCAGGCACTACAGGCCAAGCTCTCCACCACTGAGCTTGAGCAGAAGGTCGCCATTACAGTTGCTGTGAGCGCGGTTGAAAGGGAACGCGACGAATTGAAGAACGGTCTTAAGCAAGCTGGGCTCGAGAAACAACTCGCCGAAACCTCGCTTAAAGATAAATATGAGACACAAATCAAAGATCGCGATGATGCTATTGAGCGTCTTCGGGACATGAAGGCCCGCTTGTCGACCAAGATGGTTGGCGAAACCCTAGAACAGCATTGTGAAACGGAGTTCAATCGTATCCGCGCAACTGCATTCCCGCGAGCGTATTTCGAAAAAGATAATGATGCTCGAACAGGAAGCAAGGGTGACTACATTTTCCGTGACTTGGACGAACATGACACGGAAATTGTGTCAATCATGTTTGAAATGAAGAATGAAAACGATACCACAGCCACTAAGAAAAAGAACGAGGACTTCTTAAAAGAGCTGGACAAGGATCGTATAGAGAAGGGCTGCGAGTACGCAGTGTTAGTGTCTCTTTTAGAACCCGACAGCGAACTTTACAATACTGGGATCGTGGATATGTTTTACCGTTACCCAAAGATGTATATTGTGCGGCCGCAGTTTTTTCTACCAATCATTACGTTATTGCGCAATGCATCGATGAAATCGCTTGAATACAAAAGGGAACTTTCACTTATTAAAGCGCAGAGCGTCGACATAACAAACTTTGAAGATGACCTCGATTCATTCAAAACCGCCTTCGCAAGAAACTATGACCTTGCCTCAAAGAAATTTAAAACTGCAATCGATGAGATTGATAAGTCTATTGATCATTTACAGAAAACGAAGGATGCATTACTCAGCACAGATCGCAATTTGCGTCTGGCAAATGACAAGTCGCAAGATGTAACCATCAAAAAGTTGACTAGGCGTAATCCCACGATGACCGCTAAGTTCGATGAATTGAACAATCAAGATCCCGCGGATAGCGAATAATGCATTAGCTCCTCTGCATACCTTCGCTGTTAAGGGATACAGAGGAGATTGAAAATGACATGCGGCTTGTCAACGCCGGTATTTATGCTGAACCAAATGGTTACTCGCGGGGAATAGGATGATGCTAAACACGACTATTAAATCAATTACAAAGACGCAAAACGTTTTGTATGCACGTCAGTACTACCAAACAAATATTGGATCGTGGTCAAACGCTTGAATAGGTGACCCACATCAATTTCATCCGTCATACCAATACCACCGTGAATTTGTATTGATTCTCGACCCACTAAGTTAGCGGCTTTGCCAACACGACTTTTCGCCGCTGATAATGCTTTAGGATCATTGCCGTTATTGCTATCCATTTTTAATACTGCCATCAAAAGGATAGATTTAGCTTGTTGATGTTCTACAAACATATGCACTAATCTGTGCTGAATTGCTTGGAAGGAACCAATAGTACGACCGAACTGTTTACGTGTTTTAGCGTATTCTAGGGTGCGCTCATGTGCAATTTGCATTGCGCCGACAGCTTCGGCACAAACCGCTACAGTGGCTTTGTCGATGATATTTTCAATAGCCGGTAAAGCGTTACCTTGCTCGCCTAGTAATCCAAGGGTAGGGGTATCGTCAAACCATATGTCGGCGGCTTGGTGGCCATCAACATTTGAGTAACCTTTACGTTTAACGCTTGGGTGATTCGCATCAACAAGAAATAAGCTAATGCCATTGTGGTCATTTATATCACCAGAGGTGCGCGCCGCAACGACTAATGTGTCTGCGTGATTACCATTTAATACCACAGACTTCTGACCCGTAACTACAAACACACCCTCTTTTTCGATAGCGCTGCACGTCATGTTGTTCAATTGATAACGGCTCTGAGGTTCTGCATAAGCAAACGCCATTTGCAGTTCACCGGCCATGATCCTTGGCAAGTAGTTATCCTTTTGCTCTTGATTACCGGTTAAGGCAATTGCACCGCCAGCCATAACTGCTGTGGCAATGAAAGGTTCAACCACCATGCCTTTGCCAAATTCTTCCATAACCAACATCAGGTCGACCATAGAGCCACCTAAACCGCCATCTGTTTCGCTAAATGGCAGCATTAACCAACCAAGATCAGCAAATACTTTCCAATTCTCTTGACTATAGCCCGCTGCTGATTTGAGTATTTTTCGACGTGAATCAAAATCGTAATCATTGAGGATAAACCTCGAAACGCTATCTTGAATCATTTGTTGTTCGCTACTTAATGAAAAGTCCATATTAAACTCCTAATGCTTATCTAAAGGCCTAAAACGGCTTTGCTGATTATGTTAGTTTGAATTTCGTTACTACCACCGTAAATGGATGTTTTACGGTTATTAAAGTAACGTAATGAACTATTCGTTGCCATATCAGTGCCAATAAACTGATCGTCAAAGTCGTCATGGTACTGCTCAGGAACAAATGGCATTGAGTAATAACCGGCGGCTTCAACATATAACTCATCGATTGCTTGGATGATTTGCGTTCCAACAATTTTTAAGATTGAAGATTCTGGGCCCGGGGCTTTGCCAGTGCTGATAGCTGAGAGTGTTCGCAAGTCAGTATATTCTAACGCTAATAAATCAATTTCTAGGCTAGCCACTTTTTGCGCGAAAATGGGGTCATCGATTAACTTGTCTGACCCATCAGCCGTCGTCTTTGCCAATTCTTTTAACTGCACTAGACGGTCTTTCGACAGAGCAACACGAGCGATACCTGTGCGTTCGTGTGTTAATAATACTTTGGCATATGTCCAGCCCTGGCCTTCCGCTCCGATAAGGTTCTCTGCTGGAACACGGACACCATCAAAGTGGACTTCATTAACTTCATGCTTGCCATCAATAGTAATAATTGGCGATACCGTAATCTTTGGGTCGTGCATATTAATGAGTAGAAAACTAATAGCCTCTTGGTTTTTCTCACTAGGATGCCCAGTTCGCACTAAACAAAATATCCAGTCAGCATATTGACCCAAGGTGGTCCAAGTTTTTGTGCCGTTAACCACATATTCATCTCCCTCCTTCACTGCGGTCGTTCTGACTGCTGCGAGGTCAGAACCAGCGCCAGTTTCTGAATATCCCTGACACCACCATACCTTGCTGGATAATATATCAGGTAGAAAACGTTGTTTTTGCTCTTCACTACCAAAAGTATAAATAATGGGTGCAACCATGTTTAAACCAAACGGAATTATATCGGGTGCTCCACCTATTGCGCATTCATTCGAAAAAATATACTTCTGCGTTTGTGTCCAACCCGTTCCTCCATATTCTACCGGCCAGTTAGTTGCTGCCCATCCTTGTATATATAGCGTTTGTTGCCACTGAATATATTCTTCTTTTGATAAATTGATGGCTTTTTTAGTCTTCCGAGCAAGCTCGGGAGGTAATTTTTCTTGCAAGAATTGGCGCACTTCTTGTTGAAATTCTTTTTCTTCAGCGGTGAAATTTAAATTCATTTTGCAAACCCTTCGTTATACTTAGTTTATTGAACGTCTCTGATCATATTGCTGGCAATTATCATTTGTTGGATCTGTGTTGTACCTTAGTAAAATCTAACGTCACGATATAGTCTTTCAACTGCGTATTCTGATATGTAGCCAGCGCCACCGTGTATTTGAACCGCTTTTTCGGCTACTCTGCCGACCATTTCGGTTGCAAATAATTTACAACAAGAAGCTTCTGTCGTTATCTTATTACCTACATCTTTTTGTCTTGCGGTATCGAGTACCATGCACTTAGCTGCATATGCTTCGGCCTTGCTATTCGCTAGCATTACTTGGATCATTTGATGCTCTACAATCGGTTTACCAAATTGAGTTCTGTCTACGGCGAATCTCAGCGCATCGTCAATTAAGCGCTCGGCAATGCCAACACTTAATGCTGAAATATGCAAGCGACTCCTATCTAAAGCTTTCATCGCCTCTTTTAACAGCGGAAGTTGTTATTGCACCGGCGTCAGAGTCAACGTCCGGTTCAGTTAAACAAAACGAGCCGATAAGTTCGCCTGAGGCGTATTTAGGCAAATAGGTTTGTTTTTACTTTTCTGTGCCGTCAAATACAATAGCGGCGGAGCCGATACCATTGTTATTACCAATAAGTGAACGAAAAGCGGGTGACGTTCGGCCCGATTCAATTGCCACATAGACTTCTTTTTCCATGGTAAGGCCCAAGCCACCATACTCTCAGGGATCGTCATACCAAACAAGCCCATATCTTGAACAATATCATCGGGAACGGCGTCGTTTTCAGTCACTTCATTTTCCGCGGGGACTAAACGTTCTCTAACGAATTTTTCAATACTGGCTAGGAATTGGTCCAAGATTTGTTTATCTCGAATCATTTTTAATCCTTATTTAAAATGATTTAATTCCGCAGGGCGGAACAAGAAACTCACAAAAAATCAAACCGTACTTGTCATTAATTCGTGCTTTTTATTGCCAAAAACTCGCGTTATAGTTCAGCGCGTCAGCATCTGGGTAGGCAGTTTATAGTCTTAATCTACAGTATGATTAGAAGAAAAAAATCCAATACTAACAGTACCAATGCGCTATATAAACCATTCCATTTTATCCCTAGTTGAAAGGCGGATATTCTAGTGAGTTTAGCGCCAATACGAACTGAGGTGGTGATTGGGGAACTACCAATAACTACAGCCCAAGTTACCATCATTACTAGCGCAATGGTAACAGGCATATTTTCTACTCCAGGTAGCTGAGATAAAGCGCCAGCTATTATGGTTACTGAAATGATAGGATTTATATAAAGAAGCGCCGCAATAAAGATTATCCATGAGGACAAAATTAATATGAACGCCGCAGATATATGCAGATGCGCCAATTGTTGTGTAATCCAATCAAGATCCAACACAACCAACAATAAGCGTCCAATTAGCACCGAACCTGCAAAAAAGACAATTTCTGAACGCTGCAACGGTAACCTAACAAATATGTCGGTTGTAAACCGTTTTACGGTCAAATGTATAGCACTTATCTTATTATGTTCGCGATGATATTGGGCAAATATCCAAGCTGTACTTATAATCGCCGCACTCACCAACACCGCTGAAATTGGGCGTAGCGTGGTCACAAATATCAAAAAAGCCGATACGAGCGCTAGCGCGACGACAACTATAAGAATGGGGAAGCTGACCTTCAAATCTGATAAATTATTAGACATTGTTGGTACAAGATGACTCAGATACTTTGGAGCCTGAATATAATCTAACCAAATGCCAAACAACAGTATGGCAAGGGTTAAATATAAACCGTAGGGCATAATATCTATCCACTGCAAATCAGGAATGGTTGTTACTAACAAAGTAATAGTGACTGTAGTAGGAGCCCATAGCGGTATGCTGCAAAATCCGCGCAGAACGGCGAGCGTCATACGTCGCTCCCTTGCGCTATTGATGCGAGCGTCAACGCTTTCCTCATTGTCATGTAAACTTCTTTGGATCATGGACCCGAGCAAATTAATTGCGCCGACACTCATGAGTATACCTAATAAGTGACTGCTAAATGTGAGCAGCGCGTAACGCCTGACTGGCTGTTGTTGCAATAATGCCATACCGGTTAAATTGACTGACCTAGAACTTGAGGCTGCTTCTTTTAAGAGGCTCAAAGCAATTAGAAAAAAGGCGAAAAATGCCACACTGCTGCATAACATAGCCAATTGGTGAAAGGATATCTGTGATAATAGTAACAAAGTCAGCGTCAACCCAGTTGCTATCATTGCGATGATTTTAGCTGTTAAATCTAATTGCTTCCATTCTATGAAAGTAAATAATAGCAGCATGCTTACGGCCAAAACTGCGGGTGGCTGGTAGCCGAACCATTCTGTTATCAAGGTTGCAAAAAATACAATTACTAGGCAAAGCGGGGAGAGCCAAGGAGGTAATTTACTCATTTTTCGCTTTGCATGTTGTTAAATCGTGATGCTTTTCGGTAGGTGTTAAATAGTACCACATCGAAAAGGCAAACTTAGTCGTTATCTGCATGAAGGTAAAGCGCAATCTTCTTTATTGCTAGGGGGCGCTTGTTACCATTATTAGCTTCCCAATACTATCATTGTTACTACCGAAGCTAATGATGTAATGCGCATGCCTAAGTGAATAAAATAGAATAGAATCAAATGATAAGGACAGAAATACTTTTAAACTAACCTGAGAAAAGATTAAACGCAGATAATTTACTAAAACCGAATTAGGCTTGCTTCGATATTGCGCACGACACTCTTTAATTGTGGCGCCACTTCGGAGCTCAGAAACGCTTTCGATAGTCTAAACGCAGGTCCGCCCGCATTAAATACATATATTTGGCATTGCGTCAGTTTTAATGGAACAGCAATGGCATTCGTATCTGGCTCCTAATTTCCCCATAAATAGCAAAATCCAAATTTTTTATAGTTATTAAAGGTAACGATGTCTTTTGGGGGCACAATGATCGACATAAATCATATCTAATGATTTTTGCAGTTCAATAAGATTAGTTTCCATACGAATATCCAAAGCCAAGATATATTTTTTTGAGTATTGGCTTACGACTTCACGTAAAAAACACCCTTCATGAAATAACACCCTTCATGAAATAACACTAGTGGCGCTGACAAATTGTGTTGCTGATATGCAAACTGAGATAGCCCTTGGTTTACAGGGTTGTCTACAAATGGGCCGTTTAATGGATGCGAATCAATATCCTGTCGAATTGATTTCATTATTGAAGCGCAATAATTGTGGTAAATATCTTGATATTGCGCTTGTATCCCGCGACATGCATGGCGGTAATGGTATCAGTGATGAATATGGTGTAATTCGCCATGTGATGAATCTTGAAGCGGTTAATACCTATGAAGGGACTCACGATGTGCATGCCTTAATTTTAGGTCGTGCGATCACTGATATTCAGGATTTTTACTAGCGATTAGTCATAATTGAAATTATTGATTAAAGTAGGGCCTTGAGCCCCATCTACAAAATACCACTCAGAATGCGTAATGAGTTGCTTGACTAGCAACAATCACCCAAGTAATTAGCATGCCGAGTCAAGTTAGTAATGTGCCTATTTTTTCCATAGCTCAATGTAAAAATACTGATCCACAATATTGATGGGACTAGATATAAAATTTACAAAGAGCAGAAAAACAAGATAAAAAAAGTCAGCTAGCTATAAATATACTCAGCCGACTCTATTTTTAACTGTCTTATATCTTACGCAAATGCTTAAGCTTGACTTGCAACCAAGGCTTGCTCAATGTCAGCGATGATATCGTCGATATGCTCAATACCGACAGATATACGCACCATTTCTGCGGATACACCAACCGTCGCTAATTCTTCAGGATTGAGTTGACGGTGCGTAGTACTCGCTGGGTGACAAGCCAACGATTTAGCGTCTCCGATATTAACTAATCTCAGGATTAACTGAAGTGCATCAATGAATTTTGAACCGGCTTCAATACCATCACTATTAGGCGACTTAAGACCAAAACTCACGATCCCCGCAGCTTTGCCACCACAGATGCGTTGGCAGGTTTCGAAGTATTTGCTGGTTGGTAAGGCCGCGTAATTGACCCAACTTACCGCTTTGTGAGCTTCCAAGTAAGCAGCTACTTTTTCGGCGTTTTCGCAGTGTCTTTCCATTCTGAGTGATAAGGTTTCAAGACCCTGCATAATTTGAAACGCACTTTGCGCTGATAATGACGCACCTGTATTGCGCAATGGCACGACTCGGCAGCGGCCAATATAGGCTGCTGGACCAAAAGCTTCTGTATAAACGACGCCATGGTATGAAGGATCTGGCGTGTTCATTACTTTGAATCTTTCGCCGTTGGCGACCCAATCAAACTTGCCCGAATCGACAATAATTCCACCAATAGTGGTGCCGTGTCCGCCAATATATTTGGTCAATGAATGGATCACGATATCGGCACCGAAATCAAAGGCGCGACAGAGTATGGGTGTAGCTACTGTATTGTCGACTATCAATGGTATACCAGCAGCGTGTGCAACGTCGGCCCAGCGCTGAATGTCCACAACATTGCCTGCTGGATTACCAATTGATTCGCAAAACAAGGCCTTGGTATTTTCATCAATTAATGACGCTAATTTTTCAAAATCATCGCCTGCTGCAAAACGCGCTTCTATGCCTTGGCGTGGAAACGTATGAGCGAACAAATTGTAGGTGCCGCCGTATAACTGGCTAGAGCTCACAATATTGGAGCCAACCTCAGCAATTGCTTCTATCGCATAACGGATAGCCGCCATACCTGAGGCCACGGCTAGCGCACCGATGCCGCCTTCTAATTCAGCTACGCGTTGCTCTAATACAGCATTCGTGGGGTTCATAATACGGCTGTAAATATTACCCGGAACGGCTAAATTGAATAAGTCAGCACCGTGTTTGGTGTCATCAAAGGTGAACGATGTAGTTTGGTAAATCGGCACAGCAGCTGCTGTGGTCGTCGGTTCACTTGAGTAGCCTGCGTGTAGCGCAATAGTTTCGGGTTTCATTTGTTGCTCCAATGCGATGTTTGCGAACCAAGAAAACTGCTTGGTTGTGTTGTTAAGGGCTTAATACAATTACATGTAAAGGCCTCTAACCACACTTTACTCAAATTTACGGGGGGTTGGCTATAATAACCGCACTGTTATGCATATCAAAACTATATATCTAATACTATTTTATAGATTTTAGTTCGAGAAAATATATTGCGCAGCGCAAAACTCTCTATTTGGGTAGTTCTCTCTATGCTAGCTAACGTTCAACATCGTTGACTTACTTATTTTCCTGCTTCATATAAGTAGCAAATGAGTATATTTTGATTACAATTCTGATTCCGTTTCTAACTGAAAAACCTTTGCATCTTCTTTGATTTGATCGTTGGGGTGGACAACATAGGTATCGCCTTTATTTAATCCAGATAAAATCTCTACCATAAAGTTGTTTCTGCGTCCTACTTGCACTAGCCTCCTTTCTACTCGGCTATCTTTTACCGCATAGATAGCCCATTGTCGTTGCACTCTAAATAATGCAGTTACTGGCACAGTTAAACTATCGGTGCCTTGCCAAAGCAAAATCTGTACATCTAGCTGATATCCATGTCCTAGGCGCAACCAACGTGAGGCATCACTTGCAAATGAGACAATAACGTTGACTCTTTGTTCTTCAATACCTAATGCAGATACTTTCTTGAAGCCTATTGGTTCTATCTGACTTACGTATCCTAGAAGGTCTTCTTCGCCCCCCCAATTTGTAATGATCACTTTTTGCCCAGGTTGAACTTTTACTGCATCAAAAGAAAGTAGTTCAACGATAATCTCAAGATTTTTCGGATCTCCAATCTCGACTAAAGGTGTGCCCGCAATAACAACACCTTCGCTTTTGTTTAAGACTTTTAGCACACGTCCAGAAATAGGCGCCAAAATACTTACACAAGCGCATAGGCCGTGCGCCACGGTAGTGTTCGCTGGTGACATTAGATTAGCCTGAGCACGTTGCACTTCAAATATACTCATTTGTAACCCAGCTTGGGCGGTCGCTAGTCCGGCGCGGCGAGTTTTATAGATGCGCTCGGCATTATCTAGTTCTCGTTCAGAAACGGTATCAGTGGAGCGTAATTCTCGCATCCGATTAAATTCAGACAAAGCAAATTCCAATTCTGCTTCAGCTTGCGTTACTGTTGCTTCAGCAAAAGCCTTTGATGATCTAGCTGTCTCAATATCCGCTTTGGCTTGAGCTTCGGTGCGGGGGTCTAAAAAAGCAGGATCATTGGGCTCTATTGTAGCGACAATGGTCTTAGACATTTCAACGACATCGCCCACCTCTGCGTAGATGCGTGTTAAATGACCTGCTACCGGTGCGGACAGAACATATATATCATGCACACGTGTGCGGCCTTCTTCTAAAATGGATACATTTAGTTCGCCGCTTTGAAGGGTTGCTAGATCAGTTTGTACCGCTTTGGGCCATAATGAGTAAGCCACTCCAATAAAAACGAGTAAAACAATGAATGACCATAACACAAGACGAGATTGATTCGCTTTCATAATTTATTCTCTTGTTTTAAGCACTTTAATCAAGTCGAGTTTATCGACTCTGCGTCTCACTATGGCTGCTGATACAACTGCTGAAAGTATGACTAAAATCGCTGCATAACCATAAGTTGAAGTATCAATGACCAATGGCACGCGGAACATTTCTGTATTAAATGCAGTTGCCATTGAGAGCACTAGCAGCCAGCCAACTAAGAAGCCTAAAGGTAAGCCAAGTAAAACCAAAAACATGACCTCTCCTAGTAAAACATATGAAATTTCACCTTTTGAAAACCCTAATACACGCAACGTAGCAAGTTCGCGGGCTCTCTCGGATAAGGCGATCCGAGTACTATTATAAGTAACCCCGAAAGCTAAAATAAACGCAAGGCCGATGAACATCGATATAATGACCATCAGATGTTCAATGATGGTGTTGTTAAATGAATCCATAGCTGATTGCCGCAGCATAACCGCGCCCACTCTAGGTGTATTTTTTAGCATCTCGAATATACTGCGCTGCTGGTTAAAATCGACTAATAAATTTACGAATTTAAAGCGCGGTGACTGTTTAACGAGTCGGTTGAGTGTATTGAGATCCATAAAAGCAGGCATACCAATAAACGCTTCAAAGGTATCGACTACCTCTACATAAACACTGGCTCGTTTGCCTTCCAGAACATTTAATAGAATCGAGCCACCTACGCCAATATTGAGTTTTTCCGCTAAGCGAGTCGATAGCACTATGCCGTAATGTGGCACCTCGATACGTTGACGTTTTGCATCATCATAAATTGGCTGTAGTTGGTTTTCTGGCAAAATACCACGAATTGCACCGCGATGAACGCCAGAGTCTGATATGAATTCAACACTGATAATGTTCATCGGCTCTGCTCTTAATACGCCAGAAATTTTTTCAAAGTCGTGAATAGCGCGCAAGCGTTCTGGATTGTCTAAGCTCACCATAATATCCTGATGTTGGGATTCGAAAAAGTAAACTCTTGATAAATGCGTTAATGAATCATTCCATTGCAAATTCATGATAATCAGCCCTGTTGACATGGCAATGCCTAAACAAGTGAAAAACGAACGCAATGGCCAGCGACTAATTTGGCGTATTGCTATTCGAGTTGGTTGGTCGAGCCAATTGGTCAACTGAGATTCAGAAGCGACTGCGTTCTTATATATTGCGGGTGAGGGAGGTGTCATTGCTTCTGCTGGAGGCAGTCTAACTGCTTGTTTAACTGCACCAAGCGCACCCATTATCGCGACAGTCATACTAACAGTTCCGCTAATGATAAATGCTTGAGGACCGGGTTGATAAATCAATAAGGGGAACCGAAATAAATCAGCATACATTTGAGTATTAAGTCGGCCAAAAAATGCCCCTAATATTGATCCCAAAATGATCCCAATGATGCAGATCACGATGACCATTTTAGCGTAATGCAATCCTATTTCGATGCTTGAATAGCCAAAGGCCTTTAGCAAGCCTATTTCGGTTCGTTCAGTGGCGATCAACCGTGATAAAACCATGTTGGTCAAAAACATGGAGACTAATAAGAAAATGGCAGGCAAAATTTTTGCCATTGTCTTTTGCTGGGCGATTTCGTTCATTACAAACCAGTTTGAAATCTGGTCGTCACGAGTAATCGATCGTATCCCTCCATAAGGCTCTAGAATAGCGTCTAGTTGCCTTAATACTGGATCGCTGGGTGTATTGTGAAGTAGCTTTATTGCCACATCATTGAACGATTCTTTGAGGTCATATGCAGCCTCTAATATTTCACGGCTGACCCACATAACCCCAAATCTTTTATCATCAGGAAGCAAGGAGCCTGGTCCAATGCTATAAATGAATTCTGGACTCAACGCTAAGCCGACGACGTTAAACTTTCTTTTATGACCATTCAATATCGCAGTTATACTGTCACCTAAATCCAAATTATGCGCTTGAGCAAAGGGTTCACTAAGAATAATTTCGTCTTCTCGTTCGGGCAAAACCCAGCGCCCTTTTCTAAGCACCAATTGATTTAGCATTGGTTGCCCATTCTCAGGGACCGATAAAATCTGACCAACCACCGGTTCCTCAAATGAGTCTATATCTAAAGTCGCCAGATGCACAATTCGAGTTTGCAAAGATTGAACACCTGGTATCTCGCTTATTTTTTGAGAAACTCGCTGTGGCACTCGGGTCGCACTGGCGAATACGTCGGCAAATCGATATCGTTGATAATAGGTGTCAGTGGTCGCTTGCAGAGCCTCAATAGTAGAGAGTGACATGACCAGCGTTGCAACGCCTGAGCCGATAACAAAAGCTACTGCTAATACTTGTCCACGCATCCTCCACAGGTCACGCATCAGCTTCATGTTTAATACGCTGAGTCTCACCATTGCAGCCCTTTGGCGGGAACTCTTGTTTGATTTATTTGAACCGAAGTTATCATACCATCAGAAATATTGATGACTCGATCTGCCATCCCGCTAACCACCGTATTATGCGTAATGACGGCCGTGGAAGTACCTAATTGCCGGTTTATGTTCTCAATTGCCTCGAGAACTAAAATACCTGTTTGTTTATCGAGTGCGCCTGTGGGTTCGTCGCATAACAGAATGTCAGGTTGTTTGGCGATGGCCCGAGCAATAGCCACCCGCTGTTGTTCACCGCCAGATAGTTGAGAGGGAAAGTGATGCATTCTGTCATCCAGTTTAACTAACGCTAATGCATCCTGAGGTGAAAGCGGTGCAGGTGAAATCTCGGTAACTAAAGCAACATTTTCATAGGCGGTGAGGCTGGGAATAAGGTTATAAAACTGGAACACGAATCCGACGTGATTACGTCTAAATTGAGTAAGGATTTTGTCATCGGCATGACTCAAGTCTTGCTGGCCAAAAAATACTTGCCCCGAAGTGGGTAAATCTAATCCTCCCAGAATGTTTAGTAGTGTTGACTTACCACTCCCAGATGCACCAAGTAATACAACCATCTCGTTTGGGTAAAGCTCAAAATCGACCCCACGCAACGCCTTAACATCGACCCCTCCAGTTTGATAGGTCTTGACTAATTGACGCCCAGATAAGGCCGGCTGTCGTGCATCTTGGTTTTGTTTGTTATTCAAGGCTTGCATAACTATGATTGGTTGCAAAATTATTGTTTGATTATCGAACATATCAACAAGGTTTACTTGATATGGGTCAAAATGCAGGGATAAACAAAAAAATGAGTCGCAGGACAAAACCGTATACATTATTGATAGACTTTAGAATGCCCTCAGGATGTATGTTATAAATGACGTTGTATTAATATATCGCAAATAAAACAGCATTGTATTTTCGGAGAATTACATGGGGAAACCTATTACATTGATATTACTGACGCTGCTTTTTGTTAAGCCGCTTTACGCTGAAGAAGCGATAACAATAAACGTCGGTGTAACCGTATTTAAGCCATATAGTAGTATTGATGAAAGCACTGGGCAATGCGTTGGCAGTGGTTTTGATATGACTAAAAAGTTACTAGAACCTTACAATATTCAAATAAATTCTTCTTGTTCGGCCCCAGCGAGAGTCTACCGTTCACTATCAAGCGGCACAGTTGATTTATCACTTAACATAAAGTCTACGCTGGCTTTGCAAGGCATAGTGACGTTTACAACGATTCCGTTTGACGCCCTCATTTTAAAGTTCTATACCAATTCGGATATCAGCAATGTTGATAATAAAATCGCGTCGATTCGAGGGTATGATTACAACGGCTTCAGAAAAACGCTTATTCAAAAAGGATTTGAATTTGTAGACGTCGCAAATGCAGAAGACGCTATTCGTATATTTGCGAACAAAAGAACAAAGTATTTATTGTCATATGAAGGGCCGATGAACGCTTATGTTGAGAATGAGAATGAGAATGAGAATGAAAAAGGTAAAGCAGAGTTGCTCACTCTGAAAAACACACAAAGCGAGTTATTGATAGCGGTCCCAACATACTACGCAATTAGCAAAGCCTCGCCCCATCATGACCTCCTAGTGCAAGTCTTCACGAAATTAGAAAAGGCAGCGCAGGGACTACAATATCATCTAGATAGTTTTAAATAATACCTCCGTTTTAAATTAATCTCATGTGGTTTGTGTTTACGTTGTCTGTCTATTCTCTTAGAGACCGGCTTGTCCTACTGAAGTCTAAATAATTCGCTTGTAGTCTTGATATAGAAGCTGATGAAACAAGTGTTCTCCAGCTTCTTTTTTAACTGATAGGCGTCCAGTTTCGTAGCCTTTAGAGGCGAGTCCACGTTGTACCGAATAGCAAATAGCGACGTCTTCATCTTGAATTTTGTCTGCTACAGCAACGCTATGTGCTTTAAATTCGTTGGTAATTAAAGGATGGCTATTATCAAAATAATATTCGAATATCACTCGACATTTATCCACCGCCAATGACTCTACTATTGTAATTCCCATAATGCCCTCATATAAGTTAATCATCAGATTAGGATACTGCCAGTAGTAGCGAGCAAGGCCTTTTCTGACTTGAGAAAAGTCGTTTTCAGCGGACTTTGTGGGGCAAGATTGCAGACAATACTTACTGTCTACTTCTATTTGATAATAACGATTGTCTAGAGCACTAGTGAGGCCCTTGTGTAAAAAAGGTACGTGATAGCCTCCATCCAGATAATTGTCCGTATAGACCTTCCAATTGCAATCTAATTCATACTCGACGCGCTTATAGAAACTCATCCCTTTTAGATTTAAGGGGACCATTTGGTGATAAAGATCTCCTAAAAATATTTCTAATGAAGGCGCATTGTCATCCAGACAAATAAATACCCAGTTTTCCCATATTTCGCTGCGGATCTTTTTGAGTCCTTGGTCTTGCTTTACGAAATTGTCGACACCGTCAAAAAGAGGAGCTGCGATTAAACTGCCGTCTAGGCGATAGCTCCAGCCGTGGTAAGGACAGGTCATGGCTTTGGCGCAGCCTTGTCCGTTTTCTACTACCTGAGCAGCGTGATGGCGGCATACATTATAGTAGGCTTGAATACCCGTTCCACTATTGACTACTACTATGGGCTGCTCCGCAATTTCTGTGGCTATATAATCTCCAACTAGTTGGAGTTGATCCAATCGCGCTGCTATAAGCCAACTTGAAGTGAAAACCGTGTCTTTTTCTAAACGATGGAATCGGGGATCTGTATACCAGGCGCTTGGGGGAGTATATGCCTGACTCAGGCGCAGTTTAGGGTTGTAAGCATCAACGATATCGGCTAAAGACATGGCAAAATCTGACTGTGTAAGTGGATTAATACCATTCTATGCCAACGTGCAAAAATTATGCAAGCCATAAAGGAGGATCTTTACAGTACCTTTCCGAAAATAAAAATAAGCAATCTATCTGCTTGTTCTATTAGGTTATTCAATAATAGATATCTATAGCTAGTTTTGATTACTGATTACAGCCCAAATACGGTATCTTGTTGGTCATGGCGCAGATTTTAGATAACGCTTACTCTTCGTATATTCTTATTAACTTAGCTTAGAAAAAGTGGGAACGATACATGAGCAAAATTACTGACGATCCAAGAATAGACCCACGTATTAAAGCTATTTTTGGCAAAGTAACCATGGCTGGTGGACGTGATGTAGAAAGTCGAGAAGCCGCCCTTGAGGCCGCTAATAGCGATAAGGCGATCGCTGCTAGGCAGATGGTAGGTGCATTTCTTGAACTCTGTGATACTCAGGAGATCGCCCCCTCTAAAGGCTTAGTTATTACCAACAAGACATTTACCTCCGAACCTGATGGTAACACTATAAATATTCAATTCATTCGTCCGGATAATGCTGATATTTTACCCTGTGTTTATTACATTCATGGTGGCGGCATGACTACAATGTCTTGCTATGATGGCAACTACAAAGCTTGGGGGCGAATAATGGCGGCACAAGGAGTTGCTGTTGCAATGGTAGATTTTCGAAACGCCTTAGTACCGTCATCTGCACCGGAAGTTGCTCCTTACCCTGCTGGACTCAATGATTGCGTATCGGGTGTAAAGTGGGTTAGCGCCAACAGCGACCTTCTTTCAATAGATAGCTCAAAAATTATCGTTTCTGGTGATAGCGGCGGCGGCAATTTAGCTATCGCGACTGCTTTACGCCTGAAACAAGATGGTGACTCCGGCCTTATCGCTGGTATTTATGCACTTTGCCCTTATATTGCAGGGCAATGGCCTATAGCTGAAAATTCGTCTTCGACCGAAAATAATGGCATTCTACTTGACCTGCATAACAACCAAGGGGCAATGATTTATGGTATACAAGAATTTACCAAACGCAATCCTTTGGCTTGGCCCGGATTTGCTACTGTAGATGATGTACGCGGCCTAGTTCCAACGGTGATCAGTGTTAATGAGTGCGATCCGCTTCGTGACGAAGGGGTCCATTTTTATAGGCTGTTGATGAAGGCGGGCGTCAGTGCAAGTTGTCGGCAAGTGATGGGGACAATTCATGCAATTGAGGTTTTTCCAATCGCTTGCCCTGATATCAGCCGGGAGACAGCGTCTAGTATCGCGCATTTTTGCTTTAGCGCGCAGTGATGATATTAGACATTTAAAGTAGCCAAAACTAGGGTTCGACTTGCCCGAGTTTATTGATATGATTCAAGTAACCTGATGTGGTCAATTGACTATTGAGCATAACCAAAATTAAACAACACAAGAAAGGAACCAAAATGCTCAGCTATGTAACCGATTTAGAAAAATCAGAAGTCTTTTACAATAAATTATTAGCGCCAATTGGCGCTAAGACGCTAATTAAAATGGACCGCATCATATTTATTGGTTAAAGCCTAAAATTAAATTCGTTATTTTATGAGAAAAATAATCATTTTTGGAAACTCAGGTTCAGGCAAGTCTACGCTAGCTGCAGAACTCCGAGGTGAGGGCTTAGCTCACCTCGATCTTGACGTTCTGGCTTGGCTACCTTCTCATCCACCTAAACGCAGACCGATAAATGAAGCGGATGAGAAAATCCAGAACTTCACTAGAGAAAATGACGAATGGATTGTGGAAGGCTGTTATGCGGATTTGCTAGAGTTAGTGAAGCCGCTCGCAACTGAAGCGATATTTCTGAACTTACCGGTCCATCTGTGTCAGAAGAATGCGATGAACAGACCATGGGAGCCGCATAAATACGCGTCAAAAAAAGCTCAAGATGACAATCTAGTAATGCTTCTCGATTGGATTGCAGAGTATATGATCAGGAAAGATAGTCTTTCGTTCGCAGCGCACCGTCGACTCTATAAGGGCTTTCAAGGAAAAAAAACAGAGATACGTTGCAATTAAACGCTAGAAATAATCGTTTCTCACTGTGTCCAACTGAGTGCTTTTTCCTTCGAAAATCACATTAATAGCGCAGAACTAAAAACGACAAGGGAACGATCGAACTTCGTCTTAGCGCACTCAAAGTAAAGTTAATTGTAAAAAAGATATGACCGGCAAAATAAAATTTTTAAGTAACTACTGGATATTGATAAAAAGATAAAAAGATAAAAACATGAAATGATTAATTTTAATTTTAATTTTAAGTATCTGTTATCAATAAATTAAAATATTAATAATAAGCTACATTCTGGTTTGTTTTGCAATGATACTATTTATTCGTTTTGATGTAAGGAGAATAAAAGTATATTCTCAGGGATGGGATTTTATTTTATCCTCATACATTGGTATTTTTAATAATACTTTTTTCTTGGTTTTATGTGGTTAACTTTGATGTGAAGAATATGCTATCCATAAGCCTACAGCCTACAGCCTGCATACTAAAGCTCATCAGCTTATAAGCCTAATTTCTTCTAAATCATCAGGAAATTGCTATGAAAACAGTTGAAAGTAGTGCTACAGAATCTGCAGACGCTAGCGGTAACCCCCCTGTAATTATTTCATTACAAAAAGCTGAAGACCCTGTCGAAATGGACATAAAAGATAGTGTCGGTAAGCAACAAGATTTATCAAAATTTAAAGTCTTGGTCGTTGACGATGAGTCAATTAGTCGGGAAATCTTAGCCTGTATGCTCGAGCCAACAAACTGCATTGTTAAAGTTGCAGAAGACGGTTTCGAAGCGATTGTTAAGTACTTCGAATTTCAGCCAGATATCGTGTTAATGGATATCAATATGCCAGATGTAAATGGAGTATCGGCACTTAAGATTATTCGAAATCAGGGCGGTTTAGCGCCTATATTTGCAGTGACAGCGAGTGTAACTAAATGCGAAGTTAGAGCTTACTTATCCGCTGGTTTCAACGACATTATTGCCAAACCTATTTTAAGACAAGTATTGATTAATAAAATATCAATTGCGTTAACGGTTTAATACTTCGCTTCGATGCTGTGCGCTGACCTCAACCTAATTTACTGTATAACTATCTTGCTTGTTCAATAAACCTTTAAATTTCTATAATATTATCTAATCAATATTCTTCTAATGCCCTTAATGACACCCTAGTTACCAGCTAATAGAAAGTGAATTGGTATCAATTACAGTGGGTCAACATTAGATTTAATCACCATTTTTTACCTTCTATATTCTATTATTTAAACTACATTCGGCAACTAATTCTAATTGATGTTATTTTGAATAAAGAAAACGGTCGTTGACTTCAAAAAGGATCAACAGCAAGATATGAGCTCGCATTCAAAGCGGGCTTATAATGATCGCACTGATGAGCGTGATGTTCATTCTACAACTTGAGGGAAATATGATGAGTAAGGCAATCCGAGCATCCGATACACCATACGCTGTAGAGGTAGAATCTGGTAAAAATTACTTTTGGTGTTCCTGTGGTAAAAGTGGGAAACAACCTTTTTGTGATGGTTCTCATGGTGGCACAGGCTTTACACCGGTGAAGTATACGGCAACGGAATCCAAGAAAATGTTTTTCTGTGGTTGTAAGTCGACAGCATCTCAGCCTATGTGTGATGGCAGTCATAAGTTACCATAACAAACCAATTATCAACGAAGCTTATTAGCAGGATCAATTCTTGCGAGCTTCAACTTAAGATTTATAGCAAGATGGTTCCAGTACTAGAACACGCAGTTGGATCCATTTATAGGACAAGTAATAATATGAAATATGTTGTTGTAGTTGCAGTAATTGCATTAGTAATATTCTACTTCGCGAGAAACTCAATTAATAAAAAAGCAGCTGTCGAAAATATCACGATAGGAAAAGATTTTTTAGCAAAAAATAAAGTGAACGAGGGTATATTCGAAACAGCATCTGGTTTGCAATACCAAGTACTACAAAAAGGTGACGGGAATGCCTACCCATCTGCTAGTTCAACCGTCAAAGTCCATTACCACGGCTCCTTGTTAGATGGCACCGTATTTGACAGCTCAGTAGACCGAGGACAACCCATCAGCTTTCCTTTAAATCGAGTCATAGCTGGCTGGACCGAAGGGGTTCAATTGATGGTTGTTGGTGATAAATTTAAATTTTTTATTCCATCTGAGTTAGGATATGGGAATAGCGGTACTGGACAAATAACGCCGGGTTCTTTACTTATTTTTGAAGTTGAACTACTGGATACCCAATAGTTGAATAGATACTTGTCGGTGCGCTGGCTTTTTTTAATTGGGGTTAAAGCGTAATGCAATTGAATATTAAACGATTGGTGAATATCGCGTTATTTGAGCTAGTCAGGTTGTTTTCAACTAAAACAGGCTTATTTGCTGTAGCGGTCTTTTCAATTTGCTGGCTGCTGGTGTTACACTATGGCATCGCCCAAGCAGCAAACCTGTTAAGCTCTCCTGACTTTTCGCAATTTATTGATGACATATTTGGTGCTGTTGGTCTAAGTAAATTATTGACTTGGCCCGAGGCTGAATTAGTTATTTATTGGCTAATTGCAGTCTATAGTTTTCCTGTTTTTTGTTTGTTTCTTTGCACAGACCAAACTGTTGGTGATAGGCAAAGGGGCACCCTCCGGTTTTTATCTTTACGTGCAACCCGCATAGAAATCATTTTAGGACGGTTTATTGGACAGGTCTTAATTTTAATTACACTGTTATTAATTACGTTACTGGCAACACTTGCCATGCTTGCATACCGCGAGCCATCGTTGCTTTTTCCTGGTTTATTGCGCAGTTTTTTACTACTTGGGTATTTAGTTGTTGCAGTGATGCCCTTTATCGCTCTAATGAGCTTTATAAATACTTTTGCACGCTCCGCACGCTTAGCCTTTGTGGTGGCTATTTTATTTTTTGCTGGGGGTAATATTATTATTGGTTTGTTAGCATGGCAGCTACCATCACTAGATGTTTTAAACTATCTTTTTCCGGGCTATCAATTAGCAGATTTGGCAGCTCAAGATGCGAGCTTGATGCTAAGTATAGGCTTGCCCCTGATACAAACATTCGTACTACTGATTTTTGCTGAGCGAGTTTTTGCAAGGAGTTCATTATGAGCACTTTGATAAAGGCGTCTGGGGTGACCAAGCAGTTCGGTTCTAAACTTGCGCTTGATAGTGTGAGTTTCGAAATAAATAAAGGTCCCCCCGTTGCACTTGTTGGGCCAAACGGTGCAGGAAAAACAACATTATTTAGCCTAATGTGCGGATATATTTTTCCAAGTTCCGGTGAATTGATGCTCATGGATAAGCGGCCGGGTAATGCTTATTTATTTGGAAAATTAACGGCTCTGCCACAAGATGCTCAATTAGATCCTCGCTTTAGTATTATTCATCAACTGACTTTTTATGCTCAGTTGCAAGGACTTAGCAAGTTACAAGCAAAAAAAGAGAGTGCAAGAGTGCTCGAACTCGTCGGCTTGGCGGATGCGGCAAATCAGCGGCCGAAGGATCTATCCCACGGCATGCGCAAACGTGTGACAATTTCTCAAGCTTTGATTGGTAAGCCTCAAATTGTGATGCTTGATGAAGCTACTGCGGGGCTTGACCCTGTGCATGCTCGTGAAGTGAGAGAGTTGATTAGTGCACTGAGTAATGAAGCGACTTTCATTTTGAGTTCTCACGATTTAAGCGAACTTGAACGTTTGTGTGGCCAAGTGCTTCATCTCGATAACGGCAAGTTGACAGAACACAGCGCATTAAGCCAAAACACAAGTAACCAAGGCTTCGTCACTTTACGATTGTCGCAACAATACGATGATGCTGAAAAAGTGTTTTTTAATCTACCATCAGTGCGTCATGTTTATAAAAGTCAGGCTAAAGAGTACGTAATTGAATATGAGAAGTCAGATAAGGCTTTCGACATTCAATTGCTTCAATGCTGCCATCAACAAGGTTGGCATTATCAACAATTGGTTAATGGCCACACACTAGAGAACCAGATTTTTCATAAAGTGTAATAAGTACCTAGTTAATAAGCAGCCTTTTAGAATATGGCATAAATAAATACATGAGATGGTTATGAGTAAGACTAATGAGAGCAACACCAGCGTCGACATAAGCGCAAATGAAACAGATGGTAGTGGAGGGCGTCACCGCATGTCTTATCGCGATGTGGCAATGCACAAAGTCATGCTTCAGGATCTTGTTCGCACCGAGGCTTACGAAAAATCCATCAATGCAGTAGTCAAACCAGAACATAGCGTTCTCGATTTTGGCTGCGGTAGCGGTGTGTTGTCGATGTTTGCTGCACGCGCTAAAGCAGGTAAAGTCATTGCAGTAGATCGCTCACCTTTTATCAAGAACGCACAAGAAATTGCTCTTGCTAACGGCTTTGAGAATATTGTTTTTTATCATGACGATCATGAGTCGCTTCAGTTAGATGCAAAGGTTGATGTTATTGTGTCGGAGTGGATGGGACATTGCCTGTTTTACGAGGCTATGTTAGAGCCTCTATTGAGAGTCAGGGATCGCCATCTGGCCAAGGGAGGAACAATGATCCCGGCTCAATTGAGCCTGCACGTGGGACTGGTTGTTGATGAAGATGTGTTGGAGGATTTGTGTTTTTTACAGGAGCTTCCTTACGGTCTCGATTTTTCTCCTATAGCCCACGTACCGTTTCAGCAATCTGATTTGGTCGCACTTAGCCCTGATAGTTTGTTGGATAGTGTCGCTAATTTAGGTGAGCTAGACATGCTTACTATTACCAAAACCGATACACCAAGAGTATTTACTGCAAGGCTAATACCCAGCGAAAAAACCGATATATTTGCTCTTTGTGGCTGGTTCAGTGCACAGCTTAGTCCCGGCGTCCAATTTGGTACTGGGCCAAACGATATACCCACGCACTGGGATCAAATCTTGTTTCCTTTGCCTGAACCCTTCAGTGTAGATCCGGCTCGTGAGTTGACCATTACCTTATCGCCTCAAACAGAGGAGGTAGGGAAAGAACAATTCTGGTGTTGGTCTATTTCAGACAGTCAGAACAGCCTAACGGTTAACGAACAACAACTACAGCAACAAGCCATTGTTGATGTGGCGCAGGGGAAATTATAGATTATTTATATCAATCATGAGTCTAGGTTGAATTTTTTCAGTCGAGGCTCAACCAGCTAGCTAATGCTGATGAACGTCCGGAAATGGCATAAACTGCCAATTCTAATTCCAATTTCTGCACTGTGAAGGTCTCTTTTTGCAGGTAAATTTGCCATAAAATTTTGTTAATGACTGGCGCATTGCCTCACTTGAAATAACACTACTGAAGGACTGTTGCCTTATCTAAAATGACACTACTTTTTCTTTGGATTGGAGGTTTTAGATGAAAAAACTAATGAGTATTGCATCTCGTCGTGAGTTGCTAGAAAACGCCAAAGCTATTTACCATAAAGCTATTTACCACAAAGCGACTTGGCTAGATAAGGGCAGAGTTCTGGATGGACTTATTGCTGCTCGTCGAGGATATAACGCTGACGGTTGGCTCTGTGGGGTGAGTTCAATCGTTCGACGCAACACATAGGTAGAAGCTTTCTGCTGGTGTTTCATAGTCTACCGTGTTTCTTGGCTTTTCATTTAGTTGTCTCGCAACTTGACTTAATTTTTGTTGAGAATGTAAATTTAAGTCTGTTCCTTTGGGGAAGTATTGGCGCAATTAGGCCCATTCACTTGCGTTATTCGCCAAAATAAGCCGATCATTTACGACTTCGTGTTGACAAAATTTACACAGTATTTTAACTTATATCTTATATAAGACATAAAATTAAAAATTAGGCGACTTTTCATTATGATATTAAATAACAAAAGCATTCCCAAGGTGGGTTTTGGATTATGGAAAATCTCCCAAGAAGAATGCGCTACAGCAGTTTATAATGCAATCAAAGTGGGTTATCGCCATTTAGACAGTGCGTGTGACTACGGTAACGAAAAGCAAGTAGGCGAGGGTATTAAGCGCGCTACTGATGATGGCTTATGTTCGCGTGACGATTTGTGGATTACTTCTAAACTATGGAATTCATTCCATGCCAAAGAACATGTAGAGTTAGCTCTGCAAAAAAGCTTAGACGATCTGCAGCTAGACTATCTTGACTTATATTTAGTCCATTTCCCGATTGCGTCCAAGTTTGTGCCTATTGAAACCCGCTACCCGCCAGAATGGATAGCAAATCCAGATGCGGCTTCTCCGCAAATGGAATTAGCGCCAGTGCCGTTAAGCGAGACATGGCAGGGAATGGAAGCCGTTTACGAAAAAGGTTTAACCAAACAAATTGGTGTGTGCAATTACAATTCTGGTCTACTGCATGACCTAATGTCGTATGCCAAAATTAAACCCAGCATGCTGCAAGTTGAGTCGCACCCGTATTTAACCCAAGAAAAGCTTATTCGCTTAGCAAAGCAATACAATATGGAAGTGACAGCGTTTTCACCCTTTGGCGCGCTATCGTATTTAGAATTAAATATGGCCGGTGCTGCAGAGTCGGTAATTGAGCAAGATGTTGTGAAAAGTGCAGCCGCGCGCACAGGTAAAACGCCCGCACAGGTAGTTTTGCGCTGGGGCGTGCAACGTGGGACTGCGATTATTCCAAAAACCTCAAGGCCTGAGCGACTAATTGAAAATCTCAGTATTTTTGATTTTGAACTAAGCGATCAAGAAATGGCAGCTATTTCGGCTTTAAATATTAATCGTCGCTTTAATGACCCGGGCGACTTTTGTGAAGCAGCCTTTAATACTTTTAATCCGATTTACGATTAGGAAAACTGATGACGACACCAGCAATAAACTATGTGGAAGTACCCGGTCAACTACAGTGCGATGATTCTGTTTTTCCTAGCGTTATTGTTAACGATGGCAAGGTAACTAATTTACGCGAATGCGAAACTTGGATAAGTGACAATATTAAAGAATTAGAGAGCAAGTTAAGGCACTCTGGTGCTATTTTATTTCGTGGCTTTCCGGTTGAGTCAGCCGAAACCTTCGACGCTTTTTCAAATGCATTTGCTTACCCCAACTTTACGTATAAAGAGTCTTTGTCTAATGCAGTAAGGATCAATTTTACTAAACGCGTATTTACCGCTAATGAAGCGCCAAAAGACGTTGAAATATACCTCCATCACGAAATGGCGCAAACGCCTATATCACCCAGTAAGGTTTTCTTTTTTTGCAAAACAGCCGCTGACCAAGGTGGCGCTACACCTTTGTGCCGCTCCGACATGCTGTTTGCTGAATTGGTCAAACAAGCGCCTGATTTGGCGCAAGAGTTTGCTGATAAAGGCCTAAAGTATACAAGCCACATGCCAGCCGAAGACGACCACGAGAGTGGCCAAGGAAGAAGTTGGAAAAGTACCCTAAGTGTGGAGTCAAGAGAGCAGGCAGAACATAAATTAGCCGAGCTTGGCTACAGCTGGACTTGGATGGAAGATAGTAGCTTAAAAGCCACTACTCCAGTGCTGCCAGCGGTGGTCGATTTAGGTAATAACGTTAAGGTGTTTTATAACCAACTTATTGCTGCATATAAGGGCTGGAAAGGAGTAAAAGAAAATCCTGCTAGCGCGATTACTTTTGGCGACGGTAGCCACATTCCCATCGCAGGGCTAGAACTTGTCGCTTCTTTGGCTGCGCAATTTACCTTTGATTTACCGTGGCAAGACGGCGATGTTGCTTTGGTCGACAATTATATGGCAATGCATGGCCGCAAACCTTATTCAGGTGAACGCAAACGGGAAGTGCTCGTTGCGCTTGCAATGAACTAGCCCTTTGTCTACTCAAACTAATAAGTTTAAGGCCGTTACTGTTTTTTTACCTGGCATCGCAGTATCAGCAGTGGTGGGTTTGGCCGCATTATTTTTAAGCAATCACTATGGTGCCCCAGCAATGTTGTTTGCATTGCTTTTGGGCATTGCTATGTCGTTTATTTATGAAGATCCTAAATGCAAAGTAGGTATAGAGTTTACCGCTTGTCACATACTGCGCATTGGCGTGGCCTTACTAGGCTTGCGAATTGCGTTTGGCGACCTTGCCGCAATGGGCTGGAAAACCGGTATATTGCTTGTGTTTGCTATAGGCAGCACCATTTTAGTGGGTATACTTTTAGCCAAGGCTTTTGGCTTAAACAAGCGCTTTGGTTTACTAACTGGCGGCTCGGTAGGTATTTGCGGTGCATCTGCTGCTATGGCAATTTCTGCAGTGCTTCCTCAAAGTAAAGAAAACGATCGTGACACACTATTAACCATTGTTGGCGTAACTTCACTTTCTACTATCGCAATGGTCGTCTATCCTATTGTGGCCACTTATTTACAGCTAGATAAAACGCAAACCAGTCTTTTTCTAGGCGCTACCATACATGATGTTGCACAAGTAGTAGGTGCTGGTTATTCAGTGTCGGAACAAACAGGTGACTTGGCCACCTTAACAAAATTAGTGAGAGTTGCATTTTTAATGCCGGTAGTCATGTGTATTTTGCTTGTGCTGAGACTCAATTTTGACAGTACGAAAAATGCAAAACCACCCGGAGTTCCTGCTTTTTTAATCGCATTTGCTGTGCTAATGAGCCTCAATAGCTTGGTCAGTTTACCGCAAGTGATTACCGACACCGCTACCGATATTTCCCGTTTTGCCTTAGTAATATCTATTGCTGCTATTGGTATGAAGTCGAATTTAGGTAATATGCTGATAGTAGGTATTAAACCTATCTTGTTACTTGTGCTAGAAACATTATGGATTGCAGGGCTTGTATTACTTTGTTTGCCGTATATTTAGATAGGTGCTTGTTAATATTAATCGCGCTTTTTTACTTTGTTTATTGGTGGCATCAAATGCTCAGGAATAGGCGGGCGGCGACTCGCCGCAACCGGGCCGTAATAAGCCGCAAGATAATCAATAATTATTGCCTCATTGTTGCCGAGCGGCCATAAGCCTTGGGTTTTTTGCATCCAGCGAATGGTGCTTAACCAATTTTCCCTAGTCATACGATTTTGTGTCACCAATTTAGGCGAATGACAAGCTGAACAGTGGCCAAGCACGGTTTCAAAGCCTGGTCCGAGCGCGAGGCCTGACGACGGATCGAAGGTGATTTTGTCTTTTGCTGGTACCGTGGCGTTTGTAAGCACACTAAAACTGATCAGGCAGGCGAATGCGATAACTTGCCATCTTTTTAATAGCACCACCTTATACCACCTGCGCAGCAATGCGGTGACAGGCATTATTTAAGTAGCCTTTAGGGTTCCAACCAGGAATCACCATTGGCTGACTCAAGCCTTCGCTGTCAGTCGCCCGAGCCCATATTTCATAATACCCTTTTTGCGGAAAGCTTAGCTCACCTTGCCAATGCTGCCATGCATTTCGATTTACCGCTTTGCTTAGGCTCACTTGCTGCCAAGTTTGACCGAAATCGATGGACACATGCATGGCGGCAACCTCTTTGTCACCGGCCCACGCATGGCCGTTTACTTTGAGCTTGTCAGTCAAGGGGTGCCGCTCCCCCGACTTAGGGAAAGTGCTTAATGACTTAACTGGCATTGCTTGAATAATACACATGTCTTCATTGGCAACTTTTGCACCGGGTGCCACCGGTTTGCAAGGCACACGATACGCAGTGCCAGTCATTTTTGCACCGTCGTGCACTTTGTCGCGAATAACAATACGGTTTAACCACTTACCTGATGCAGAAGCTGGCCAGCCTCCAAACACCAGCCGCAATGGATGACCATTCATGGCCGGTAAACCTTCGTCATTCATGGCCCATGCAATTAACGATTCGTCTTCCAAAGCTTTGTGAATAGGCACACCGCGAGAAATGGGTTCTTTACTCTTGTCGCCGCTTAAGTGCGTATCTTTCCCATAATAACCAATATATACCGCATCGTCTTTTATCCCGACATCATTAAGCACGTCGGCTAAGCGCACACCAGTCCATTTGGGGCATGCTACCGCACCTGTGGTCCATTGATTGCCTGTTGCAGAAGGACTGAATTCAGAACGTCCATTGCCGCCGCATTCAAGAGTGAGTTGGTAGCTGAAGTGTTTAAAGCGTTTTTTCAGCTCAGCTAAGGTGTAAGTTTTCGTTGTTTTGGCTGACTCGCCGGTAATGGTTAAGGTCCACTCATCAAGCAATACATGTTGAGGTGGAATGCCATTGTTTCTTATAAACACGCGAGAAGCCGGTGTTACATCATCATTCAGCAAATGAGCAGGTGTTTCTGCGTTCAGCGGTCGGTCGTTTAAAATAACGAGGCCAGGGTCTTTGCCTGCGATAGCGAAGGGCTCTGATGTTTGCGCAAAGGCGGCGGGAATAAGTCCGGCGGGCATTGCATTGGCAAACACTATTTCACTTCCTAATAAGGTCGTCATGCTGGCTAAACCGCTCAAAAAACCGCGTCTTGACAGTATATTGCTTTTACGCTGGAAAACTATTTGATCGGCCTTGATAGGGTCGCGTTGGTATAACTCATGAATACCTTGGTGCTTAGCGCTACCTGTGTGCGCATTTTGGGCGTCTTTTGAAAACGGAGAATCTTTCATTGACCGGTACTCTTTTAGGTTTAAATATACAAGAAAAGCAGCGCATTATCTGTCCTGCTATCTATCGCATCTGACTTCTTTGATGCAAAACACTATACAAAAATTCACTTCGCAAAAAAGCACTTCAATAAAAGCCATTTCAAAAAAAAAGGGCGCTTAATAAAAAACGCCCATACACACATTGAAATCGTCTTTTTTCTTAGAAGTTAACTCTCAATTGAATACCAAAGTGACGGTCTGCGTCTCGAGGTATTTGGTAACGGAAGTTGTCACCGCTGTAAGTAGTTACAAATTTCTCGTCAGTTAGGTTTTTAGCAATAAGCGATATTCTGTAAGCGTCGTCGTCGAACGAAAATGCAACACTCGCATTTATAATGCTGTAGTCAGACAAAAACGCTTCTGGATTGGTCACTGGCGTTGCGCCAGGCGCTCCGGCAAAAATATCGTCGGTAAATACATACGACGAGTTAAAGAACACATCCATGCCGTCCAGTTCCATTACATATTCACCCGTAAGCGAGTATTTTAAATCTGGGGAGAAAGGTAAATCGGCACCAGAGCGACCGTCACACGCGTCTAAACCGACCGGACAACGGAACTCATCGACAACAGCGTCTACACTCGACAAACCACCCGTCAGCACAAAATTATCTGTTGCTTGCCACATAAAGTCGACTTCAAAGCCTTCGGTAATAACTGAGCCTGCATTTGTTAAACGGGTAATAAATACACCATCTAAATTTTCTGGGTTGTTTGCTTGAAAGCCATCAATATTGGTTCTAAATAAGGCTAAGTTAACGATTAAATCGTTAGTGGCATATTTATAGCCTAGTTCATATGCGTCTGAAGTTTCAGGGCCAATTGGCAAGGTGTCGTTGTCTGACATATTGTAGAACACGTTAAACGCCGGACCTTTGTAGCCTTGTGAGTAGGTCGCATATACCATACTATCTTCGTTAATATCGTATTGTGCACCTAGTTTAGTTGAAGTATTGCTTTCGGTAGTGCTGTTGTCGTAATCAGTGTCGAACCCGCGGACGCCAACACCTGTTCGGCTGTATTGGTCGTTGCTGCTGCGGTTATGTGAAAAGCTGACCTCGTCGTCGGTGTAACGAATGCCAAAGAGGAGCCGTAAGTCGTCACTAATATGATACTTGGCGTCTGCGAATACTGCCCAGTTATCAAACTCAGTTTCCATGAAAGCGGTGGCGCTTACAATGTCGTTTGCGTTGCAGCTTAGTCCTTCAGCAACAATAAAGTCGGCAATATCGGTATCACTAGGATTAGCGACGCCAAGAGTGTCTGTTAAATAATTACCAATCGCACTAGCAAACTGGCCATTATTATTTTGACAAGAAGCATCTCGCGTAAAGTTTCTTTCAGAGCTTTGGTTCCACCAGAAAAATCCAGCTTGGTAATCAAAGTCGCCACCTAGAGGCGAAGCAATTCTAAATTCTTGTGATATCTGATCCCATTCTTGGGGGCCAATATCGTGCAGCTGGAAAGGTACACCAAATACAGGGAAGGGCAGGTCGCCTGCGGTTGACGTAAAGTCACCTTCGCGGAATTCAGTATTGTTCCAACTTCTATAAGCGGTAATGGAAGTAAATTCATGGTCGCCAATAGGTTTATCTATTTGAATTGAAAATGCAGTGTGCTCGTCAATAGTGCGGGTTTCAAAGTCATGATCAATTTGACGTTGGTTTACATCTAAATCGCCGACACCTGTACTATTGGGTGAGGCTGCAGAATTATGGCGGCCGCTAGGGGTCAGTTCTAAATCGGCACAACAAGAATCGTTCGAGCTAACGCTTTCGAAAATGAACAAGATGTCGGTTTCGCCAGATGCTTCAATATCAAGCATGGCGCGAACGCCTTCTTTGTCGTATCCGTTGGTGGTTTCGTTGTTGAACACATTATTGATGTAGCCGTCGAACTGCGATTTGAGTACCGTTAGGCTGCCGCTTACATTGTCATTCAATGCACCCGATACTCGGCCTTTAATACGGTACTCATTGTCTTGTAGAAGAGTTGCTTCAAACATTCCTTCAAATTCGTCTCCGGGGCGTTTAGACGTCATATTGATAACGCCAGCAGATGCATTTTTACCAAACAAGGTACCCTGGGGACCGCGTAATACCTCTATTCTTTCAAGGTCGTATAAATCAACAAAAGCTTGTCCTGAACGACCTAGTACAACACCATCAACTACGGTAGACACACTTGGCTCTGCCGCGACACTAAACGATATCGTGCCAATACCACGAATCGTAATAGCAGAGTTTCGTGTGGTATTGCCTTTTCTGAAGCTAACCGAGGGGACGAGTGCTTGTAGCCCTTCAATGTTGGCAGAAAACGCCGAGTTTATTTGGTCTTCACGCAAAACAGTAACGGCCAAAGGGACTTCATTGAGATTTTCAACACGTTTTTGTGAAGTAACGGTAATGGTTTCGAATCCTTTATCATCATCGTTAGATTCTTCTTGTGCGTTTACTGTCATGCCTAAAGACAAACATGTCGATAGCGCTAGTGCTTTTGCAATGCTTAGTTGCAACGAGCTTGGTCTAAATTTCATTGTGTTCTCCAAGTTTCCAGTGTGCCCTGATTTGCCAGTGACCCTTTGCTCAATTGAGCGGATAATTCGCGATGGCATCTTTTTTGTGTGTAGTAGGTTAATAAGTTCAACCAGACAACTTCTGTCTATAATCAGATTATCTTTTTGATTATATTTTTCAGATGTCTTATATAAGACAGAAGATATATGAAAATTTACCCAATTAGTTAACAGGATGCAACCAATTTGTTAAAAATTTGTAATGTTATGTGAAAATAAAGCTGTTTTTAGCCACTTCTTTTTCAAATGAGCTTTTACAGATGATTTTTTCCTTGACGGTAATCACGCAATATAAATAAAGCCTATTACAAAGCGACAATAATATTTGCGCTTTTGAGTCGTGAATTTTTAGTCTTGTTGGAAGATTCAAAATCTTCGTTTATGCTTTATATACTAAAATGGAGAATTGAAAATGGGACTTAAATGAAATTTACTCAATATTCTAGCCGTTTTTTTATCCTGTTTATCCCACATACTGGGCTGATTCGAAATTTTGGTTACAGTATCCCCATTCTTTTTTTTATTTGGTTATTCCTCAAATACACGAACCAAAAATTCGCTGATATTGGATTTAGTTTTGCTTCCATGATCGTCAAGATAGATGATTTAGGGCTATATTTGCTGCATAATTCATTAGAAGGGAGCATGGCCAGTATCAAACGCGTCTTTTGCGATATTAGGTATAGCTGCAATGTTCATAGTTGGCGGCGGCATAAGTGCGCATGGTATTCCGTTTTTACATCATTTTGTTGAACACAGCATCGAGGTCGTCTCGGTATTTCCTAGCATGAATAACTTAATAGGCTCTGTAACCGGAATTACTCTAAATAGTATTGTTGGCATTGCGGCAGGATTACTCGCGTTCTTATTGTTTGTGGGAGGACAAAAGGTACGCAAATTGAAGCAATCTGCAGAGTAGCTAAAACGTATTATAGGCGTAATAAAAGGCAGAAGAAACTGAGCCTGTTCATCGATTTTCTTTTTTATTGGCAAAGAAATTTTTACATAAATAAGCTCTTATTAACGAGCATTACAGGTTGCCACAGAGCTTTCCAATAGATCTAGCCACTCGTTACCAAATTTATTTATAAACCATTCTCGCATGTTGCTAGAGGCATCTTTAAAAGCTTGTTTTTCTGCCACCGAAGGGCGGTAAATAGTGCCGCCAGCCTGTTCGAAAATTTGGTAAGAGTTTTCTTCTTCAGTTGCGACTAAGTTGTTTGCAGCGACTTGTTGTTTTTTAAAACCTTCTTGAATGATAGTTTGAATGTCGGCCGGCAAGGTTTGCCAAACGGGTTCTGAAAACCACCACAAAGTTGCCATGTATGAGTGCCCATCCAGTACTATGTACTTCAAATGCTCTTGTAGTTTTGCGCCTATAATATCTTGAATACCATTTTTACTGCCTTCGACTACGCCTGTTGCCAATGCGGTATAAAGCTCTGCCCATGAAATTGGCGTTGGGTTAGCGCCCAATTGTTTCACTAATTCTTGTTGTATCTCTGCAGGGGTGGTTCGAATTTTCTGGCCTTTTAAGTCGTCGGGTGTATGTACCGCTTTATTTGTGGTTGCAAAATTGCGCCAGCCTCCAGTATTGGCTACACCAATGAGTCTAATATTCAGGGAGCGAGCGAGTACTTCTTGTCTTATTTTGTCGAGTATTGGGCCATCTAGAACACATATAGCTTGTTCATCACTGGTAAATAAATAAGGCAAATCAAGCACCTGAGCGGGTGCAAAAAAGTTTCCCGTGCCGCCAGCTGTGCTTGGGAACATTTCGAGTACACCTTGCTGCAAGTTACTAATACATTCCGGTACGCTGCCACAAAACTGGCCAGACGTGTAAATGTCGACGTGAATACGGCCCTCACTTTTTGCCTCTACATATTCCTTAAACGCGACCAAGCCCACATAATCTTCATCTTGTGTCGAGGCTTGAATAGCTGCTTTTATGGTGAATTCTGCGGTTGAGCTAGTGGCGCTAAGTATGCCAACAATACTCGCCACCAATACCAGTGAATAAATGCCCAAAAGTACGCTACGTTTAGTATTCATAATGATAAGTCCTTAGGCGAAACCAAATAGGCGAGGAAGCGTCATAGTGACCGCAGGAAAATATGTGATTATAAATATGACGAGGGCTTCAACCGCTAAGAATGGGAGCATTTCCATGGCAATATTTTCGGTCTTTTCACCCGACACCGACGCTGCAACAAACAACACCAAGCCCATTGGCGGGGTGGCTAATCCAACCGTTAAGTTAACGCACATAATAACCGCAAAATGTAACGGGTCTATGCCCAACGATATAAAGATAGGTGCGAGCACAGGCCCTAAAATTAGAATAGCCGGTCCGGCATCCAAGAACATACCAATGGCAAATAAAAACAAATTGATAATTAGCAGCAACAAGAGCACGTTTGAGGTGATTTGCATGATGTTAGTTGCCATCGAGTCGGCTAATCCCGACACGGTAATGATCCAAGCAAACGTAACCGCGGACCCGACCAATAATAAAATAGTGCCCGACTGCACAGCTGCATTAATTAATATGTTGGGTAAATGACTTACTTTGAGTGTGTTGGTAATAAACAAAGTTACTATAAATGCATAGCCTACTGCCACAGCGGCGGCTTCAGTTGGCGTAAATACGCCTGCTATAATACCGCCCAGTAAAATGACTGGGGTTAAAAGAGGTAAAAAAGACACCTTAAAAGCCGACCCACGCTCAGACCAAGAGGCTTTTTTATTTGCTATAGGATAATTACGTTTTTTGGCGATACGGTTAGTCACAATCATTAAGCCAACACATATCATTAAGCCGGGCAATATGCCGGCCAAAAACATACCTGCAACCGACACATTCATAATAAAGGCATATAAAATCATAATGCCAGAAGGGGGAATAATAGGCCCAATCACTGAAGAGGCAGCGGTAACTGCAGCCGCAAACCGTCGACTATAGCCATTTTGTTCCATTGCTGGAATTAACATTTTGCCCAGGGCGGAGGTGTCGGCTACTGCTGAGCCAGACAAACCCGCAAACAACACTGACGAAAGTATATTCACTTGGGCTAAGCCACCACGGTAATGGCCTATAAGGGTTTTACAAAAGCGCACAATAGATTGTGTAATGCCGCCTTGATTCATCAATTCACCGGCGAGTATAAAAAAGGGGACTGCCATCAGTGGGAATGAATTCATGCCTGAAAACAAACGGTTTAACAGGGCAGAGAAAAACACTTCGTTACCATCAATCATCAAACTCACGCCAGGGCCTACCAATAGCGCAAATACCACCGGCGTGCCAGCAGTGAGTAAGAGAATAAATATCCAAATATAGCTTAAGGACATGTTATTGCGCTCCCTGTTTTTTGGGAGTGTTAGTGGATGAGTTGTCACTACTGGACCCGCTATCATATGGAACGAGTGGCGAACTGAGTTGTTGAATAAGCCTCTCAATACCCACTAAAAACAGCGAGCCAAATGCAAAGGGCATACACAGGTAAAAAAACCATAATTTAATAGCAACTGAGGCCGCAGTAATTGTCGTGCCACCGGCTACCAAACTCATGCTTTGTATAAAAAATATTGCGCTAATAAGCAAAACGAGCAAGGTAATAATGACTTCAGCAATGCGTTTAGGTAGAGCCGGTAGGGCCTCGTGGAACATTTCGATAGACACATTCAAATGTTCCCGATACGCGTAAGGTGAGACCAAGCAAGCAATCCAGACCATCGCAAATTTAGAGAGCTCTTCGGTCCAGGTTAATGAATCATTTAACACATAGCGGAAAAATACTTGCGCCAAAATCATGATCACCATAAGCGCCAACAAAAACCCGGCTAGGTATATAGCGCTTCTCGCAATATGGAAATTAAGCGCACCTAGCGCTGTATTTAGCTGTTTGATAAGTTGCATCATTTTATTTTTAATCTCGTTAGCGTGCGCTGTTCTTTACGCTGGCAACTAATGGCTAAAGTCATGTTTTGGCCAGTGCGGTAAATGTTCAGTATGCGTATAGTCGAGTTCAAGCATTTCAACGTTTTCTACCTTAGCACCAATCGGGATTGAATGATGCTCAGGCATAAAAGCGGCAATTTCATTGAGTTCGAGTGTGAGTTCGAGCACTTGATTTCCCGCATATTTTTGTTTATTTGGAAAGCGCAGCCAGTTACCCTTCGGCAAATAAATTTGTACACTTCCTTGTGCATTAGTACACGGGGCTACCAATAAGCTATCCCCAAACATAAATTGTAAGTCAAACGAGTGGGCGAGTCGCTGGTTTGGAAAGGCTAGGGGCATAGCCCGCATAACGGGCAAGCCAGATTGCTTCGACTGCTTCATAGTGTCGTAAATATAAGGCATTAGTTGGTAGCGTAAGTTTAAGGCTTGCATAGCTGCATTTCCAGCCTCTGAGCCATAACTCCAAGGTTCGCGCTGACCAATGCCGTGTAATCTGATGTGCGCAGAAAACACTGCAGCTTGGGTCCATCTAACGAATAATAAGGCGTCGCGCGTGTCTTTATAAAACCCGCCTACGTCAGTCGCAAAAAAAGGTGCGCCTGACATGCCCCAAGAAAGAGCCCCTCTAATACTACCAATTAATCCACCCCAATCGGCTTGTGGATCGCCTCCCCATTGGCTTGGAAAACGTTGCGAGCCAGTCCATGCGGATCGGCTGAATAAAAAGGCACCGGTTTTACTGTATTTTTGCGCAGCTTCATAAACACATTGGTTGTAAAGCAAACTGTAAACATTGTGCAATCTATTACCGCTGTCACCATTGTGAGCGAGCATGTTGTCGTCTTCTACTTGCTCACCAAAGTCGGCTTTGATCATATCAACGCCTAAATCGAACAAAGGCTTATGCGATGTTAACCAAAATTGATAGGCGTCGGGGTGCGTGAAGTCGACTATGCCTGAATCAGGCAAAGGGGTTAGTACTTCAGCAAAGGCACTCATATCCCATTGGTATCGATAAGCTTCGCCCGTGCGTTTGTCTTTCAATAGCCAACCTTTGCTAGCCATTTCATTGAACAATTTGTTTTGTACTGAGACTAAGGGATATTCCCAAACACACACTTTAAACTGTTGTTGCTTTAGCTTTTCGATAAGGCCAGCAGGATTGTCAAAGCGTTTTGGATCCCACTCAAATGCAAACCGAGTGTCTGTATCTTGCCATGCTCTGCCGTCAAGGGTAATGACATCGCAAGGCATATGCTTGTCGCGCACGGCTTTGGCGCTTGCCAATAATTCAGGAACGTCTTTGTAATAGGCTTTGGAGAGGATCACGCCTAAGCTCCACAAGGGAGGTAATGGCGATCTGCCGGTTAAATAAGTGTACTGTTCAATTATGTGTGCACCGTTTTCGCCGTCAAGTAGAAAAATGTCGATAGCTTGATCTTCAATTAATATCGAATAAGCGCGCTGCGACCATGCTGCATGGCCAACTGCATGCGTAACCGGGGAGGGAGTATGTACAAAAAGCCCCCAGCCCTCATTGCTCCATGCAAAGGGGGTGTTTTTATAGGAAATTTCAGCATTAACGCCTAAGGCATCGTGATTATATGATCTGATTAATTGTCCGCGTTTGTTTAAACCTGACCACTTTTCACCTAGTCCATAAACCGCTTCTTCGGCGCCTAAATCGATACTAAACAACCAGCCTTGGTCTGTTCTTGCCATAGGTGGTAGTCTAAATTGGCGAACAAAGTGACCGTCGTTAGGTGTTTTTTGTATGGTTTTACCTAATTTTGTCCATTTAAACGCGAAAGGGGTATGTTGTAATTCGATGTAATGCTCTTGCGCCGTAATTATTGTGTGTGTTGGGCTAGCAGTCATCGACGCTGCAATAACCGTAGCTTGATTTACAAGTATTCCGTAATCGTTGGCAGTGAGTTGTTGGTCATTTTGAATTCTAACGCCCATTTCACTGATACTTATGCTGAGCCCTCCGTGATTGGTCGGGATTAATACCGAACCACATGGCAATACTCGGCATTCACCGTTAATTTCAGTTTGTACAACACTGTTCCAGTCGGGAGTAGAAAGTTCAAACACGTCGTTCAAATCCTTTATAGGTGGCGGTTAACACGTATGCATATTGGTAGATTATCGTCTCGCTCAATGACCATGGAGCTTTTAAACGACGGTTGCTTACTTCAGTAAAAAGCATTGCCGATTACTTGGCTAAATTAATTAAATAGTCACTTGGTTAGTCAACTGCACCTGTCTTATATAAGACGTAAGTTATTATAGTGTTAATTTATTGTCAATTGCCATCTTCGATTAAAATGAGGATTTAAGATTTAGGTTGTTTTTATTAAGGCAATTTTATGAATACAACACGCGAAGGTGAAAACACAATCAATAAGCTTCCTAAGCCTCTTATAACAAGAGAAAGCTTGATATTTACATCCTATTGATATTACTCTATTCATTGGCCCCGCTTTAGTGAATTTATGAATAACAACCGATTTGATAATAAGCTCAGCCAAACAGGCTTAGTATTCCAACCTTTATATATGCAGGTTGAAGAACATGTTAAGCAGCTAATAGTTGAGCAGCGCTGGAAGCTAGGTGAAATGTTGCCTAACGAATTTCAGCTTGCGGAAGAGCTTGGTGTGAGTCAAGGTACCGTGCGCAAAGCCTTAAATGGCTTAACTGGGGCAAAAATACTGACGCGCCGGCAAGGAGTGGGTACTTTTGTTTCTGAACACACAAACCAGCACAGCTTGTATCGTTTTTATCCGATCATTTCAGACGGCAAGGCACCTGAACTCCCCAAAGCAGAGCTATTATCGCTAACACTCATAAAAGCACCAAAATATGTGATTAGCGTATTTGGTGCTAAAGCTAATATGAAGGTATTCGAAGTGTTAAGACGTAGGATCCTAAACAACGAATTTTGTATTTTTGAAAAAATATACTTGCCATACGTTTACTTTAAAGAATTAGAAGGGGTTAAAGAATTACCGCATACCCTTTATCATTTTTATCAAACTCAATTCAACCTAACGGTAAAAGAGACTACCGACACTATTAAGGCCGATATTGCAACATCTGAAGACGCAAAATTACTTGGTATTCATCAAGGGGAAGCGCTTTTAGAGGTGCAGCGCCTCGCGCATTCTATTGATGGTAGAACTATAGAGTTTAGAATAAGTCGTTGCAGAAGCGACAAATATCATTATTTGGTTGAGTCTAAGTGAGCCGTGACTAAAGTCAGCCGTGACTAAAGTCAGCCATTCATATAGAAACAAGCTAAGGTAACAATTTCGCCTGCAATGAACCACTTTCGATTCACTGTGTTTCAATTGTTCAAGTTCGACAAAACCATAATGTTGGTGAAAAACCAATGATGCGTGGTTAGGGGGAACAATACCTATCTTTGCAACTAAGTGCTTAATATTGAGCTTTTGTGCTTAGTCAATCACCCAGTCATATAATTGAGTGCCAATACCTAGGCCTTTAGAGTGTTCCGACGCCACAATACGATCAATGTACGAAAAAGTCTAACGTGTTAATTGAATGATTGGTAGTTGTTACTTTCATAAGCTGGGTCTTAAGTAAATGCGAGCAAAAAAGCAGCGACTTGGATTTTGCCTCGGCTATTTTCGGCCTCTAACACTTTGCTTATTTTGGCGGTCTCTATAAGTCGCTCAAGCTTCGTTAAATCCAATGGACTTAAAGAAGACACTGAGCGTTTATTCAGCATAAGAATAGCGCCTGTATCAGACGCTTGAATATTCCGAACAAAATCCTTATACATTGTGTGTAAGTTAATTAAGGTTAGAAACTAGGCATTAAAGTTTAAAACTCACACTAACATTATGAAACCGTTTTAAAGTGGTTTTGGCTTTATGGTTTGTTTGGTTAGCTAAATCACACTTAACATCTATAAAGCATGATTAAACGGCTGACAGAAAGTGCCTGCCTAAGGAGACGGTCAGATTTATTTTGATCATTTCCGCTTTAAGCTTGAAGCGGACGCTCGCCTGACGACCTGTCATAGTAATCATCATTCAGTCCAAGTTAAAATCAGCCTTTAGGCTATATAAAGCCTTTGCTCAACGCTATGCATGCATGATGGGGTTACTATGCATGCATAGTAACCCCATTTGCTTACGAAAAAACAAAGCTTAAACACATGATTTAATTGATTTTATTGGAATGCAGTGTGCGTGGTTACTATAAATTCATAGTAACCACAGAAAAAGTTGTAGAAATTATCAGCCAATAGACGGTAAGCTATCGATATTAATCGTGTATGGAAAATTTTCGAAATGACTACTGCTAAAGGTGAGATGTCTCCACGTGGAAACGCGATAGCGCATTATAAGGCACGAACGAATGTCGAAGGCGCGGCAGCCTGGGCTGATGTGTCCTGTGCGCCTAATATTCGAATGCACATACCTAAGTTTGCACTGACTGCGGTCGGCGCAGAAGAGATCAACTCAAAGGTTTTCGGATTAATCGCAGCAGCCGGTATAAGGCAAAAATTGGTAGAAATTCATGAGCACGGACTCTATGTAACGTGTTTCTTGCACCAGTCCGATGGCACCGACGAGTGGGATGCGGTGGAAATCTTTCTCTTCGATGAGCAGAATCGGGTGGCAGAGATTTGGGCTCTCTAAAGTGACATCACATAACAATAGGCTGAACATCGTTCGCTGCGCTCTCTGGGACGCTTCGCAGTAAGCTATTCTGCGACCGTTGGCATGGCGTTATATTTCTCCGTATATTGACAGATAGTAGCAACATGAAGAAATGGATTATAAGCACATCAGTCTCAGTTACTTTTTGTATCTTTGGGCTATTCTATTTTTCTGAATTTATAGCTCAGGATAGTTGTCTTGCTGCTGGCGGTCGGTGGCTTGGAGTAACTAAAGGGTGTGAAGGCGGTAATAATTTCACGATGTTGCAACTAGTGGCCCCTTTGCCTATTTGTATTTTTCTAGGTATTGCTCTGGGTGTTACAAGCGCCTTAGTTCAAATTATCAATTTATTCGGTGGAATTTTCACACCTAAAACATAACAAGCAACTGCAAGCGACACATTTTACTACGCCGTTTTTGTGCATCTGTCGCAGGCTTCAATTATTGCACAAAAACACTACATAAAATGTGCGCCTGAGTTGGGCGTTATTTTTGCCCGCATAGTACGAAGTACTTTATAATTTTCAGAGCTTTAATAATAATTAGATGATTAAAGTTATGCGACAAAAACTAAAAAATGCTTACTGTCTAGAAATGGATGAAGCCATTCGATCTTATGAATTAAATAAGCTTGATTCTGCTTTTCATCATTTAGAGCGAGCGCATATTCTTGGTCAGAGTTATATTATACCTCATACGAAATCCCACTGGTGGATGCTTAAAGTTGGTTTTAAGTAGCATAATTTCACGGAAGAATTT
>JAWUVZ010000129.1:0-64112 GCA_034112105.1 Glaciecola sp. | reverse complement strand
TTCTTAACAATTTTGTTTATGGACAAATTGACCGCAGGTCATCCAATACAAGGTTGATCACTATAATTTCATCGGTAAAATTCCCACCTTTAGGCTTTATTAATTTATGGATATAATTACAAGTTACGGTTTTCTGTTGGTCGTTATGGCTGCAGTCGTTGGGTTTTTTATGGCTTGGGGCATAGGTGCTAATGATGTTGCAAATGCAATGGGCACCTCAGTAGGTTCAAAAGCAATCACTCTCAAGCAAGCCATCATAATTGCAATGATTTTTGAATTTGCAGGTGCTTATCTCGCCGGCGGCGAAGTTACATCGACTATTCGCAAGGGTATTATTGATGTCTCATATTTTACTGATATTCCAGAATACCTAGTCTTGGGAATGATAGCTTCATTACTATCTGCTGGCATATGGTTAGCGGTTGCGTCCTATTTCGGATGGCCAGTGTCGACTACGCATTCGATTATCGGCGCAATTATTGGATTTACAGCAATAGGTGTCAGTCCTGATGCTGTTGAATGGGGCAAAGTGGGCGGCATTGTTGGCAGTTGGGTCGTAACTCCTGCGATATCTGGTCTCATTGCGATACTTATTTATATGAGCGCTAAGAAGCTTATTTTTGACCGTTCTACACCACTTATTTACGCAGTGAAATATGTGCCTATTTATATGGGGCTTGCTGGATTTATTATGTCACTAGTGACTATTAAGAAAGGTCTCAAGCATGTTGGCTTAGGCCTACCTGCCGAACAAGGCTATATGTTGGCAATTGCCATTGGCGTTGTTGTTGGTTTAATAGGTATGGTATTAATCCGCCGTCTGCATGTTGAAGAAGCATTAACCACCGAAGAACAAACCGCTAATGTTGAGAAGATATTTGCGATTTTAATGGTACTAACGGCTTGTTGTATGGCATTCGCACATGGCTCGAACGACGTAGCAAACGCAATTGGCCCGCTTGCAGCGGTTGTTAGTGTCGTTAGTAATGACGGTGCTATATTAGATAATGCGGACCTCGCATGGTGGATATTACCTCTAGGTGGCTTGGGGATCGTGGCAGGTTTAGCCTTGTTCGGCCATCGCGTAATGAAAACAATTGGTCAAGGGATTACGCATCTGACCCCAAGTAAAGGTTTTGCTGCTGAATTGGCTGCCGCTACAACGGTTCTGATTGCATCAGGAACAGGCTTGCCTATTTCTACGACGCAAACCTTAGTGGGCGCAGTGTTAGGTGTGGGTATAGTGCAAGGTGTTGCAGCACTTAATGGTAAAGTAATTCGTAGCATTATCATTTCTTGGATAGTAACGCTTCCTGCAGGCGCATCGCTGTCTATCATTTTCTTCTTCATTTTAACTTTCTCCTTCGGAGTATAGTTTTTAGTTGATATAGACTAACCCAATGAAATTACCTAATTTAAAACATCTATATTATTTAACAGTGCTGCATAAAGAGCAGCACTTTCATCGTGCCGCTGAAAAATGTAACGTCAGTCAGTCTACTTTAAGCGCTGCAGTGCAAAACCTCGAAGATGGTATTGGTCAACAATTGCTAGAACGAGAGCACAAAAACTTCGTTTTTACCGAGTTTGGTGAAGCGCTTGTCGAAAAAAGTAAACTTTTACTGAGTCAAACACATGAATGGATTGAATTTGCTGAGTCAGCCGGTGACTGGAAGTCAGGTACACTAAGATTAGGCGTCATTCCAACCATAGCACCATTTTTATTTGAAGGCCTTATTAGAACAATTCATGCTAATTTGCCAGATATCAAACTGCAGTTGCATGAAGACACAACAGATAATTTACTCAGCAGGCTTGGCGATGGTGAGTTAGACTTGCTCATCCTTGCGCTTCCGATGCAAACACCTGGTTGCCGTCAACTCATTTTAGGACATGATCCTTTTCATTTAATTGCCCACAAAAATAGTGCGAAAGACCTCAAAACTGCACCGTCGGTTGATTCACTGCCCAAAGATAGTATCTTTCTTTTGCAAAAAGAACATTGTTTAACCGAGCATGCGGTGAGTGCTTGTGGTTTGAAACACAAAGAACAAGTGAGCTCGTTGACCGCGAATAGTCTACATACGCTTGTATCACTGGTTAATAGTGACATGGGTTATACATTTTTGCCGGAAATGGCATTACAACAAAATATCTTAAATGGCACCGATGTAGTTAGTTTGCCTGCTGAAGACAATGCTTTCAGAGATATAGGGGTCGCATGGCGCAATGGAACTACGCGGATTCAGCTTTTTCGATATGTTGCTAAAATGGTGGCTCCATTACTTCCTCAGCCTATTGATATTTTTTAACTCAGTAAAAAATATGGCCGTCATGAAACTGTCATGATGATTTGTCAAGATAAACAGTGTAGACCAGATACCAAGATAATCTAGCAAGATCAAGACTATCATGCTGCTAGGTAGTCATTGAACAGACAATCTATTTAGTGGTATTATTTTAAAAATAAAAAAATTTGAGGGAACAACAGATGTTACAGTCAAAATTGAAGATTAGCCTACTAGCTATAGCTATGGGTTTTGTACTGACAGGATGTGGATTAGACGGTGATGATGGAGATGCCGGTGAAGCCGGTACTCAAGGACCCCAAGGCGATGCAGGTATTGATGGTGGCAATGGTGAAAACGGTCAAAACGGTCAAAATGGCCTAGACGGACAAGATGCTTCAACAGGCGTGTCTTTGTCTTTGGTTGCTAGAGCATCGCTTGGTGCTCAAGGTGCCGCTGAAATTGTTCAATACCACAAAGCAACGCAAACTATTTATGCGACTAATTCAGCCACCAATAGCATTGCGATCATTGCTGCGGGTTCAATAACATCTGCAGAACTAAGCAACCCGATTAATTTTATTAATTTGGTTGTGTCATCAATTAACTTACCTGCAACAGTCGGAACTGTGCCTCTAGGTAACGTTACAAGTATTGCTATCTTTGGTGATTTATTAGCAGTAGCGGTGCCTGCAGCAACAAAGACAGACAACGGTTTTGTTCTTTTTTATAACGGTTTGGACAATAGTGCTCCTGCATTTTTAGACAGTGTTGAAGTTGGCGCATTGCCAGACTCTATTGCATTTACACCCAACGGTGGAAAGCTTGTTGTGGCGAATGAAGGGGAGCCTAATGGCGATTATTCAATTGACCCTGAAGGTACATTATCAGTGATTGATATTCTTGCCAGCGGTGAGCCAGAAGAAACGGCTGAAATGGTCACGTTTACAAGTTTCAATGGAACCCAGGCGGCGCTAGAAGGGCAAGGTATGCATTTCCCTAACCCCTCAGGTGCAACTATTAATGGTAACGCTATCACCGTTACGGTGGCGCAAGATCTTGAGCCAGAATATGTTTCAACAACAAATGAGAAAGCCTACATCACTCTGCAAGAGAACAACGGTTTAGCCATATTGGATCTTGAGGACTTATCTGTACAAATTATTGGCTTAGGAAGCAAAAATTGGTCTGAGCTAAACTTTGACGGTCAAGAAAACGGCGCTGTTAGTTTTGCTAAATATGAAGGCTTGAATGGCGTATACATGCCAGACAGCATTAGTAATTATGAGTGGAAAGGAGCGACTTTCTTAGTGACCGCGAACGAGGGCGATGCAAGAGAATATTTCTTTGATGTTGCTGACGAAGCCGCATGTACTGCCGCGATGGGGCAGTCATATGACGTTGATGACGGTTGTTTAGCCTACTCAGATGAGGTCAAGTTAAAAGATTTAACTGCACAAGCAGGTTCAGCACTAGAAACCTTGCAAATGGACGGTCGTTTGGATGACTTACGTGTCACTAGCGTGTTGGGTGATGCAGATGGCAATGGTGAGTACGAATCTGCTTACACATATGGCGCTCGCTCATTTACTATTTGGGACCAGAATGGTCTGGTTGTTTTTGATTCTGGCGATGACCTAGAACGTATCACTGCGTCTGTGCATGGTGCGCAATTCAACAATAATAATGACGAAAATGAAGGTGATTCGCGTTCGGAAAACAAGGGCCCTGAGCCTGAAGCTATCACAGTAGGAAAAGTTGGTGAGCGCACTTACGCTTTCATCGGCGCTGAAAGAATGAGCGGTATATTTGTATATGACGTAACGAATCCGTTTGATGCATTTTTTGCCGACTATGTAATCAATCGCGACTTAACTGAAGGCAGCACGGCCAATGATGTCATTGGTGACCTTGCTCCGGAAAGTATTATATTTGTTGAGGGTGAATTTAGTGCAACAGGTGAAGCGTTAATCGTCGTAGGTAATGAAGTTAGTGGCACTGTGAGTGTTTATCAAGTGACACCAAACTAGGTATTAAAAGCTTAAAAGCTTAAAGGCTTAAAAGCTTAAAAGCTCAAAGAAGCGCAACCGTTAAACGACGGTTGCGTTTTTTTTTGCGACTGGGTGCCCAACTTTCCTCGTTTTTGCAGCGCAAACTGTCCTTCAAAATCCACCGTAAAAAGTCCCTCGAGCGCGTTCATGTGGCGCTTGGCAATAGGTATCCTAGTGATTGACACTTTTCAGTAGTAGATTTCGCTTTTGTTAGTGTGTTGAGTGAATGCTTGCGTTGTTTTCGGTTAGGTTTGTGCAATAATGACACAAATGGAATAAAGCGCTAAGATTGTGCAAAAAATAAAAGCGCAAAAAATAAAAGGCAGGACAGATGACACAACAAGTGGTTATGAGCGGTACCGGATTGTGGACACCCAAGCACAGCATTACTAATGAAGAACTTATCGATAGTTATAACGATTATGCAGATAAGTTTAATGCAGAAAATGCCGACAAAATAGCAGCCGGCGAGATTGCTGAAAAGCCGCATTCAAGCGCTCAATTTGTTGAAAAGGCGTCTGGCATTAAAAATCGTTATATTTATGAAAAAGAAGGTGTGCTTGATATTAATCGTATGCGCCCAGTTATTGCGGAGCGTAGCGACGACCAAATTTCAAATCAGGCAGAAATTGCGGTTGAGGCAGCCAGAAACGCGATGAAAGCTGCCAATAAAACAGCAGAGGACATTGATGTCGTTATTGTGTCTTGTGCATACTTGCAACGTTCATATCCTGCAATTGCTATTGAAGTGCAGTCGGAATTAGGTATCAAAGGCTTTGGTTTTGACATGCTAGTAGCCTGCTCGGCGGCAACTTTTGGCATGCATCGCGCTTACGAAATGATAAAGGCTGAAACGGCTAAAACGGTGTTGGTGATTAATCCTGAATTGGTGTCACCTCAAATCAACTATACTGATCGTGACAGCCATTTTATTTTTGGTGATGTCGCCACTGCAATTATTTTAGAAGCAGAGGATACAGTGACAAGTGATAACGCTTTTAATGTGATGTCGACAAAAGCGTTTACCCAATTTTCTAGTAATATTCGATCAAATCATGGTTATTTGAACCGAGCAAATGATACCGACCCTTATGGTGCTGATAAGTTATTTCATCAGGAAGGTCGTAAAGTCTTTAAAGATGTTTGTCCATTAGCTGCTGAGCATATTAGGGAGCATTTGGCTAAACATGACCTGACGCCTAAAGACATAACGCGCTGGTGGTTGCATCAAGCCAACATCAATATGAACACGCTTATTAGTAAGCGTTTATTGGGTAGGGAAGCAACGCTTGAAGAGGCACCGATCGTACTCGACCGTTATGCCAATACTGCTTCTGCAGGCTCTGTTATTGCGTTCAATCTTTACAATAAAGACTTAGTCAAAGGCGACTACGGTATTCTTTGTTCTTTTGGTGCTGGCTATTCAATTGGTAGCCTATTAGTTGAAAAACGTTAATGTTCGCCGACTTAGGATACGCAATCGCAACGCTAGGCTATTTTGCGCTGCTATTATTGCTTTTTACAGGACGTACAGCTGGTATCGGGAAATACCTTCTAGTGGCCGCCACGCTCACGACTTGTTTGTGGGCAGTGAGCAATATTCGTTTACTGGGCTGGCAAGCACATATCAGTCATTTTTTTGTTGCTGACGCTATTCGTCAGTGGGTTTGGGTGTTGTTTCTCGCCGCTTGTTTGCGCTCCGATTTTAGCTCATTCAAAGAAATATTTTTTCGACCAATCACACTATCCTTTTTAGTCTTACCTACAGTGGCCATCATTACTGGTGCAACGTCGGCGTTGCCTTATTTATGGCAATATTCGCTGCATACCTTAATTGCTTTGCAAATGCTTATCATATTGGAATTGGTTTACCGGCAGGCGGGTGAACAAAAGTGGGCATATAAACCGTTGGTATTGTTTTTGGGTGGGTTGAGTTTATTTGATTTTGTTACCTATGCCAATGCGACCATGATTAATCAAATTGGTGAAAATTATGTGTTTGTGCGAGGTTATATCTTTGTCGCACTGTTACCATTTTTGATTCTTGCGATTCGGCGTATTAGTTATTGGGGGGTCGCTATTTTTGTAAGCCGAGACGTGGTGCTACATAGCACACTATTGCTGGTTGCAGGTGGTTACTTATTCTTGATGGCTCTAGTCGGCTATTTGGTAAAGTTTTTGGGTGGCTCGTGGAGTTACCCTCTACAGCTTGTGCTTATTGGCGCATCCCTAACTTTGTTACTAACCTTATTTCTCTCAGATAATTTTCGCACTAAAATTAAAGTATTTATTACTAAACATTTCTATGCCAATCAGTTTGACTATCGGGTGGAATGGGTGAAACTAACAGCGATTTTAAGTGAACAGCAAGAAAGCTTGAATGAAGTTTATCAAACATCTCTTAGCGGCATGCTTCAGGCGGTTGCGTATGAAGGCGGCGTCCTACTTAAATTAAATAAAAATGGTTGGCAACAAGTAGCGAAGATCAATGGCGGGGACAGTCGTAACTATGACGTAGCTAAAATACAAATGTTGCAATCCTTTTTTGAGCTGAAAACATGGATCATTGATATTGGAGAGTTACGTGTTAAACCTCATCAATATGAAGAACTCAGCGGTAAACCCTATTTTATGGACTCGTTTGATTATCAGCTTATAGTCCCCATTTTTAGACAGGAAAAACTTTGGGGAATGGTGCTGCTTGATGCAAATAGCGAAAATGTAAAGGCATTGAACTGGGAATTTCGAGACTATATTAATGCCGTGACAGCACAAGTCTCTAACTATATTTTTCAGTTTGAAGGAGCCAACTTATTGGCTCAAAATGCTCAATTTGCGGCTTTTAGTCGCATGTCAGCCTTTGTATTACATGATTTAAAAAATGTCATGGCCCAAATTGACCTAATACTAGCTAATGCGAAACAGCATAAGTCTAACCCTGAATTTATAGATGATACATTTGAGACACTTGAGCACACCAAAAGCAGAATGGATAATATGCTTAAGCAGTTAACCGAGAAGAAAACGAATCAAAGACAGCATCAACTTCAAGCCGACATTGGTTCTATTTTACAGCATGTGGTCAAGCAACGTTGCCAAGGGTTTATGCCCCTGCCACTGTTAGATTGTGAGTCTTCGCTATTAGTGAAAATAGATGCCGAAAAATTTGCTAATGTCATGTATCATCTAATTAGCAACGCACAACAGGCAACTGAGGATATCGGTAAAGTTGTTATTAATGCATCAAGGTTTGATGAGAATGCTCAGGACTATATTGTTGTTAAAGTTATGGATACAGGCGAGGGAATGTCTGCACAGTTTATTGAAACCCGTTTATTTAAACCTTTTGATACCACAAAAGGTAATGCAGGAATGGGCATTGGTGCATATGATGCCAAGCATTATATTGAAGAGATTGGCGGTATAATTACTGTTGATAGTAAAGTTGGTCAAGGAACGGTATTTACATTAAGTATACCTGTGATGGAATAACACTAGGGGTTAGGATGGACAAAGTATTAGTAGTAGATGATGACTTAGGTATTCAAAAACAACTGAAATGGGCATTATCTGAATTTGATACCGTTTTTGCGGCAGACCGCAGTTCGGCAATCGCTCAACTTAGACGATTTGAACCAACGGTTGTTACACTCGATTTAGGACTACCACCGGACCCTGCTAATGCCTCAGAGGGTTTAAAAGCCTTACAAGAAATTATGACCTTGATGCCACGCACAAAAGTGATTGTAGTGACGGGTAATAATGAAAAAGAAAATGCGCTAAAAGCTATTAATATGGGAGCCTACGATTTTTATCAAAAACCCATTGATTCTGACACTATTAATATCCTCATCAAGCGTGCGTTAAACTTAGCTGAGTTAGAGAATGAAAATCGACTACTAACGCTGTCTATCCCATCTATGGGACGCATTATCGGTAATAGCGAGGCAATTCAAGCCATAAGCCGCAAGGCTGAGAAAATAGCACTGACTGATATTACTACGCTGTTGTTAGGCGAAAGTGGGACTGGGAAGGAAGTATTTGCTAGAAGCATCCATGAGCACAGTAATCGCAAAACAAAACCTTTTGTTGCCATCAACTGTGCATCAATTCCTGAAAATTTACTTGAGAGTGAGTTGTTTGGATACGAGAAAGGTGCTTTTACTGGAGCCAATAAAACCACTTTAGGTAAGATTGAAACGGCCCAAGGGGGAACCATATTTTTAGATGAAAGTGGTGATATGCCTTTAGGCTTGCAGGCCAAAATGTTGCGATTTTTGCAGGAGCGTGTAATAGAGCGAGTGGGCGGGAGAAGCGAAATTCCCGTTGATATCCGCGTTCTTTGTGCAACCCATCGTGATTTACAAAGTATGGTAAAAGAAGAGTCTTTCCGCGAGGATTTGTTTTATAGAGTCGGTGAGATTATTATTTCAATCCCACCATTACGTGATCGTGATGATGATGTGGTGTTGTTAGCTAGAATCTTCTTGAATCAATATAAAGACGAATATGGTACAAAAACGACAGGTTTTAGTGATGAGGCCATAGAGGCCATGTTAGGTCATTCTTGGCCTGGGAATATTAGAGAGCTACAAAACAAATTAAAATCAGCAGTCGTGTTGGCTGAAGGTAGCGTAATTAATGCTGATGATCTTGGTCTTATTGCAAAGGTAAAAGACACACAACCTTTGGTGCTCAATTTGCGTGAAGTGCGCGAACTAGCTGAAAGTAAAGCGATCCGACGAGCTTACCATCAGTCGGAACAAAATATGTCTAGAACTGCCGAGTTACTAGGAATAACACGACCCACTCTTTATTCGTTGATTGAAAGATATCACTTGGAAGACTTAAAGGCCAATACACAGAATTAGCGTCACTATCTGTTCTATTTGAGAATGGTATGTACGTTTGTTCAAGTAGGCCCGTGTTTAATGCTCTATACATGATGAATATGACGAACGCTTTCAAGGCATTATGCGTAATGAATGCTGAGTTCAGGTGATTGTGTATTGTTAGACTTCAGTACAGACGAAAATAAAGAACGCAGTTCGTCTGCGGCCTTACCCTTTGGTTCAACCTCGATTACTGATAAGCCTGATTCCTCGCTATCATCATAAATATGACGCTCATGTAAAATTGCTGTGGCAATAGGAATATCATATAAACTTGCTGTTTGCTTTGCATCGTTAACACGGGATTGTTGATTCGGCTGAGACGGACATTGGGTAAACACAATATGGGCTGCTAATTCCGGATTGACCATTTTGCAACTATTGACCAACTCATCTAAATGCAGAAGTGTTTTTAAATCTCGACGTTTTGGGCGCATGGGTAAAAGAGCCACGTCAGCGGTAGATAAAGTTGAACGCAGGGCTAATAAGTCTTGTGCACCACAATCGACAATCACATATTCGTATTGGCTGTTGTAGCCAAGTAAATGATTGCGGATTTTGCCATTAAGTTGCACACAATCAATTGGTAAAGCGCCGAGGTTGTTGTTTCGTAATTTTATCCAATCGGCAGTCGTTCCTTGAATATCACAATCAACCAGTAATATCGTTGCCATTTTGTCTATTGCCAGATAAGTAGCTAAATTCTGCGCTATACAGCTTTTACCACTACCACCTTTCTCACCACCAACTAAAATTATCATAATTTATCCCTTTTGATTGGTTTTAAAATTAATAAGCTGGGAAGCATTAAAATTTCCTTTGCAATATTTATTCGTTAAAAGTTACTCCTTTACTGGTATTTTTGCGAATATCTATTAATATTTACGCATATAACTCAATACCTTAAATCGAGGAATAAAATGGCTCAACCAACAAGTTTACCAAATCAAGAAGGCAAGCAAGTCCCTGACGTTACTTGGCCAGTAAGAAGTGGTGATGACTGGGAAAAAATGTCGTCACAAAAAATCTTTGCAGGTAAAAAGGTTATATTATTTTCGCTTCCTGGTGCGTTTACTCCGACATGCTCGTCCACTCATTTACCGCGTTATAATCAATTAGCAAGCACTTTTAAGAAATTAGGTGTTGATGAAGTTTGCTGTATGTCAGTTAATGACACATTTGTTATGAATGCATGGTTGGCTGACCAAGAAGCTGGAAATATTACGGTTATACCTGATGGTAATGGCGAATTTACTGCAGGTATGGGAATGCTTGTGGATAAAAGCGATATTGGTTTTGGCAAAAGAAGCTGGCGTTATTCCATGTTAGTAAACGATGGCGTAGTAGAAAAAATGTTCATTGAACCTAACAAGCAAGGTGACCCGTTTGAAGTGTCTGACGCCGATACGATGCTTGCTTATTTAGCTCCTGAAGCTAAAGCACCAGAGGATGTGTCGTTATTTACCAAACCCAACTGTCCGTTCTGTGAGAAAGCTAAAATGCTGCTTAAAAGCGCTGGTTATGAATATGAAGAAATTATTTTAGGTACACAAGCTACCTTAGCCTCATTAAAAGCAGTGTCCGGTCATGATACCGTTCCACAAGTATTCATTGGCGGCAAGCGTATCGGTGGAAGTGACGACCTAGAAGCTTATTTGCAAGGTCATAGCTAAACCGAATCATAAGAAATATGTCAGATGCAAAGGCACATGTTGAGCAACAGTGCCTTTTTTTGTTTTTGCAAAGTATAAAATGCCGTAGACTTAGGACTTTATGGAATAAACATCATTTTTAAAGCACTACTCATTTGTAAAGTATGATTCATTCGCAAAGATTGCTTCAGTTAAAGGAACCAAAATTGATGGACAGTGGTATCGCGAAACTCGCTATATTGAAACGTTTTACAACTGGCACTCTAGTGATGTTTGTGTTGTTTTTTGTGCGGCCAGTGCAAGCCCAAGAACTAAATAGCAATCGACTTGCATTGCCCGTGCAACTGTTCGAGGATTTTTATACATTATATGAAAACGAATTAGGTAGTGTCAGACCTTGCCAAGACAACGTTGGATTATATGAATACAAAGTATGCTCTAAGGCACTTAGAAATGAAGGTAACTCTCCTTTTATTTTGTATTCCAAAGGCATGCCCAGTGTAAATGGTAAAAGACAAATCGCACCTATAGTCGTGTTATTTCACGGCTTATCAGACTCTCCTTTTTATATTCGTTCAATCGCGCAACATCTTAACGATAAAGGATTCACGGTGGTTGCGCCTCTCACGCCTGGGAATGGGAAACTGGATGCCGCTAACGATATGCGTGACCCTACTTTGCAGCAACGCTGGTATTCTCACGTCGATAGCATCATGAGCCTTATTAGCCCTTATTCAGATAAAACTTATATTGGTGGATTTTCAACGGGAGGAACACTTGCCACTAGGTACATGTTACTGCATCCCGACGAAATCGATGGTTTATTACTTTTCTCAGGGGCCTTAGCCTTGTCTGATAGCGCAGAAAACTTAGGTCAAATTTGGGGCATGAAGTGGATAGCAAAAATAGTCGATGGTGATTTTGTTAGCACTGGAGCAAACCCTTACCGTTACCCTGACGCAGCGGGCTATGCTGGCTTAACAGTTGCCGATGTTATTTTTGAGATACGTTATTTATTAGCAGAAACGACAGTTTCAAAACCTATTTTTGTTGCGCATTCACTCGCTGATATTATTGCTCCCTATTATGGCGTTGAGGACTTAATGGCAAAGATTGACGGTGAACATCAAGTGATGACAATTGACCGCTCATACGACACTTGCCACCAAGATTTGGTTATGAGTTCAATGATGATGATAGGCCTTAAAATAGATAAAACACAACTCAATATAAGTGAGCGTTGTGCGATCCCAAAACCTAATCCTTTATTCAATAATATGATGGCAATGTTAGACTATTTTTTTGAACAACAGCGCAAAGGTCAATAATGCCGGTTAAAACTCGTTTTGACTTAAAGTATGAAAACAAAAGTGAAAGTAGTCTCTCTGTAGTTGAACGTTATAGGCGTGGTATTGAGGAAAATAATTGGGAGACTACCCTAGCACTGGTCCATTATCGGGGTGGCGAAGAGGAATTTCAGTTAGGAAAAGCATACCTTCAGAGCGATGACCCGATTGACCGCGGGGTAGGCGCAGATATTTTGGGGCAATTAGGCTGGCGTGATAAAACTTTTTTGGATATGAGCGTTAATTTATTAATATCGGCATTGCAGGACAAGGTTGATAGTGTTGTTTATTTTGCCTGTGTTGCCCTCGGTAACCGCTGTGATGAAAAGGCGATTGCTCACGTTATTAAGTTTGCACAAAGCCCCAGTACAGAAATTAGGAATGGCGTCGTTTTTGCCTTGTTAGGTCAGGAATCAAACGAGGCTATTGATGTTATGTTGTTGTTGTCTCGCGATGAAGATCTCGATACAAGGAATTGGGCAATGTTTGGGCTAGGTACACAAATTGAAATTGATTCACCTCAAATTCGACAGGCATTGCATAAAGGTGCTTCTGACGAAGATAGTGAGATCAGAGGTGAAGCGCTCGTCGGGCTCGCAAACAGAAAGGATAGTGGCGCGATTGAGTTACTCTTAAATGAGTGGGGAAATTTTGAAGACGTCAGTATGTTGAGTATAGAAGCCGCCGAAATACTAGCGAGCTCACGGTTATATTCAACACTAGTTGAGTTGGAAAAAACATTGGATCTAGAAGAGGACGTGTTTTTTGAATATCAACTCCAACACGCACTTGATGCATGTAAACCTAAAATGCTAAAGGTAGTTTAGCATTAATTATCGGTGTCTTTTTTATCAGCATCGGCTGGCGCTTGCTCTGCCTTCTTAACCCGTATTTTACTCCCGTCAAGCTCAATGTTGTTCAGTTTCCCGATCGCAATTTTAGCTTCGCCAATTTTCGGCATTTCAACGAACGCAAAGCCTTTGGACTTGCCAGTGGCTTTGTCAATAACTAGACTGCAAGATTGAACTAAGCCAATTTCAGTAAAGAGAGCGTTAAGTGACTCTTGTGTGGTGCTTCGTGCTAAGTTTCGTATTATTAGTTTCATTGAGGTATATGGTCAAAGTAATTTCGCCCATGATACCCCAACAATGCCTGTATGTTTTAACTAAAGTTAACCATGCGTGCTAAATTCATCCTGCTTTGGCGACGGCTTCAACCTCGCGCCATACACGCAATACATTTTCATTTAGAATTTTTTTAATATTACTCTCTGAATATCCACGATCTAATAATCCTTCAACAAGGTTAGGAAACTCAGAGACGTCCTTTAAATTGACGGGTAGAGAATCTCCTACACCGTCGTAGTCCGATCCAATACCAACATAATCAATACCGACTAAATTGACCACGTGGTCGATATGATCAAGTACTATCTCCAAGGTAGCAAATGGGTAAGGGCTCTGCGTATTATACGTTTCAACAAAATCTTTCACTTCTTGGCTATCTTCACCAAATGCTCTAGCGAGCTCTTCTGCTTTATTGGTTCTGTTGTCACGCCAGCTGCGCGCAACTGGGCTAACGAAGCCTGAACCAAAATTAATCATAATAACGCCTTTGTTAGCAGCTAAGGCTTTGATCATTTTGTCGTCCATATTACGCTCAAATCCAGGAGTGAATTTACGTAAAGATGAATGTGACGCTATGACAGGGGCGTTGCTTATTTCGACAACCTGATAAAAAGCGGCGTCAGAAACATGCGAAATATCAACGATAATCCCAAGTTTGTTCATTTCTACTACTAATTCTTTACCAAAAGGACTGAGGCCCTTCCATTGCCGGCGTAAGTCATAAGATGAATCGCTAATATGGTTACTTTGGCTATGTGCGAGTGTGATGTAGCGAATTCCTCGTTCATGAAAGACGCGCAGGGTATCAAGAGAACCTTGCACTGGAGAGCCATTTTCCATTCCCATTGGCAATGAGATTTTATTCTCCTTAAAATTTTGTTCTACATCAGCAACGGAATATGCCAGTGCAAATTTATCCGGAGCGCGTCCAACAATAGCTTCAACATAGTCAATTAACTGGTGAGCCAAGGCTGTCGATTCAGCTGAATTGTCTAGACTAGCAGGTACATAAATAGACATAAAAGGTGCATTTAAGCCACCTTCTACTGCACGAGGATAATCAAAATCACCATTTTCTGTGCTTTTTGTGACGTCTACCCATTGATTTTGTATTCGATAGGGCACATCTATATGACCATCGACAATAATATTTTGTTGAGTGATTCGTTTCGCTGCTTGCGCGTTACTTTCAATTTTTTGTGCTGAGCTTGTGGTATGACATGCCGTTAGCACTAATGATGAGAGTATCACGAGGATAGCGGTGGATTGTTTTCGCATTAGCAGTCCTTTTGGAATAGATATTTATTAATTGTTATTTTTGTTTAATATTATAACTGTGTTTTTGTTATCTTTTACGTTAGCAGTAATAAAAAACACGAATAGAATAAAAATTGTACGGTTTCAACTTGGCAACCACGGTTGTCTTGACCGTATTGTGCAACTTAATAGAAAAAAAGCCTAATTTTAGTTGTTAATATTAGGTTACAGAGTGACTTCCAATTCTGTTTAGGCGATAATAACTGGCGTTATCCCATGGGTAAAAATACGAATTTTCATTGTCATGAAAGTGGTTAGTCGTAAACCCTTCATGGCAGTTTCATGACTGAACGATGCAGCGCTAACGATTAAAAATAGCCTCATCAAACTTAAGTAAGAGAATTATATTAAAATGGCTATTAATTATATCGCGCTGGACAAAAAGACGCATAAAGATCTAAAAATCATTCCTCAGCTAGATCTTAGTTTTGCAAAAGAAACTCACCTTGCAGCAGCAACTATCCGTGAATTCGCGCATTTGGCATCATCAATGCCGGTGGTTTTCATTGAAGATCCAACGAATAAGAACATCCATACTGTCGCAATGCTAGGCGTTGACCAAAACGTTAACTTGTTCTGGGCAGAAGACAAATGGCAGGGCCCGCATGTACCATTAAACATACAACGTTACCCTTTTGATATTCGTCCGGATGGCGAGAAATTGGGAGTATTCTTTGATGAAAATAGCCATTTAGTTGCCGACGAAGGTGAAGCATTATTCACTAAAGAAGGCGAACCTACTGATTTCTTAAAGAATCGTCAGCAATTTTTAGCTGAACTTGCAAACAGCGAAATGCTCAACCAACGTTTCGTAAAACGTGTTGTAGAGCTTGAATTGCTAGAAAACATACAAATTGGTATTCAGTACCAAGACGGCACTGCTCGTAACGTAACAGGTATAATGAGCATCGATGAGAAAAAACTTAACGCGCTGGATGATGCGGTTATTCTTGAACTACACAAAGCCGGTTTCTTAGGCGCTATGTACGCAATTATGATGTCATTAGCACAATTGAACCGTTTGGTTGAATTATCTAACAAGGGCGATAAGCCAATTAGAACGGTGCAAATTAGACCTGTACCTAAAGAAGGCGAAGGCGAACAACCTACTGCTTAAAATACAAGCAATTAAAAACTAAAGCAAAAACCACCTACGGGTGGTTTTTTTATATCTCAAATTCATGCAATGCCTGTGTTTATATACAGTCTAGGGTTGTAAACTATTTACCAGTTTGACGTAAATGTGCTTGACAGTGGGGCATGATGGTACATAAACTATGAAAAGTGGGTAAAAGTGGCGAAAAATGGTTTTTTTGGTCGAATGCAACCAGCTTAATAATAAAAATAATAATATGAGCTAATAATAATAAAAGGCTAGGGGAATGTTCCGCGGCGCTAACGCAATTAATCTGGATAGCAAAGGTCGACTAACGATACCCACAAGGTACCGTCAGTCGCTGTTGGATGATTGCCAGGGACAGCTGGTCTGCACGATCGATACCTCCCAAAACTGTTTGCTACTTTACCCCCTCCCTGAATGGGAGGAAATCGAGCTTAAATTGAGTAAGCTTTCGAGTACAAATCCTCAAGAACGTCGTTTGCAACGCTTGCTACTAGGCTATGCAATGGAAGGCGAAATGGACAAAAGCGGGCGTATACTAATCGCACCGACACTTCGTCAACATGCCGCTCTGGACAAACAAATCATGCTTGTCGGTCAACTCAATAAATTTGAGATTTGGGATGCGAACGTTTGGCAGCAGCAGATCGTTGAAGACATTGAAATCGAGAAACTGGGCCAATTCGAGCTTACTGAGCGTCTTCAGGATTTCTCGTTATGACGTCAGAAAAATTTATTCATCGCTCGGTACTACTGCAAGAATCGATCTCTGGCTTGAATATAAAGCCTGATGGAATTTATATTGACGCGACTTTTGGACGCGGTGGCCACAGTGCCGAAATTCTCAAACAACTTTCAAGTAAAGGTAGACTCATTGCATTGGACCGTGATGATACAGCAATTGAGTCTGCCCAACGTTTTATCGACGACCCTAGATTCAGCATACATCATGTCGCATTTTCAAACATTGAAGACGTGGTCAACGAACTTGAGCTGATGTGCGACATTGATGGTGTGTTAATGGATATAGGGGTGTCGTCCCCACAACTGGATGATGCTTCAAGAGGCTTCAGTTTTCAAAAAGACGGTCCTTTGGATATGCGTATGGACCGTTCTACTGGCATAAGTGCGTCTGATTGGTTAAATAAAGCTGATCTTGAAGAAATCACGATGGTATTAAAAACCTATGGTGAGGAAAAATTTGGCAAGCGAATTGCGCACGCAGTACTAGAGCAAAGGTTGATAAAGCCTCTAGAAACCACTGCAGAGTTTGCTCAATTAATTGATAAAGCGGTGCCCGTAAAGGATAAGTTTAAGCATCCTGCGACGCGAAGTTTTCAAGGTGTCAGAATTTTTATTAATGGCGAACTTGATCAATTGAACCAGGGCTTAGAAGGCGCCGTTAGGGTGCTTAAAACGGGTGGCAGATTAGTGGTTATCAGTTTTCATTCGCTTGAGGATCGCGTAGTCAAACGCTTTATTAGAAAATTAAGTAAGGGTAAAGACATTCCTCGCGGATTACCTATTACACAACAGGAAATAGATGCAGAGAAGCTTGTGATAGCTATCGGTAGAGCCGTAAAACCTACCGCTGAAGAAATTGCACAAAATGTGCGGTGCCGCAGTTCAGTGCTTAGAACAGCCGAGAAATTATGAATATGCCCAGTACCAACTTTAACTTGTTGTTACTTATCACATCTGAACTAGGCCGTAATTTATTTAAAGTGATGTTGTTTATAGCTGTTGTTGCAACCGCTATTGGCGTCGTCCTGGGTGCTCATCACAACCGTCAGTTGTCGATGCAACACGAATCGTTAATTCAAGAGAAAGATGAGTTGGACGTCGAGTGGCGTCACTTGATTATCGAACAAAGCGCGTTAACTGAGCACAACGGTATTGAACAAGTGGTTCGTGAAAATCTAAATATGCGTCGTCCAAATCCGGAAGATGAGGTTTTAGTGCGAGGGAAATCGAATGGCAGCTAACGCTAATCCGCGCGTATCTGCTAAAGGAGGAACCAGCAAAGACCGCCAAGCCAAACAAAATACATCCCCCATGTTGATGCAGTGGCGCTTTCTTACTGTGCTTTACAGTGTGGGACTTGTTTTTGTGTGCTTAGCAGCTAGGGCCGCTTTTATTCAGGTAATAGAACCTGACCGCTTAATTCAACAAGGCGATAATCGTACTATTCGAGTACGAGACAACCCAAGCTATCGTGGTTTGATTACTGACAGAAATGGTGAGCAGCTGGCAGTGAGCGTGCCGTCGAAGGCTATTTGGGCCGACCCAAAAGTAGTTAATGCATTTGATAGCGAGACTGGTGAAATGCAAGCGCTGGATAAACGCAGATTCCAAGCGCTTGCAGAAGTATTGGGTCTTGATGTGCAAAGCTTGTATGACAAGGTAGACAACCCCAAACGTCGGTTTGTGTATATTGAACGTCAAGTTACACCAGCGATGGCTAATTTTGTTGAAGAATTGGCTATCCCAGGTATTTATTTGCGTAACGAATCCAAACGTTATTACCCAACTGGTGAAGTTTCTCCGCATGTCATTGGTTTTACTAATGTGGATGATAAAGGTATCGAAGGCATTGAGAAATTATACAACGATTGGTTGACGGGTACTCCGGACAAACGCAAAATTCGTCGCGATGCGAAGGGTCGCCAAGTTGAAATTATTGAGCAGCATGCTGGAGAGAAAGCCGGCGATTTGATGCTGACTATCGATCAACGTATTCAAGCTTTAGCCTATCGAGAGCTGAAAGAAGCGACGCTATACTTTAAAGCAGCGTCGGCATCGGTAGTTATCGTTGATGTTCATACCGGTGAAATTCTTGCACTAGCCAATACACCTTCATATAACCCAAACAATCGTAAGACCGTGTCTAATCATCGTTTGCGTAATAGAGCAATAACAGACGCCTTTGAACCCGGTTCTTCATTAAAACCAATTGCGGTATTAGCCGCATTAGAATACGGTTCAGTGCAAAAAGACTCCATTGTTGACACTTCACCTGGTTGGATGCGCTTAGGCGGCAGCCGAATTGAGGACCCACGTAACTATGGTAAAATTAGCGTCACGGAAATCATTCAAAAATCGAGCAATATGGGTACGTCTAAGTTGGCGCTATCGGTAGAAAAAGGCTTCCTTATGGATACCTACTACAACATGGGCTTGATGAGTTCTACGGGCAGCAACATGGTGGGCGAATCAAACGGGATTTTTCATGAACGTAATCGCTGGTCTGATCATGAACTTTCATCACTATCGTTTGGTTACAATATTTCAGTCACTACAGCTCAGCTTGCCAGAATGTATGCGACGATTGGCAACGGAGGTGTAAAAGTACCATTGTCTATTATCAAGTCGAATGAACCTGCTTTCGAACTACCCGAGCGTGTTGTGAGCCATGAAAATGCAATGGCTGTTCTGGAAATGATGGAAAGCGTGACACATGATGGGGGCTCAGGCGTAAAAGCGAGAGTCCCTGGTTATCGTATTGCGGGAAAAACGGGTACAAGTAGAAAGGCTGTTGCAGGTGGTTACGGCGAAGAATACGTCAATATTTTTGCGGGTGTTGCGCCCGTTTCAAACCCGCAAATAGCAGTGGTTGTGCTGATAAACGAGCCCGGCGGTGATTTGTACCATGCTGGCGATACTGCGGCACCAACTTTTTCTAAGATAGTAGCCGGTACATTGCAAATGCTGAATGTGCCGCCCGATGACAATAGCGAAACAGCAAGAATTTATAGTGGGGGTCAGTATGACACCCACTAAAGCTAAGCTGAAGACTCGTTCAATCGCCTCTATACTGGCGATTTTTGACATTATAGTAGCTGATACTGACGTTGATAATATCGTTTTGGATAGCCGTAACGCCAATCACCATTCATTATTTATTGCGCATCAAGGCACAAGTGATAATGGCGCCAAATATGTTCAAGACGCAATCAATAATGGGGCGAAATTAGTCCTTGTCAACGCACAAAATGCTGAAGAACATGGCGAAGTGAATAGTATTGATAATGCGTTAATTGTTCGTTTTTTTGAATTAGAGAAGCAAATTGGCTTTATTTGTAGCGCATTTCACCAACATGTTTCACATCAGCTTCAGTGCATCGCCATTACTGGTACGAATGGCAAAACATCGGTTGCACATATTTGCGCCCAATTGTCGGCATCATGTGACGAGGACGCAGCGACAATAGGTACCATGGGTGTTGCTTTGTATACGAAGAAGCAAGTGTCAATTAAGATTGCGGAGACTATAAATACGACACCAGACGTTGCCTGTTTGCATCAACTTGCGCATTTAGTAAAGGATTGCGGAGGCCGTCGCATCTGTATTGAAGCATCCTCACACGGTTTGTATCAAAAAAGACTGAGCGGCTTCAAAGTGGATGTGGCTGCATTCACAAATTTGACTCAAGATCACCTCGATTATCATCCTAATTTAAAAGAGTATGCGAAGGCCAAACGCTTGTTACTTAAACAAGATGGGATCCGTTACTTGGTCTTAAATGCAGATGATGAAGAAAGTCGTCACTGGGTCACTAATGCGCCAGAAAATACGATCATTTGTCTTTGTTCGGTTGCCCAGACTTCATCAGCAATGTTGCTTCAAGCATACGCAAAAAATAACCACCATTATAAATATTGTATTGCGTTAAACATCCGCTTTACGCCAAACGGCAGTGTATTTGACATTGACTCGAGTTGGGGTATGGCTTCAATTTCCTTGCCATTAATCGGCCAATTCAATATTGCCAACTTACTTACTGCATTTAGTGCATTACTTTTACAAGGCGTCGACTTTCAACGTTTAGTTGACGCTGTTGTGTTACTAAAAGGTGTTCCGGGTCGAATGGAAGTATACGAATCCACAGAGCATGGCAATATTATTGTTGACTACGCGCACACACCTGATGCGCTTAAGCAGGCATTGATAGCGGCACGCCAGCACGCGATTGGCAAGCTAACTGTGATTTTCGGTTGTGGCGGCGATCGCGATAATTCCAAACGTAGCGAAATGGGTAAAATCGCTGAGGTTTGGGCCGATGAAATTATCTTAACTCAAGATAACAGTCGCAACGAATTACCTGAAAATATAATTGCTGATATTCAGCAAGGGATACAAAAAACGTCCAAATTAAAAATAGAATTAGAAAGAACCTCTGCAATTAAACAGGCTTATTTGAATAGTCATATAGACGATTTGATTGTTGTTGCAGGAAAAGGCCATGAAGAATACCTGGAGTTGAACTCGGTGCGCGAGTATTACAACGAGAGGGAATACGTCAAACAGTTAACCATGGAGTTAAGAGGATGATTTGTGTTTCATTATCTTGGATTGCTGAAAAAGTAGAAGGTGTTTTAAACACACAAAGTGTTGAAGAATTAAAAATTAAAGGCGTTAGTACGGACACTCGAACATTGCAGCCAGGCGATTTGTTTATCGCGTTATCGGGGCCCAATCACAATGCCCATGACCATCTTTTTAAGGCTCTTGAAAAAGGAGCCGCCGCTATTATTGTGAGTCAGCCTGTTGATTGTCCACTACCGTTGATTTTGGTAGAAGATACCAAAGTGGCTTTAGGTAAATTAGGCGCAGCGGTTAAACAAGAAGTGAGCCCCAAAACTGTTGGGATTACGGGAAGTAGTGGTAAAACTACAGTTAAAGAAATGGTGGCATCTATACTCTCAGTAAAGGGTAAGGTGTTATTTACCAAAGGTAATTATAATAACGATATTGGCGTACCCTTGACTCTGCTAAGACTCGAGAAACACCACGAATATCTAGTTATTGAAATGGGCGCAAATCATTTAGGTGAAATTGCATACACCACAAATTTAGTCAAACCAGACGTGGCTACGATTGTAAACGCTGCGGCCTCCCATCTTGAGGGATTTGGCAGTTTATTTGGCGTCGCTAGGGCCAAAAGTGAAATTTTTAAAGGCTTGGGAGCAAAAGGAACTGCGGTCTTAAATCGTGATAGTCAATTTCATTCATTTTGGGAAGGTAAAACGTCTCATTTGAATTGTTTAACGTTTTCTCCTGAGTCGGCAAAAGGTGACTATCATGCAGAAGATATCGCCATGGGAATGGACGGATGTGCTGAATTCGAATTAGTTTGTCCAACAGGAAAAGCTGCTATTCGCTTGAGTATACCTGGCACGCACAACGTTGGGAACGCACTACTTGCTGCTGCATTATCCATTAATGTCGGCGCAAGTTTAGAGGAAGTTCAGTTAGGATTATTCAATATGCGCGAAGTAGGTGGGCGTTTAAACGTTAAACAGTTGACCAATCAAATTCGTTTATTAGATGACACTTATAATGCCAATGTCGCTTCTGTAAATGCGGCAATCGATTTATTGGCCACCTTTTCAGGAAATCGTATTTTTGTGTTTGGCGATATGGCAGAACTGGGTGATAAGGCTCGTTATTACCATGAACAGGTGGGTGAATACGCAAAATCAAAGGGCATTACATCAATCTACTCACTGGGCGTATTGAGTCAATTTGCAAGCGTGGTTTTTAACGATAATGGTTTCCATTTTGATAATAAAGAGGCACTTATTGAAATGCTCAATAACAACGTTGCTCACGAACACCGAGACATTAGCATTTTAGTAAAAGGGTCGAGAAGTTCAAAAATGGAATTAGTTGTAAAAGCAGTAGAGGAAAGCCCCGTGGGAAAGTCCGAAAGGCGTAGGGAGCGCATTCCATGTTAATTTGGCTAGCCGAGTGGCTAACGCAGTTCGATGCCAGTTTTAATGTTGTGCAGTATTTGACCCTGCGTGCAATTTTAAGCACGTTAACCGCCTTGCTCATTGCAATTTTCATTGGTCCAAAAATGATCCGCTGGTTACAAACGATGCAAATCGGGCAAACAATTCGTGACGACGGACCTCAAAGTCATTTGTCAAAAGCGGGAACTCCCACTATGGGCGGTTTGTTAATATTAGCTGCCATTTTAATTAGCGTATTACTATGGGCAGATCTGACTAATAAATATGTATTAGTCACACTCGTGGTAATGATTGCATACGGCTTAGTTGGCTTTATTGACGATTATCGTAAAGTCATTCGTAAAGACGCCAAAGGCTTAATTGCTCGCTGGAAGTACTTCTGGCAGTCAGTTATCGCTGTTGTAGTGTCTGCATTTTTGTACTACACCGCGAATCCAGAAATTGCGGCTGAAACGGCGCTGCTCGTTCCGTTCTTTAAAGATGTTATGCCGCAGTTAGGTATTTTCTATGTGGTCATTGCGTACTTTGCATTAGTTGGCACCAGTAATGCCGTTAACTTAACCGACGGGCTGGACGGCTTAGCTATTGTTCCTATCATTTTAGTTGCGGGCGCATTCGCAGTATTCGCTTACGTCACTGGCAATATAAACTTTTCTGCGTATCTGAATATTCCATTCATTCCTATGACCAGTGAGTTGGTAATAGTGTGCACGGCAATAGTTGGTGCTGGACTTGGCTTCTTGTGGTTTAACACTTATCCGGCACAAGTTTTTATGGGAGATGTTGGTTCTCTTTCACTAGGTGCGACGCTCGGATTATTAGCGATTTTAGTTCGCCAAGAAATTGTATTTATTATCATGGGCGGCGTCTTCGTGGTTGAAGCACTGTCGGTGATACTGCAAGTAGGATCATTTAAAATGCGTGGGAAGCGTGTTTTTAGAATGGCACCGATACATCATCATTACGAATTGAAAGGGTGGCCAGAGCCCCGCGTTATAGTGAGGTTTTGGATTATTTCATTAATTTTAGTCCTTATTGGACTGGCAACGTTGAAGTTGAGATAAATGAATAAGGACTTGGCACATCAGTCAATTGCCGTTGTAGGCTATGGTATTACCGGGAGCGCATGTGTCCGGTTTTTACTTTCTCAACAGGCGGTGGTTTGTGTGCTCGACCGTGATGTAAATATTCAAGACAAGGTTATTAACGTACCTCATGTTACCGCGGCAATTTTCGAATCTGAAATGTCCTTACTGGCATTTTCAATCGTGGTTGTTAGCCCTGGTGTAAACCCAGACTTGCCGTGTTTTAGACATTATCGTAAACAAGGTGGCCAATTAATTGGTGATATTGAACTATTCGCTTGGTTTAATAAAACGCCACTGATTGGGATTACAGGTTCAAACGGCAAAACTACGGTCACTGATATGCTAGGCAAAGTACTCAATAGCGCAGGTTTAAATGTTGAGTTGGCAGGAAATTATGGAAAGTGTGCCGTTGATATATTGCTAGAAGAAGCCAGTAGAGAAATACCACTGGATGCAGTGGTATTAGAATTGTCGAGTTATCAATTAGAGATGACGGAATCATTGCAACTTGAGTTTGCGACAATACTAAATATTACCGAGGACCACTTAGATCGCCATGGTAGCTTTGAGGCCTATAAAATAGCCAAACAACGTATCTTTAAAATGGCGAAAAATATTATAACTTGCCGAGATGAAGCCCTTAGTTATCCTGAAAATATGCAATTGACCCGACGAGCGAGAAGCACCAATAAACCTCACATATGCGCCGAAGTGGGTCTATTGAATAATGCGAAGGGATATTCTATTGGCAAAACAGGGGCACCTCAGTTTTTATCAAATTCACCTGTTGTTACTGCGCCAGCTAATCAGATTAACCTCATAACGGAGGGTACTATTCAATTTAATGGTATGGCCTTATTTGCACTTCGTGATTTACATTTAAAAGGCTCGCACAATCATATTAATAGTATGATTGTGCTGGCTATTTGTGATCAGTTAGCACTCGATAGAAATCTGACTATCAAGGCTATTTGTGATTATAAAGGATTGCCTCATCGTTTCGAAACTATCCGAATCTCGACCATCACTGTTGCTGACAAAACGTCAACGATTACATGGATCAATGATTCGAAGGCAACCAATGTAGGTGCGTGTCAGGCTGCCTTGGCTTGTTTCGTCAAATCAGACGATTATCTTATATTAATTGCCGGTGGCGATGCTAAAGGTGTTGACTTATCAGTGCTAAAAGAAATGATTGATACCCAAGTAAATCAACTCATTGTGCTAGGTAAAGATGCACACAAATTTATTGAACTGATCCCCAATGCAATTCATGTTGACGATTTACACGAAGCGGTTTCAATCTCATTGTCGCTATTAAAAAAAGCGGATAGCGCAAATGCTGTTGTTTTACTTTCCCCAGCTTGTGCAAGTCTTGATATGTTCGTTAATTATGAAGCTAGAGGTAAAAGTTTTGCCAACGCCGTTAATGAGCAGGTTACGTAATGGCAAATTCTAACTTATCACCCAGCAATAAATTATCCGCTCTTTTTGCTGCTAGACATGAAGCATCGGCCGAGAAGGACATGGGACAAAACCGTCCTTACGACTTGGTTTTAGTATTAATTGCACTGACGCTGTTTGCGATTGGTTGTGTTATTGTGACATCAGCTTCAATGCCTATTGGTGAAAGACTGCATGGTAACCCATTTCACTTCGCCATTCGGCATGCTATTTATATGGGCTTAGCTCTCATTGCTGCAATGATAGTGCTTAATCTGCCGATGAATTTTTGGCGTGTTGCCAACCCTTATCTACTCATAGTAGCCATCGTTTTGTTGGTTACTGTTCTAATTATTGGTCGCACAGTTAACGGCAGCACAAGGTGGATTGTTATTGGTCCTATTACTATCCAAGCAGCAGAGCCCGCCAAGTTATTTTTCTTTTGCTATCTCGCTGGTTATTTGGTTAGAAGATACGAAGAAATTACTGAAAATTTTAAAGGATTTGTAAAACCTTTAGCCGTCTTTTTCTTACTCGCTTTGCTATTACTCAATCAACCTGATTTAGGCACGGTTATTGTTATGTTCGCCACAACAATTGGTTTATTGTTTTTAGCGGGAGCCAAATTATGGCAGTTTTTTGGTTTAGTATTTACAGGTGTGTTAGCGGTGGTAGCGCTAATACTTTTTGAACCTTACCGCGTCAAGCGTGTTACCGCATTCCTCGATCCTTGGGCTGATCCATTTGGGTCTGGTTATCAATTAACGCAATCCCTAATGGCCTATGGTCGTGGCTCTTGGTTTGGACAAGGTTTAGGTAACAGTCTACAGAAGTTAGAGTTTTTACCTGAAGCGCATACCGACTTTATCATGGCAATTTTAGCAGAAGAATTAGGTTATATCGGCGTGTTAGTCGTTTTACTCTTAATTCTTTCGATGGTTGTAATAGCGCTTCGTATTGGCAATAAAGCGATGAAACAAGATCGGCCGTTTGATGCATTCTTAGCTTACGGTATTGGTATTTGGTTTAGCTTTCAAACAGCTGTAAATGTTGGGGCAAGCACCGGTATATTGCCAACCAAAGGATTAACCTTGCCGTTCGTCAGTTATGGTGGTTCTTCGCTTATTGTTATGTCTATCGCTTTAGCCATATTATTACGTATTGATTTTGAACTTAGAGTTGATGGTGTGCAGGCACTAAAGCGAAGTGGAGGCGGTAAAAAGGCAAATAAGAAAGCCAGTAGTAGAAAAATCAAACAGCCAAAAACGACTACTGCTGCAAAGGTCGCCCATGATGCGTGATGCTAATGATGTGGGTAAAAAGCAGCCACTGTTAGTCATTATGGCAGGAGGCACTGGTGGCCATGTGTTCCCTGGATTAGCTGTTGCACAAGAAATAACTAAACAAGGTTGGCAGGTTGAATGGTTCGGTAGTGCAGATAAAATCGAAGCGGAAGTTGTTCCTAAAAATGGATTTCCAATTCACTTTCTTGATGTGGAAGGGGTGCGTGGCAAAGGTATTGCTACCAAATTATATGCTCCTTTTATGTTGATATCTGCAGTTTGGCAAGCGCGCACAATACTCAAGTCTTTAAACCCCAACGTAGTGCTAGGTATGGGCGGATTTGCAAGTGGGCCGGGCGGTATTGCAGCTTGGATATTAGATATTCCGATCGTTATACACGAACAAAATGCTATTTTTGGCATGACCAATAAATGGTTAGCTAAAGTTGCAAAACGGGTGCTTTGTGGCTTTGACATGGATGCTTCTGTAATGGCAAGTAAATCGCCCCGCAACGTCGAGTTCGTTGGTAATCCTGTGCGTGCTGAATTTTTTAGTGTGATTAAAACTCAACGCAATGATGATACTTTTCGTTTTCTCATTGTGGGTGGTAGTTTAGGATCAGTAGCACTGAACAAAATAATTCCAGATGTTATTAATCAACTTCGTCACAAACACATTATTAAGGTGGTGCACCAGGCGGGTAAAGGCAAAACTGAACCGGTACAATTACGTTATGCGCAATTGTCGCAAAAGACTCATAAGCCTTACAAGCCTAATAAGCCAAAAGAAAATGCGCTTGCTGAACAATCAGAAAATACGGTCCTCGAATTTATTGATGATATCCCTGCTGAATTTGCGAAATCTGACATTGTAATATGTCGCGCAGGTGCTCTCACTGTAGCGGAAGTTGCGGCTACTGAAAGTTGCGCCATTTTTGTACCCCTACCAATCGCAGTTGATGATCATCAAACTTACAATGCCAGATCGTTGAGTGATCAACACGCTGCAATACTAATTCAGCAAGACAAACTGACTGACAATTTATATTCACAGCTAGATGACTTGCTATCAAATCCAGAAAAAATCACAGAGATGGGGCGTAAAGCAAGATCACTTTGTATCCAAGACGCCACGCTAAAAGTAACTTCTGCCATAGTGCAAGAAGGCATGAGGGACACATTATGATAACTAAAAGTATTTCTAAGACAGCTCAAGATGACAACAGCGCAGCATTGATGCCGCATAAAATGCGCAGAGTGCAAAAGCTGCATTTTATTGGTATTGGTGGTGCCGGTATGGGTGGTATTGCGGAAGTTGTAATAAATTTAGGTTATCAAGTTTCTGGTTCTGACATGAAACGCAGCAGTATGACGAGTCGTTTGACTGATTTAGGAGCCGAAATTTTTATAGGTCATTCAGCTGATAACATCCAGCAAGTAGATGCAGTGGTTGTATCGAGCGCAATTAATCAATCTAATCCTGAAATTCAAATCGCTACCGAGCAGCGGATCCCTATTATTCGTCGTGCAGAAATGTTGGCAGAACTAATGCGTTTTCGTTATGGCATAGCAGTAGCTGGAACGCATGGTAAAACGACGACGACTAGCTTAATTGCGACTATCTTTTCACAAGCTAAACTTGATCCTACTTATGTGATCGGTGGACTGTTAAATAGCGCGGGTACGAATGCAAAATTAGGCGCAAGTAAATACCTTATTGCGGAAGCTGATGAAAGTGATGCTTCATTTTTGCACTTGCTACCTACATTGTCAGTGATCACTAATATTGAAGCTGACCACTTGGAGGCTTATCAAGGTGATTTTTCGAAAATGAAAAATGCCTATGTTGAATTTCTACATAACTTACCCTTCTATGGCTTAGCGGTTGTCTGTGGTGATGACCACGTTGTGCAGGAAATTTTGCCAAAAGTAGGCCGTAAATATCTGACTTATGGTCAATTAGACGGCAATGACTATCAAGCAATTAACGTCCGTTATGAACTTAATTGCAGTCACTTTGTGGTTAAGCGTAAAGACCAAAAGGCACTACAAGTTAAACTCAGTTTGCCGGGTATTCACAATGTATTAAATGCAACAGCAGCAATAGCTGTAGCAACGGATGAGGGTATTAGTGACGAAGATATCTTATTGGCATTGCAAAATTTTCAAGGTATAGGTCGACGATTTCAAGTGCTTGGGCAATTTACCCAAGAATACGGAGATACAATTTTGGTCGATGATTATGGACATCATCCCACCGAAGTGGCTATGACTATTGCTGCCGCTCGCAATAATTGGCCACAAAAGCGTATCGTAATGATTTACCAACCACATCGATATTCGCGCACACGTGACTTGTACGAGGATTTTGTTGAAGTATTGTCACAAGTTGATGTTCTCTTGTTACTGGATATTTATGCCGCTAGCGAAGAGCCAATTGAAGGGATTGACAGCAAGTTATTGTGTCGCTCAATTCGCCAGCGCGGCAACTTAGAACCAATTTATGTGAGTTCACAGAAAAACCTCTATAAAATTTTAGCTGATGTGATGAATGACGGCGATGTGTTATTTGCCCAAGGCGCCGGCAATATTGGTGACATAGCACAATCAATCGCTGGCACTCAATTAAGTAAGGAAGCATTGTTGAGAAAGGCAGGCAATGCATGAATAAACTAGTAACCAATGCACAAGATATAGTGGCGTTTGGCAAAGTAGCCGTCTTATTTGGTGGAAATTCCGCTGAGCGCAAAGTGAGCTTGGCGTCCGGTACCGCCGTGCTTAGCGCATTGCAAAGCGCGGGCGTAGACGCTCACAAGTTCGATCCTGCTGAAAATCCAATTGGAGATCTTGTGTCATCTGGTTTCGACCGCGCATTTATTATCCTGCATGGGAGGGGCGGAGAAGATGGCAGTATGCAAGGCGCACTGCAGTTGCTTGAGATCCCCTACACAGGAACTGGTGTGTTAGGTTCAGCATTGGCTATGGATAAGGTTTATTCGAAGCAAGTTTGGTCAACTTTGGGTTTACCTACTGCAGATTATAAAGTGGTGACAAAAGCGCAAGTGAACTCAGCTACAAAACCAAATTACACTGAGATTTTGGTGCACTTATCTGGGGTTGCTATGGTCAAGCCTGCTCGCGAAGGTTCGAGTATAGGCATGGCTAAGGTGAGCAGCGCGGGTGAACTTGAAAACGCGGTGAAGCAAGCACTCGAATATGATGACGATGTGTTGGTTGAGCAATATATTGATGGTCCTGAGTATACGGTAACTATTTTAAACGGTGTTGCGTTACCATCAATTCGCATGGCAACACCGCATGTTTTTTATGATTATGATGCCAAGTACAATGATAAAACGACAGAGTATCATTGCCCTAGTGGTTTAGATGATGCTACCGAAAAGAGTATTGGCGAACTTGCGCTAAGTGCATTTAAAGGACTCTCAGGCAAAGGTTGGGGAAGAGTTGATTTGATGCGCAACGAACTTGGTAACTTTATGTTGCTCGAATCTAATACCGTGCCGGGCATGACGGAAACAAGCCTAGTGCCAAAAGCAGCTGAGCAGGCTGGCTTAAGCTTTGAGCAATTAGTACTGCAAGTACTAGCGTCAAGTCTGGAGTAGCAGAATGACGACGGGCGATTTAGCAAAACAAAGACGCAATGTTCGGAAATCTTCACCGAGCACTTCCGATCTTGTTCATAGCCCAAGTATGGTAGTTGATTCAAATGAAGCGGATTCATTCATAGATGACTTTAATGAATTTGATGACGACGAAAGAAGTGGTAAAATACAAGGACCAAACGGACTGATTGGTTTACTTGTTTTCTTGTTTGTCATTGCGGGTTTTATTTACGGTGGAATACAGGTCATAAAGTGGCTTGAAGATGAACAACAATTGCCGGTACAAAAAGTTATTTTTAGTGGTCAAAGAGACGTTTTAGTAGATGCGCAAATGGAAGCGATTATTCGGAAACACCAAAAAGGCAGTTTTTTCGCGTTAGACGTAAATAAAGTGCATAAAATTTTAGAGGACATGCCTTGGGTTTATAGGGCTTCAGTGCGCAAACGATGGCCAAGCAACTTGCATATTTATTTAGTGGAACAAGCACCTGTTGCAATCTGGAATGATGACCTATTATTGAATATACAGGGCGACATTTTTGATGGTGGCGATCCAAATAAACATTTACCTAAATTATTTGGGCCTGGTGGAAGTGAAAAAACCGCATTAGCTGGATTCAATGCGATGCAGTCTTTGTTAAAGTCAACTGGACTCACCATTAATGAGTTGTTTTTGAGTGAAAGGTTCGCTTGGAGAGTCGAATTAAGCAACGGAATACGCTTAAATATAGGACGTCAACAGTTTATCGATCGATTGCAAAATTTTATTGATGTTTTTCCTCTGTTACAGGCACAAAAAAAGGCGATTAATTACATCGATTTGCGGTATGATATCGGTCTAGCCGTGGGATGGCAAAAAAATGATAAAAAAGAATAAGAAATTACAGAAAATAATGACTAAAATGAGTGATATGAATCATGTCTAAAGCTACGGAAAGAGACCTCATTGTCGGTTTAGACATCGGAACCAGTGTAATCAAAGCTATTGTTGGGGAATTGCTTGACGATGATAGCATTAGTATTATAGGCGTGGGCACGCACAAGTCCCGAGGAATGGACAAGGGTGGTGTGAATGACTTGAACCTCGTTGTTCAGTCAGTAAGACAAGCGGTTAATGAAATGGAATTGATGGCCGACTGCAGTGTTTCTTCAGTATTTATGTCAATTTCAGGGCGTCACGTTCAGTGTCAAAACGAGAGCGGAATGGTGCCCATCAATAATCAGGAAGTGACTCAAGATGACGTTGATAATGTAATTCATGCTGCGCGCTCAGTGCCAATGGCGGCTGAACGTAAATTACTGCATGTGTTACCGCAAGAATTTGTTATCGATGTGCAAGAAGGGATTAAAAATCCAATCGGCATGTCGGGTGTAAGGATGGAAGCCGCAGCGCATATTATTACGTGTGCCGAAGATATGGCTAAAAACCTCGTCAAATGTGTGGAAAGTTGTGGTTTGAGTGTCGATCAAACCATCTTTTCAGCGCTAGCATCTAGTTATGCAGTATTGACTGATGATGAACGTGAGTTAGGTGTCTGTGTTATTGACATCGGTGGCGGTACTATGGATATCGTGATCTATACCGATGGCGCTATCCGTCATACAGCCGTTATTCCATTAGCAGGTAATCAAATAACTAGCGATATTGCTAAAATCTTCCGCACGCCTATGAGCAATGCCGAAGACATTAAAACGAAATATGCATGTGCACTGAAAGACATGGTGAGCATGGAAGATAGCATTGAAGTGCCTAGTGTTGGCGGTCGACCTGCAAGAATCATGTCGCGACATACGCTGGCCGAAGTTATAGAACCAAGATACCAAGAGTTGTTTGAATTAGCGTATGAGCAAATCAAAGCGAGTGGTTTAGAAGAACAAATTGCTGCAGGCCTCGTCATTACTGGCGGAACAGCCAAAATGGAAGGGGCAGTAGAGTTTGCAGAGGAAATATTCCAAATGCCAGTGCGGGTTGGAAAGCCTCACTCAGTCAAGGGTTTGGCTGAATATGTTGATGATGCCTGTTTTGCAACAGCAGTGGGTCTGTTACAGTATGGTAAACAAAATATAAATAATAAAAGAACGTCTTCGAAGAAAGGCGAAGAAAGCGTGTTAAAACGCATCCAAAGCTGGTTTAAGGGCGAATTTTAGGGGGCCCTTAAGCGCTAAAACAATATGAAACCGAAATAACAAAACAAAAAGGTTTCAGTATACCGGAGAAGCAGAATGTTCGAACTAATGGACAGTCAAAGCGACGAAGCCGTCATTAAAGTAGTTGGCGTCGGAGGTGGTGGTGGTAACGCCGTCGAATATATGGTTAAGCAAGTGATCGAAGGTGTAGAATTTATCGCCATGAATACCGATGCCCAGGTATTAAAGACGTCAAGTGCTCACATTAAATTACAGATCGGTAGCGAAGTTACGAAAGGCTTGGGTGCTGGCGCAGATCCAAACGTCGGCCGTGAGGCTGCTCAAGAAGACCGTGAGAAGATCCGTCAAACGCTGGAAGGCGCTGATATGGTGTTTATAACGGCTGGAATGGGTGGCGGAACGGGCACAGGTGCTGCACCAGAAGTTGCCAGAATTGCGAAAGAAATGGGCATCTTAACCGTTGCGGTTGTCACCAAACCTTTTCCATTCGAAGGCAAAAAACGCTCTGATTTCGCTAATCAAGGTATTGCGGAGCTCTCAAAGCACGTTGATTCATTGATTACGATACCAAATGAAAAGCTATTAAAAGTAATGGGCAAAGGCACTCCGTTGCTCCAAGCGTTCATTGCCGCTAATGATGTATTACGTGGTGCTGTTCAAGGTATTGCTGAGCTTATTACCCGCCCTGGTTTGATAAACGTCGATTTCGCCGATGTGAAAACGGTGATGTCAGAAATGGGTACGGCAATGATGGGAAGCGGTGTTGGTCGCGGTGAAGATAGAGCGGAAGAAGCTGCTGAAGCTGCAATTGCTTGTCCTCTACTCGAAGATATCGACTTGTCAGGCGCACGCGGCATACTCGTTAACATAACTGCAGGGTTAGATTTTGCTATCGATGAGTACGAAATCATTGGTAATGCAGTTAAAGCATTTGCATCTGAAAATGCAACCGTTGTGGTCGGTACGGTTATCGATCCAGAGCTGACTGATGAGGTTCGTGTTACTGTCGTTGCAACTGGTATTGGTGCAGAACGTAAGCCAGATATTAGTTTAGTAAATGATAATCCTCGAGTAAGTGTTGTAGGCAGAGAATACGGTACTAGTTCGAGAGATAATAGATCGACAGGCGGCACTGATGGTAATCAAGCGCTTAAGTTAGACGATGAAGCGCCAAACCCAAGCAATGAATTAGAGTATCTTGATATTCCAGCATTCTTGAGAAAACAGGCCGATTAGGACCAATGACGGTGACTTCACTAGCGTTTAGTTAAAGTGGTCTGAACAGTCTCTTTTTTTTAAAAAAAGCTTGAAATATTGTAAGTCTTTGACAATTAACTGGATGGGTAATATAATCTTCGCCGTTTTTGTGTTTGGTGAATAAAACAAAATGATAAAACAACGTACTATTAAGGAATCTGTTAAAGAAACAGGTATCGGTTTGCACAAAGGACGCAAAGTCACTATGACTCTGCGTCCTGCGCCTGCCAACACAGGTATCGTTTTTCGTCGCGTTGATTTAACGCCGCATGCAGACATTCAAGCTAAGGCTAATGCCGTTGGAGATACAATGCTGTGCACGTGTATCACTAACGCCGATGGTCATTCCATACATACCGTAGAGCATTTAGCTTCTGCGTTGTCTGGTCTTGGTATTGATAATATTATCGTTGAAGTGGATAGTCACGAACTGCCTATTATGGATGGTAGTGCTTCTCCGTTTATCTTTTTGCTCCAAACTGCCGGTGTACAAGAACTGGATGCTCCTAAAAAGTTCATTAAAATAACTAAAACTGTGCGTGTCGAAGATGGTGACAAGTGGGCTGAGTTTAGACCTCATGACGGATTCAAAGTGAATTTCGAAATTGACTTTGAGCACCCAGCGATAGCAGCGAGCAGACAGAAAGTGGTATTAGATTTTTCAGTTGACTCCTATGTTGATGAAGTAAGTCGAGCTAGAACATTCGGGTTTATGAAAGATTTAGAGTTTATGAACTCTATGAATTTAGCATTAGGTGGCAGTATGGATAATGCTGTTGCTCTTGATGAATATAGAGTGTTAAACCCAGAAGGCCTGCGCTGTAGCGACGAATTTCTAAAGCATAAAATATTGGATGCTGTCGGCGATCTCTACCTAGGTGGGCACAGTCTTATTGGTGAGCTTGTCGCGTATAAAACAGGGCATGGTTTAAACAATAAGTTATTAAATGCCATACTTGATGATGTGACCGCATGGGAATATGTTGAGTTCGAGAACGAGGACAGCTTACCTATTCGTTATATTGAACCTTCTTTAGCATTTTAATCTTTCTCTTGCATGGTCTGGTGTTGAGCGGCAACGACTCCAATCTCAACTTCGGGTATTAGAATGAATAAGTAGGTGTACTTACTAACTGTTTCTTTGTGCCGACAACGAGGGTAGACTATTAACATTAAGGTTGAATTATTGTCGTTTGGCGACGTTACATCAAGTAAACCGCAATTAAAATAGGGTAATGATGAGTTTTACGATACTTTACAAAGGCAAAAATCGCAGATTTGTCAAGCGAATATCCGCTCGCAAATTGTTAAGCGTGTCTGTAATAGCATCGATTGTCTTTCTTATCTCTAGCCGCTCCACAGAGTCTGTCTACGAAAATCACGTTCGTGTTAATGTTGTAAAAACAGGATTAGAGCAACAAGCCAAATTAGTTGGTCAACTAAAAACAAACACCCTAGAGAAGGTTGGTGGTATTGTGAATCAGTTGGCAATTATGCAAAATCGAATTAATAAGATGGAGTTGCTTACAGCAACCATGGCCGAAAATGCAGGTCTTAATAAAGAAGATTTTACGTTAAGCGACGAAATGCAAACGCTTGATGTAACCGACTCTTCTTTAACAAATCAAATAAATAAAATGGCTGAGACGCTAGATTTTAAAATCCAGCAACTCACCGCCCTTGAATCCCTGATGATGGGCCTCAATATAGAAAGACAGAGTGAGTTAGCAGGACGTCCAGTCGGGAAAGGTTGGTTGTCATCTTATTACGGTGTTCGCAAAGACCCATTCACTGGCCGCCCGTCTATGCATAAAGGCATAGACTTCGCAGGTAAAGAAGGTGAAGATGTTATTGCGACAGGCGCTGGTGTGGTGACTTGGTCGGGCAGCAGATATGGATATGGAAACTTAGTTGAAATTGATCACGGAAACGGTTTAAGAACAAGATATGGTCACAACGCTGAGTTAATTGTTGCAGTTGGCGACGTTGTTACTAAAGGTCAGGGTATCGCATTAGTCGGTAATACTGGTCGTTCAACAGGTGCGCATGTGCACTATGAAGTTCTGAAAAACGGTCAACAGATTGATCCACTACCATTCATCTATCGCTAGCAGAACTGATTTTCAGTTTTTTCCGGTCTAATAAAGCCTCTGACTCATTAATAATAGCTCAGTCATGTGCTAGACTTTTCTAGTACATGTAGTTTATGCGCCACATAATTGTTATTATGTAATGCGTTTTATTTTAGTCATTTTGGAAAATTAAATAGCATGTTTGCAGGCACCTTAAAAAAAGTATTTGGCAGTCGTAACGACCGTTTACTAAAAAAATTAAAAAAGACAGTTGTTGTTATTAACGGATACGAGAAAGCATTCGAAGCGCTATCCGATAATGAATTGAAAGATAAAACAACAGCATTCAAAGAGCGCCTAGAAAAAGGCGAGTCGACGGATGATATCGCTGCTCAAGCATTTGCTGTGGTCCGAGAGGCGAGTAAACGCGTTTACGGCATGCGGCATTTTGATGCTCAAATGTAAGGCGGCTTAGTTTTACACCAAGGTAAAATTGCTGAACTGCGCACAGGTGAGGGTAAAACCCTCACATCAACACTGCCATCATACTTAAATGCAATATCTGGCGAAGGTGTCCACGTTATTACGGTGAATGACTATCTTGCCAAACGAGATGCGGACTGGAGCAGACCTCTTTTTGAATTTTTAGGCTTAACTGTCGGTTGTAACATTCCTGGGTTAAGTGCGGCTGAAAAAAATAGTGCCTATCAGGCTGATATTACTTACGGTACGAACAACGAATTTGGCTTTGATTATCTTCGCGATAACATGGCGTTTAGCCCCCAAGATCGTGTGCAACGTGGACTGCATTTTGCTGTTATCGATGAGGTCGACTCGATTCTTATTGATGAAGCTAGAACGCCACTTATTATTTCCGGTGCGGCCGAAGATAGCTCAGAGGCATATCGAAAAATTAATCTTATTATTCCTGAGTTACAACAACAGGAAAAAGAAGATGAAGAAGACAATATTGGTGACGGCCACTACACTATTGATGAGAAAGGCAAGCAAATCCACTTGACCGAAACCGGTCAAATATTTGTTGAAGAATTATTGCAGAAACACGGCATATTGGGCCAAGAAGAGTCTCTTTTTGCAGCTGCTAACATTTCCTTGTTGCACCATGTTAATGCCGCATTACGCGCACATAAGTTGTTCTCGAAAGATGTTGATTACATTGTTAAAGGTGATGACATCATTATTGTTGATGAACATACCGGTCGAACAATGGAAGGGCGTCGTTGGTCCGAAGGTTTACACCAAGCTATTGAAGCGAAAGAAGGTGTTAACATCCAGAATGAAAACCAAACGCTAGCGTCAATTACATTCCAAAACTATTTTCGGATTTACGATAAATTATCAGGTATGACAGGTACTGCTGATACAGAAGCGTTTGAGTTTCAATCCATTTATGGCTTAGAAACCGTTGTTATCCCTACAAACCAACCAATGGTTCGTGATGATAGAGCGGATAAAATATACCTTACGACTGAAGAAAAGTATGATGCCATTGTGCAGGATATTTTGAGTTGTGTTAAACGTGGTCAACCAACCCTCGTTGGTACGGTATCAATTGAAAATTCTGAATTGCTTTCTAATATATTAAAGAAAGCAAAAATTGAGCATAAAGTACTTAACGCCAAATTCCATGAACACGAAGCTGATATCGTTGCAAATGCAGGTATGCCAGGGCAAGTAACCATTGCGACAAACATGGCCGGCCGTGGTACTGATATTGTTTTGGGTGGCAATTTGCAGGCTGAAGTTGAGAAGTTAAAAAACCCATCAGAGAAACAACTCGACAATTTAAAGGCGCAGTGGCAAAAGCGTCATGATGCTGTATTAGAATCTGGTGGTTTGCATATAATTGGCACTGAGCGCCATGAGTCGCGCCGAATTGATAATCAGTTGCGCGGCCGTTCGGGTCGCCAGGGTGATGCAGGTTCCTCACGTTTCTATTTGTCACTGGATGACGCCTTAATGCGCATCTTTGCTTCTGAAAAAATGGGCAATATGATGAAGCGCCTGGGAATGGAAAAAGGCGAATCAATTGAACACCCTTGGGTATCCCGCGCTATTGAAAATGCACAACGTAAAGTAGAAGGTCGCAACTTCGATATTCGTAAATCATTACTCGAATATGACGATGTAGCGAATGACCAACGCGGTGTTATTTATGAGCAACGAAACCAATTATTGGACGATGGTAACATTGGCTCAATGATCGCTAACATTAGAAAAGATGTCGTAACAGAGGTTATTAACCAATATATACCACCACAATCGCTAGACGAGATGTGGGATATTAAAAGTTTGGAAGAGCGTCTTAAAAGTGATTTTGCAGTCGAGTTACCTGTCCAAGAATGGCTTGATAATGACGATAAGTTATTTGAAGAAACAGTGCGAGAGCGCATCTACGAAGAAGTCGTAAAATCCTATGAGTTAAAGGAAAAAACGGTAGGTGCAGATGTTATTCGTAACTTTGAGAAAGCAGTTATGCTACAAAGCGTGGATAGCTTATGGAAAGAACATTTGGCTGCAATGGACCATTTACGCCAAGGTATTCATTTGCGCGGGTACGCTCAAAAAAATCCGAAGCAAGAATATAAACGTGAGTCCTTCGAGTTATTTTCACAAATGTTAGATACGTTGAAAATTGATGTAATAAGCATTTTAAGTCGGGTGCAAGTCCAACAGCAATCTGACGTAGAAGCGGTAGATGCGCAGCGCCGTGCAGCCGAAGTTGAAAAGAAGTTTGAGCATAAGTCGGTGACAGAACCTGATGCTCAAGAAAAGCCCGCATCTGTTCAGCGTTCAGGTCCTAAAGTAGGCCGCAATGACGCATGCCCTTGTGGCTCTGGTAAAAAGTATAAACAATGTCACGGTAAGTTGTCTTAACAAACCCAACTGATATTGGATTAATTTTAAAACAGTCTTTCAATCTAATCATTGAAGGCTGTTTTTTTGCGTATTAGGCGGTAGTAATGAAACAAGTCCATGTAGCTGTCGGTGTTGTGAGAAGGAATAATACCTTTTTTATATGTAAACGCGCTGCCCATCAACATCAAGGCTGTAAGTGGGAATTTCCAGGCGGAAAAGTAGAGGCTGGAGAATCTGTTGAAGAGGCCCTAAACCGTGAGCTTCAAGAAGAAATAGGGATTAGTATTACAGCGTCTTCTGCACTGATTGAAATCGCTCATGAATATACCGAAAAACGCGTTCTATTGTCAGTTTTGCAAGTGCACAAGTTCACTGGTGAACCCTTTGGAAAAGAGGGCCAGATCCATCGCTGGGCAGACATCAGTGAGCTCAATAATATTGATTTTCCCGATGCTAACGTTGCTATCGTAGACGCTATTTTAGCCCAGCCTCTTTTTTGATATTGAAAAATAGACTGTAAAGGACAGGTACAACACCCAAAGTTAACAATGTGCCAACGGCCAAGCCAAACGCCAACGCAGTTGCCATTCCAAAAAACAGAGCGTCTTGACTAATAATTAAGGGTAATAGGCCTAGAATGGTTGTCACTGTAGACATTATGATAGGACGTAACCTGCGTAGACACGCTTGGACTAACGCGTCGTATTGATCCTCAATTTCCTTACGTTCTATATCTATTCTGTCGATCAATACAATGGCGTTGTTAACAATAATGCCGGCCAATGCATATAAACCCAAAATGACCATAAACCCAAAGTTTACTTGCACAACGAGTAGGCCAATAACCGCACCTATTAAAATAAGAGGAACGGTCAAAATAACGATGCTGGCACGACGCAGCGAATTGAACTGAGCTATTAGTACTAGCATTACTACTGCTAAACATAGTGGTAAATTAGCGTTAAGAGATGCCTGAGATTCTTTTGAATCTTTCACAACACCGTCAAATTCAATGCGGTGAGCGGGCGGTAGTTTAGCCCTAAGTTTATCAAGTTCAGGTTCTAAAATCGGCACCATATCTTCAGCCGTCATATTTAAGTTTTTGGCTTCAATGGTAACCGTTCTGAATAAATTTTCGCGAGCGATTCTTGCGTATTGCGGACTAAAACTTATGTCAGCAACTTGTTCCAATGGCACGTTTACATCTCTTGAAGCGGCATAAACGTTGATACCATATATACGACTAATGTCATACCTATCCTCGGCTTTGCCTCGAATAATGATGGGGATTAAATCATCACCGTCTCTAAACTCTGACACCACGGTGCCTGAGAAAAATGTTTCTAACGACCTTGCTACATCGGCGGAAGTAACGCCAGCACGTTTAGCTCTAGCCTGATCAATTTGTACATCAACCTGAGTTATTTTATTTTCCCAGTCATTTTTAATTTCAACAGTCCCTTTCAAATTTCGGAAAATCTCTTGAATCTCTAGTGCTGTATTATAAATATAATCTTTGTCAGGACCGATAACCTGCACCTCAATTTTATTTGAGTCAGACGGGCCTAAAAACATTTTAGTAACACGCGCATTTACCATAGGAAAACCGCTAGCAAAGTCTTCCCGAAGCTTTTTCATTGTTTCATCTTGGTACTTTTTATCCTTGAGATTAAGCATGACAAAGGCTTTACTGGATTCTGGCGTAATAGGTGTGAGTGACAATACAAATCTTGGGCCACCGAAACCGCCATAAGCCGCGTAATTATCCACATGAGGGTAACGTTCTTTATTGTCGAGGAGGTCAAATACGATTTCTAATACAGCTTCTGTTTCATGCATTGAAGAGCCCGCGGGTAAATCAATATATGCTAATACTTGAGCTCGATCTGAATCCGGAAAAAATTTGACAGGAACGGTGCTCATTGCAAGCCCTGCAGCTAGGAAAAGAAGAACGGTTAATGCCATAGTGAAAGCGCGATATTTCAATACAAAATATAAAAGCGCTTTGTACAATGGGTTTATAAGATCAAAAAAGGTAGCTACTTTGGCTTGAAATCCCGACTTCTTGACCTCTGCATCTTTAATAAATAGGTAGCACAAATAAGGCGTCACCATGAGGGATAGTAGCCAAGAAGTAAAAAGTGAATAAATGATCACGATTGACACAGAACGAGTGTATTCACCAGAGCTACTCTCAGCTAGCATTAGAGGCAAGAATACCAGCATGGTTGTGGCTGATGAGGTAAGTAACGGGATCGCCAGTGTGCGACCTATTGAAGACACGATTTCGCGACGTTTTTCACCCTTTTCTAGTCGTCGTTTGAAGTCTTCCGCAACTACAATCCCATTATCGACAAGTAAACCAAGTGAAATGATAAGCGTTGCTAAGCTCATACGTTCAAGTGCCATATTATTAAAATTAAGCACCGCCAGCACAATTAAAATAACTGCAGGTACTATTGCACCGACAATCAGCCCAATACGAAAACCAAGAAAGAGAATGACAACGCCGAGCACAATGGCTAGGGTTTGGATGACGTTTATTGACACACCGTCTACCGCAGCATTTACTTGGTCTGCTTGTCGAGTAATGACGTTTAGGCTTATACCTGCAGGCATCTGTTGTTCTAATGTCCGCAGCATTTCTTCTAAGCGAGGTGTATATTCGGTCACACTAAAGCGGTCATTTTTAGCCACTGCCAATACAATTGCGCGTTCCCCATTGAAATAAGCAATTTGAGACTCAGGCGTTTGAATGCTCCTATATACCGTTGCGATATCTTCCAAGCGTATTGAATTGTTGGTATTAGGTAGCGTAAAAATGACTTCTTTGATTGACTGAATGCTGGTGAAGTCGCCGCTAGGAACAATATTAAAACTCTTCCCTTTTAAGTTGATTATGCCGCCGGAGCGAATAACGTTTTGTTGCTGCAATGTATCAAGTAATTGAGTAGGAGATACACCAAGTTGGGCCGCTTTAACGTCAGAAACTTCAATTACAATATTTTCTTGCTGTGCACCTAGAATGTTGACCGATTGAGTGCCATTTACGGTGTACATCATGTCACGAGCATGTTGCGCCATGTCAAACATGTCACCCATTAAAATGCCTTCATCGGCTTGTAGAGCGACGGTTAATATTGCAACATCGCCAAAGTTATCATTAATGAAATGGGCTGGGGTTCCCTCCGGTAATTCATTTTTTACTTTGTCTAATTCGTTTCGAACTTTATCCCAAATTTGGTCGAGGTCGTAATAACGGTCATATAAAGCCACATAAACGACCGATGTGCCTGGCATGGAAATTGAGCGAATTTCCTTGACCTCATCAACATTACGAACACCTTCTTCAACTGTTTTGGTGATCAAAAGTTCTATCTTCTCAGCGGGCATACCAGGAAAGTGAGTTGTAATGACAGCCTCCCGAACTTTTATGGCAGGGTCTTCTTGTGCTGGTAGCGAAAAGTAACTAATGCCACCAAACAACATTAACGACAATACTACGGTCATTACGAGACGGTTATAGGTTAAACCAATATCAGATAAATTCATTTTCAGTACCTCTATTGGTTATATATTCGGGTAGAGGTTTCAACCACTGAAATAACTTGATCGGGTCTTAAAAAATCCAGACCAGTTTTTACTATTCTTGATTCTGCAAGTAAGGCGCTATCGGGTTGTTGCTTGAATCTAATAATTACGGTATCAGGCTTCAATTCAATAATCTCAATATAGTGTTTCTTTGCAATGGCGGTTACTTCTCGGTTTGCGCTCTTGGTCTTAACAGGTGTGTCTTTATTTGTGTTAACAGGTGTGTCTTTATTTATGCTTTTAGGGCTAATAGGTGTGTCCTTGTTAGCTATATTTTCTTGTGTTTTGTTGTCGGTTTGCAGTGCGCCTTGCATTTCGACGAAGTATAAATAGGGGCCTGATTTGTCGGTGGTGAAAGCGCTGAAGGGAACCTCAAAATAGCGGTCGCTTGTGAATAAACTGCTGACCGACAAAATTATTTCAGCGGACATACCTGGATAAAAACCAATGTGATTGTCATTTAACGTAATGGTAATTGGAAATGCATTTGCAATAGACGCTTGCGCTCCAATTTCGGTGAGCGTTGCAGGATAGGTTTTCGACGCACTAAGTGAGGGTACAATCACCTTCACTTGATCAAGTAGCGCAACCTTACTGATCAAACCTTCAGGTATCGCAGCGTTCACCTCTAGGTTTGCATTACCTTGAATGCTAATTACCGAGGTGCCTGGACTGACTTGTTGCGAAGGTTCAACAAAACGTGCAGAAACACGTCCCGAGTAAGGAGCGATAAGTACGGTGTCTGATAAGTTTTCTTTTGCTATGGCTAGCGAACTCTCAGCTACTTCTTTACGTTGTTCTGCAATATCAAAGTTGGCTAGCGCGTTGTCGAATGAGGCTTGTGATATCAGACCTTGTTGTTTAAGTGATTTGTTTCTTTCAAACGTTTGCTTTGAGTCTACTAATGCTGCAGTCGCTTCACCTAAAATACTTTTGTTCTGCTGAACTGCCAATAAATACACAGCGTTATCTAACTCAGCAAGTACGTCACCTTTATTAAAAGATTGCCCTAAGTCCACATGCATTTTAGAAATAACGCCCGTTACTTCAAATGAAATTGATACAGCGTCTGCGGCTTGAATAGTCCCCGTTAAGTGTCTGTTCACTCCATCGGATGCCGCTAATAATGTTGTCGTCCACACTTTTTTAGGAGTCTGGTTTTTAGTGTCGTCGCTTTGCAGCATATTTTCTTCAGAACCTGAACATGCACTTAACATAACAATGGTGATAACTATAAGTGGGACGAGTTGTCTAAAACGCATTATTTTTCCTTTCAATAAAGCAACAGCTTTATTTATTTAATATCGATTAACGACTGCGACGTATATCGTCTTTATGCATTACACGGCGGCATTATCTAGTGATGTTTAAAGCTAGCTTTTAGTAAAGGTCTTTATATTAATTGTTTCTATACATAGCAAGTACTGTACTGTACAGTACCATAAGGTTTCAGATTTGTCAGTACACAAAACCTATATGTATTAATTTAATACATATAGGTTGAAGGTGAGTACAGCAATAATAAAGGTAAAACTATGTCGCTTGAGAATAATCAATATAATGACCAGAGCCCTAAATATGGGGCGTAAAGATGCTAAATGCAGAATATTAGCAGCCGCAAGAAGTTTATTCTTTGAATTTGGCGTGCCTGCAGTGACTACTGATATGTTGGCTAAAGTAGCAAAAACCTCAAAAATGACATTATATAAGTACTTTGAGAATAAAGAGGTGTTGTTAGAAGCCGTTGTGACACAAGAAGTTGCTCGGATTTATGAGCCGTCTAAAGTCGTGGTTCACAGCCAAGTAGAATATCAAAACATGCTGCAATCATTTTGTATCAACGTAGTTAATATTATTTTTGACCCACAAATTGTGCGCTTTGATCAGTTGATGATCAGTCAGGCATTGTCGAATAAGGAAATGTCACAAGAACATTACAACCGTTGCTACTTACCAGCTATACAAGAACTCCCCCGCTTGATCAAGAGTGGACAAGAGAAGCGTTACTTAAAAACTACTCAGGCCCCTGAGGATATTGCCGATATGCTTTTATCCTCTATTTCGGGGTTAAGTTACACAAAAGCGCTTTTTGGTTTTTCAATCACTAAAGAGAAAGTTGAAGCGAAGGTTGCCAATATACTCAGCGTACTATTTAGTGCGAATGACTCTCCAGTGCGCAACCTTGGTAATATTTAGTAACGTTAAATATACGTTTTTCGAGACAGTGCAAACGCAATGTTAAGGTGATAATAGGCTGACTCACCAATGAAATGAGGGAACACTTCATCTTCACCCTCCCAGTTGAGGGTTTCCCCTTCAAAAGTTAGAAAAGCAGGTGCACCTTTATTTAATATCATAAAGTCACTGTTTTGTAAGCTTGGATGGATCATTGCCAACTTATTTCCTGCCGGACATAAAGGAAAATAAACTTCTTCAGTTAAGCGAAAAGCATCGACAACGTCTAAATGACCCAATGTCTGCTTGTTCCAAAGGTCACAAAAAGTAATAACCAGTTTTGTCATCTTCTCTGTTTGCAAATATGCTGCAGGCCTGAGCACGCTCTGAGGCTGCGGACCAACTTCAATCATAATTCCTGTTTTACCAATAGTGCATAAATAGGGGTGCTGCTTATAAGGGATATGATCTTCAATAAGAATAATCGCTTCTGGCATGTTCGCTTTAACATATTGAGCCATTTTCTGATGAAATTTATCAGACTGCAGGATAATTAACGTCGGTCCCATATTACTTGTCGTATTGTGAATATCGATGACAAGATCTCTGGTAGGTTCATACTTAGGGCCAAAGGCTAAATTAAACTCAATAGCCAATTGATGCTCTAAATTGTCACCAGTTAACACGCTCAACTTCTCTTGGCTAAATTGTCGATTTAGATCCTCTTCAACATAGCGAATTCGTCTTTCAACAGCGAGTTTGTTTACTATAGCCAAGTCAATATCAATATCACTTGTTTGACCTAATAGCTGAGCGCGTATTTGCTCATTAGCTTGTAGGTTTTTTACATATTCGATACCAGACATTTCATTACCATGCGTACCAGCGGTAATTAAAATTTTATTTACGACACTATGTTGTGACATTGAATAGCTTACCTTGATAAATAATTAGTCTGAAATTGGCATGTGTTTAAATAAGAACATTATTTGGAGAAACAAGCAGTGAAAAAGCAAGTACTAATTGTTAAAGAAGTCTTGTTCTTGTTGTGCAATCATTTCCTCAATATCTTCTATATCAATATTCATATCGGGTAAAGAAGTTTCAGCATCTTTATTAGCGCCTGAGGGGATAGCGTTCTCTTCATTAGCCCATTGGCCTAAATCGATTAATTGACATCGTTTAGTACAAAATGGTCGAAACTCACTTTCAGTTGACCATTTAACTTCTTTTTTACAGGTAGGGCAGTTTACTTTCATATTCTTACTTAGCTATTTGGTTTATTTGTTGAGGATATGCTAACAGCAAGCTATTTCAAATTTAATATCTTGTTTCACTCCGCCTGCTGACCCTTCGTCAGCAACGAGTTGCATAAATCTGATACCATATCGATATTTATTGCCGCTTAATACTGGGAAGTACCCTTGACTGTTAGAGCATCGCACACGAATAAGATCAATCTTGTCTGTGACAATACCTTGATAAAAGCCATTAGTGGCAAAAACGTCTTCAAAGCGACCTCGTTCTCGCAAATACTGCATGAGGAGCGTAATATTTTCACGCACTAGTGTTAAATGGCTTTGCCACAAGGCAACATTTTTCTCACGTACATCCTTGGGTTGTTTTAACCAACAAAACAAATGCGGCAAATCAAAGCTAGTTGCTCCTCCAGGGATCGAAAAACGTTGTCGAATACTGCTCAGAAAACGGTCGTCCTTCAAACGTGAACCCAATTTATTGGTACGTTTCAGCTCTGCTAATAAACGGTGTAAGGTTTTAAGTGCACCTTCAAGAGCGCTAGTATCTATGTTCGGATGACTCGACCAATGTACTAAATTCTTTTCGTGCACATCAATATCCCGAAGAAAGTCAGTTCTGACATCTAGGCGTTCTAATAGGTCTAACAGGGTGAAAAAAACATCAAAAAAATGCAAGCTTTCAAATTCATTGTCGAAAGTTGCAGTGTGATCAAGTTGTTTGAAAAGCTGTTCTAATCGCAAATAGTTTCGCACTTTTTCGCAAAGCGGAAATTCGTAGACTGCGACTGGCATTAAGCTCTCCTAGTTATTAGCATTTTCCTTTGGACATAGTTTACAGGTTTTTGTTCAGAATGTTTAGGTAGATTTTATGTAAATCCTTTACTTGTGCATTGAGCCAATCGTGATCTTTGGTGTTTAATATAATATCATCAGCAACTGCCAATCGCTGTGAACGTGTCGCTTGCGACGCTATTATACTCTCAATTATTGCTTGCTCACTGCTATCCCTAGCCATCGCCCGTTTAAGTTGTGTTGCTGCGTCAATATCAACTACTAAGGTACGATCAACGATTTTGTTGAGTTTGTTTTCCACCAGCAAAGGGACACTTAAAATACAATAAGGTGATTTGGCGTTATTGGTTTGTACCTCCATTTGTGTGCGAATAAGAGGATGCAATAAGGCGTTTAGCCATTCCTTTTTTGTCTTATCTGTAAACACAATACGGCGAAGTCTCTGTCTATCCAGCTCTAAGGTAGGAGTGAGGATCCCTTCGCCGAATTCCTCGACAATAGCCTTTAAGCCTGGTGAACCTTTGGCAACGACTTCTCGAGCAATGACATCAGCATCAATAATATCAATACCCAAACGAGCAAATTGATCACTGACCGTCGTTTTCCCTGACGCAATACCACCAGTGAGTCCTATTACCAATTCGCTCATTTTTTATTCTCGCTATAGATTAAATGCTACTGCTACGTAAACCCGATGGCTTGTTACTTCGCAAGCTCGCAGGCGACGCTGGCATAGCAGTATGTTTTATAACGTAGATAAATACCAGTGAGCAATGAGGTCGCCATACAACATAGTTAACCAGCCAGCTGCAGCTAAATAAGGACCAAAGGGAATAGCCAAGTTACTGTCCTTTTTCTTGATAAACATCATTGTAATGCCAACAACGGCGCCCACGACTGATGATAGTAATATGATAATAGGTAAGTGCTGCCAGCCTACCCAAGCACCTAAGGCTGCAAGGAGCTTGAAGTCGCCATAGCCCATACCTTCTTTACCAGTAAGTAATTTAAAAACCCAATAAATAGACCATAAGCTTAAATAGCCGAGCATAGCACCAACAATAGAGTCGATAGGCGATAGGGTATTTTCAAAGCAACTCAAGCCAAGCCCTGTCCATAGCAATAAAAGGGTAAGTGAGTCGGGAAGTAACATTTTATCCAGATCAATAAATGTCATGGCAACAAGCAACCAGGTAGCAAATATAAATGCAGTGCCAGTAATACCGAACCCTAATTGATAGGCAACAAGCGCAGACATTAATGCCGTTAAAAGTTCGACGGCAGGGTAGCGCCCTGAAATAGGATTTGCACAGCCACTGCATTTTCTGCCCAACAGTAGCCAACTGATGATAGGGATATTTTCCCATGCTCGTATTTTATGTTTGCAATTAGGGCAGGTCGAATCAGGTTTGACTAAATTAAAAACAGGCGCTGGTGGGAGTTCTTTGTCAGGATGCTGAAATTGCTCAATATCACGTTGCCATTCGTTCTCCATCATAACCGGCAATCGATAAATCACCACATTTAAGAAGCTGCCAACTAATAAGCTAGTACAGAAAGCGGTAATGACAAATGCGAGGGGAGATGCTGCTAATAATTCAAACAATGCAATATTTTCCATTGGATCTGCTTTTACCTTTTTGAGTTTGGTATTTATGCTGCGTTTTATATTAAGCTATCGGCTTGTTTAATAAAAGTATTCAACTTTTATTTTTACTACGTAATTAACAACGTAAACAGCGAAAAAGCGCTAGTTATATCGCTTTTTTGGACAATAAATTTGAATTATTAATTGATTTCGTCGTAAGTTAACTATCCATGCTTTGCCATTTAGCAAAAAGCCAGCATAACGCTGGCTTTCGAATAACGGTATTGCTGTTACACCACATTACCCATTTCGAAGATAGGCAAATACATGGCTATAATCAAGCCACCTATTACGACGCCTAATACAGCCATGATCATCGGTTCAAGCAAGCTGGTTAAGCCGTCAACCATATCGTCAACTTCAGCTTCATAAATGGTAGCTATCTTTTCGAGCATACCGTCAACGGAGCCCGATTCTTCGCCAATCGCAATCATTTGCGTCACCATGGGGGGGAAAATGTTGGTAGCGCGCATAGCAACGTTCATTTGCAGGCCCCCAGCAACTTCTTTTTTCACGAATAAAATAGCTTTTCGAAATACAGCATTGCCAGATGCGCCGGCTGCTGAGTCAAGAGCACTAATTAATGGCACACCAGCTGCAAAGGTAGTTGATAGAGTTCGGGCAAAACGAGCGACGGCGGCTTTTTTTAAAATATCACCAATAACCGGGATCATTAGAATTTTTTTATCAACATTATCGCGCAAGGAAAGCGATTTTGTATGTGCTTTTTTAAACATAACTGCAGCAAAGAAAAACCCAAGGGCAATAAAAGGACCATAATTTTGCATACCGTTAGACAAGGCGATTACAAACTGCGTGAAAACCGGTAGTTCGGCGCCAAATCCAGCAAATATTTCTTCAAACTGCGGCACAACAAATATTAACAGTATTGATGTAACGATAAAAGCCACCACTACTACGGCGATGGGGTAAAACATGGCTTTTTTGATTTTCGATTTTAACGCTTCTGCTTTTTCTTTATACAGAGCGATACGATCATAAATAGATTCTAATGCACCTGACTGTTCACCGGTTTCAACAAGGTCACAATAAAGGTCATCAAATTTTTCAGGATGTTTGCGCAAAGCCGAGGACAGTGGGTTACCTGATTTTACTTCGTTGGTAATTTCACCTAACAAATCACGCATGGACATTTTTGAATGTCCAGAACCAATCATTTCTAAGCTTTGAATCAGGGTAACACCAGCACCCAACATAGTCGCTAATTGTCGAGAGAGTATCGCAATATCTTGTGCTACGACTTTATCTTTTCTGCCAAAAAGAGGTTTGGCTAATTTTTTGACTCTAGTTGCAGAGACACCCTGACGTCGCAATAAATTTTTTGCTTCTTGCAAGGAACCTGCAGTGATTTCGCCTTTGCCTGCTCTGCCACTTTTAGAGGTGCCGGCCCAGGTGTATGTTTCTGCCATTTTCGCCATGGTATTCTCTTTAGTTTTGCTTGATGTAGAGACTAAAAAGCCCAGCTATACTGGGCTTTCACTGCTTAAAATATTGCAGTTACTTTTAGCAAAGTGTCGCAGGGCTACAAGCAGCGACCCAAGTAACGTTGCCAGCTGTTGCAACAGTTGGAGTTAATGTGAATGTTGCACCAGTAAGAGTTGAATTTGTTGCAGCAGTTGCTGTAATTACTCCAGCCGATGTGGTAAGGCCAACGATACCAGAAGCTGCTGCTACAGTCGCTGGAATACCTTCAGCAGCCTGGTCACAAGCAGTGAGCGCACCAGTGATCTGTACACACACTTCAACAGCTGTCTTTGCAGCAGCAGTTGCATTAGTTACTTCAGTGAATTTCGCTTTGTCCGTGTAACCCTGATAAGCAGGAAGTGCGATTGCTGCAAGAATACCGATGATTGCTACAACGATCATTAGTTCGATTAAGGTAAAGCCTTTTTGAGCTGAATTTTTCATTTTGTCTCTCCGAGCGTGGTCAACGCATTTAAAATATTTGATTTGAATTAAGTTAAGAAGGTAAGTGCAGTAATTACTTACCTCCTTAACCTCGAGACCGAGTATATGAGGACAGGGAAATATGTGAAGTATGTAGGGGTATACTTAAGTCTTTGTTTCGACACATCCAGACATATCCAAGAGCAGATTATTCTTATCGTTACTTACGTTAACTAATAGTGATAAGAGAGAGATCTATCGCTGTTACATGTTTAGTTAATGCGCCTGAAGATATATAATCTACGCCTGTTTTGGCCAATTCTTGAAGTCTGTCAACAGTAATATTGCCAGACACTTCTAGCTTACACCTGCCAGCATTAATAACGACTGCTTCTTCGATCAGTTTTGTCGTGAAATTATCCAACATTATCGTGTTGACACCTGAATTTATGGCTTCGGCAAGCTCATGTAAATTTTCTACTTCGACTTCAATGGGTAAACCTGGACGCATTAATTTTGCTTTGGACACCGCATTTTTAATGCTCCCGCACGCTTGAATGTGATTTTCTTTTATTAGAAAAGCGTCATATAAGCCCATTCTGTGATTCATGCCTTGAGCACATGCAACCGCATATTTTTGTGCCTGTCGCAGACCAGGCAGTGTCTTGCGAGTATCCAGTAACTTGGTATTGGTGTTTTTGAGGTATTTAACATAGCCTGCAGTGGCAGTTGCTGTGCCGCTGAGTGTTTGTAAAAAATTTAATGCAGAGCGTTCAGCCGTCAGTATTGCTCTGGCGTTCCCTTGTATAAAGACAATTGTCTCATCTGCATTGAGCACATCACCGTCTTTATATTGCCAATCAAGTTCAATATCTTTATTAATTTGCGCAAAAACCTCATCTACCCAAGCTGAGCCACATAAAACGCAATGCTCTCGAGTAATAATTTTAGCTGACATAGTGGCGTCTGCATCAATCAACATTGCCGTAATATCGTTTTGCACCGATATCTCCCCGCCAAGATCTTCTAATAATGCGGCTTCAACTTGTTTTGATATATTTATTTGGTATTGATTAATGCGTGACATAGTAGTGAATACTTATTTTGGAAGTAGGTAAATAACAACAATAGTGCAAGTTTACTGTTTTATAGGCATTATTGAAACTGATATTCAAATACGCTTTGTTTGAGCATACAAATTCTGTTTCAGTAAAATAGCTTTGCAGTTTGCCTTGTCACTCATATACTTAGCGCAGTCTCTTAGATAAAGGAAGACCCATGACTCTAATATCGCTATTAATAGTAATGGCATTGGAACGTGTCACACAAAAAGCAAGCAATTGGCATATCCATACATTGGTAGGTAAATACATTACATTTTTGCAAGGACGCAATTGGTTTAGCGACTCTGCATCGATGCTTTCCATACTACTTATTATTTTTGTGCCTGCACTACTGGTATATGTGATTGAACTGATTTTTAATAATGGTTTTGTGACCTTTGCACTCCAGCTAACTGTTCTATGGATTTGTTTGGGCTGTCCAATTACTCGCAAAAATTACAAGCATTATTTGCAAGCAGCACTACGTAAAGATTTCGAAGCTTGCTCTTTTCATAGTATTGCGTTGGGTAATGATGATGGTAATTTGGATAAGGTAGGACAACAATTGGTGTTTATTAATTATCGCCAATATGCGGCAGTCATTATCGCTTTTGTTCTGTTAGGTGTGCCGGGGGTGATCATTTATTCAATTGCCAAGGAACTGCAATTGTTCACCCATAAATTGAGCGATTGCGAGAATAATCCAGAACAGGTTGATAACGAGGTGATGGGCGAGTGCAACAAAGAAAATGCTGAACTCGTTATCGATAAAGTCATGCATGTGATTGATTGGGTGCCAGTACGTTTAACGGCAGTCGGCTTTATGGTTGTTGGTCATTTTTCAAGAGCGCTAACGTTTTGGTTGCCCGCTCTGGTTGACACTGAGTCTAACGCCAAGACAATATTAACTAATGTTGCAATTGCAGCTGAAGAAGTAGAGGCGGATCAGAAAAACTGTATCGACGAACCTTGTATTTTGGTGCGTTTGGTTAAACGAAATATACTCTTTATGCTTGTGGCTGTATCAATACTGACCATGGTCGGAGCAGTTGCTTAAATCTAATATAGATGCACTGTAAATTATTCTTTTCAAAAGCGGTACTCTTCGTTAATAAAGGGCTACCGCGGTTTTATTAATTCTATTTAATTGTAAAAACCTCAAGATAGTCGCCAAATTATTAGCAATTTAGCTAGGGCTTTACTACCTCAAGTTAAACAGGGCTTGTCGAATGAATAAAAGTTGCTTACACTAGTTTGGTTAATTGGTATTACCATTTATTTAAACTGGCAGAAATTCATACAGTGTTGTTAACAAATGGGCCAATAAACGAGCGACACATCCGTGTTAGCAAAAACGCATATAAAGGTAGGACATTAAAGTGCACGCAAGTATAAAGCACCAAAAGTTGTCTGACGTGATTACCGAGCGTCTTGAGTCCATGATTTTGGACGGTACACTCGTTGCTGGCGAAAAACTGTTACCTGAGCGTTTATTAGCAGAAAAATTCCAAGTATCACGTCCTTCTTTGCGTGAAGCTATTCAAAACTTACAAGCCAAAGGGTTGATTGAACGCAAGCAAGGCGGTGGTACATTTATTAAAAAAAACTTGAGTGCAAAAATGACCGACCCTTTACTGGCGTTGGTTGCATCTCGTCCTGAAACTCAATTTGATTTGCTTGAATTTAGACACGCGCTTGAAGGCATGGCCGCCTATTATGCTGCATTGCGTGGTCAGCCAGAAGACTATTTAGCATTGAATAACGCGTTAAATAGCTTGCCTAGTTTGCACAATTCAAAAATTCAGGAAAAGAGCACTTCAGTAAAGAGTACAGCAGTAGATAAAAGTGAAGTAAAACAAAACTTAAGTGCACAAAATAAAGTACCAACCGATACCGATACCGATAACGACAGCGATACGGAAAAAGAAGCGCAAGCGCTAGTCGAATTTTATCTCACTATGGCAAAAGCATCTCACAATATGGTGTTGTTGCATGTAATGCGCAGTATGCAAGGGATGTTAGTTGACAATATCAAACGAAATTTAGAAATGCTGCGCGCAGGTGCCGATGTTGAAGTACAAATACGTGAGCAACGACACGCCATCGTGCAGGCCATCAGTTCGCAAGATCCGGAAGCGGCTCGCGAAGCGAGCAACGAGCATTTGGGTTTTGTTGAGAGTACCCTATTAGATATAAATAAACGCGATGTTAAATTACAACGCGCTATGCGAAGAATTGAAGTAAAAGAAAATGGAAAGGCAGTTTCTTGATAGCCTGTCTTACTTTAAGCAAACAGAGCGCGGCTTTATTTAGCCTCGTTCATCGTTAAAACATAATATAGGAAAGCACCATGACCGATATGATGCATCCAGATGTGGATCCAACAGAAACAAAAGAATGGTTAGACGCACTTGAAGCTGTTTTAGCTGAAGAGGGCGTTGACCGTGCTCATTTTTTACTTGAGTCGTTAATTGAAAAAGCAAGACGTAGTGGGGCTCACTTGCCTTTCGACGGCACCACTGCTTATATCAATACCATTCCTGCTGGCCAGGAGCCAACCATGCCTGGTGACCAAACTATTGAGGCGAAGATTCGAAATGCCATTCGCTGGAATGCAATGATGATGGTGCTTCGGGGCTCTAAAAAAGACCTAGAATTAGGTGGGCATATTTCAAGTTTTGCTTCTGCTGCAATGCTTTATGATGTCGGTTTTAATCACTTCTTCCGTGCGCCAAATGAGAAAGACGGTGGTGATTACTTGTTTGTTCAAGGTCACGTATCGCCGGGTATTTATTCTCGTGCTTTTATTGAAGGACGTTTGTCTGAAGGTCAGTTAGACATGTTCAGACAAGAAGTTGGCGGTGAGGGTTTATCTTCATATCCACATCCGAAGTTGATGCCTGATTTTTGGCAATTTCCAACAGTATCTATGGGCTTGGGCCCAATGCAAGCTATCTATTTGGCGCGTTTTTTGAAATACCTCACTAACCGTGGCTTGAAAGATTGTTCTGCTCAACGCGTTTGGTGTTTTATGGGTGACGGTGAAGTTGACGAGCCTGAATCATTAGGCGCTATTGGCCTAGCTTCTCGCGAAGGTCTTGATAACCTGACATTCGTAATTAACTGTAACTTGCAGCGTTTAGATGGGCCGGTCCGAGGTAATGGTAAAATCATTCAAGAACTTGAAGGTACATTCCGCGGCGCAGGTTGGGAAGTATTCAAAGTAATTTGGGGTCGTTACTGGGATTCTTTATTAGCGCGTGACACGTCAGGTAAGTTACTTGATGTTATGAACGAAACGGTTGATGGTGAATATCAGAACTACAAAGCCAAAGGTGGCGCATATACACGCGAAAATTTCTTCGGTAAATACCCTGAGTTAAAAGACATGGTTGCGAATATGTCAGATGATGACATTTGGCGTTTGAACCGTGGCGGACATGATCCTGTTAAAGTTTATGCTGCATATAAACGGGCAACTGAAACGGTAGGTCGTCCACAAGTCATTCTTGCCAAAACGGTTAAAGGTTTTGGTATGGGGGCTGCGGGCGAAGGCAAAAATATTGCGCACAATGTGAAGAAAATGGACATTGACAGCGTTAAGCATTATCGCGACCGTTTCAATATTCCAGTGTCAGATGAAAATATTGGTGATTTGCCATATTATAAGTTTGATGAAGATAGCCCTGAAATGAAGTATTTGCGCGAAAAACGCGAAGCTTTGCATGGTTATATGCCTGTGCGCTTAGCCAAGAGTACGCACGACTTACCAGCGCCTCCATTAAAAGCTTTTGAAGCGATTACTAAAGGGTCAGGTGAGCGTGAAATTTCTACAACAATGACCTTTGTCCGCGTGCTAACTGTCTTGTTAAAAGACAAGCAAATCGGTAAAAACGTGGTACCGATTATTCCCGATGAAGCGCGCACTTTTGGTATGGAAGGCTTATTCCGTCAAGTAGGTATTTATTCAAATACGGGGCAGAAGTACATTCCACAAGACAAAGACCAAGTGGCTTATTATCGTGAAGATAAAAAGGGTCAAGTGTTGCAGGAAGGCATTAACGAGTTAGGCGCAATGTCGTCGTTCGTCGCTGCGGGAACCTCTTACTCTACCAACGATTTACCTATGTTACCGGTTTACATTTATTACTCTATGTTTGGTTTCCAGCGCGTGGGTGATATGGCTTGGGCTGCCGGGGATAGTCAATGTCGAGGTTTCTTGGTTGGTGGCACAGCTGGAAGAACAACGCTAAATGGCGAAGGCTTACAGCATCAGGACGGGCAATCACACGTGCAAGCGGGTTTAATTCCTAACTGTGTTAGCTACGATCCAACCTACGGTTATGAAGTAGCTGTCATTACTCAAGACGGTTGTCGCAGAATGTTAGAAGAACAAGAAAACGTGTTCTACTACATGACCGTAATGAACGAAAACTATATTCAGCCCGAAATGCCTAAAGGTTGTGAAGAAGGTATTATCAAAGGTATTTATAAGATAGATACCGTTGGTGACAAGAAAGCAAAATTAAAAGTGAAACTTTTAGGTTCGGGTACAATTTTAGTTGAAGTGCGCAAAGCAGCAACATTACTAGCCGAAAAGTACGGCGTTGAATCGGAAGTTTATAGTGTGACTTCTTTCAATGAACTAACCCGTGATGGCATTGATTGTGAACGCTGGAATATGCGTAATCTCGAAAAGAAAGCGCGTGTTCCCTACATTACCGAGATATTGTCTGATGGTAATGATGGTCCAACTATCGCTTCTACTGATTACATTAAAGCCTATGGAGAGCAAGCAAGAGCATTCGTACCGGGTGCGTATCGAGTCCTGGGAACCGACGGGTTTGGTCGTTCAGATAGTCGCGAAAACCTGCGTAAGCACTTCGAAGTAGACGCAAATAACGTTGCATTTGCAGCACTCTATGAACTTTATAAAGCCGGTGATTTTGATAAAAAAGCACTCGCAAAAGTGATTAAAGACTTGGGTATCGACCCAGATAAAATTAACCCGCTTTACGCTTAACTAGGGAGAACGAACATGGCAAATTTAATAGACATTATTGTTCCTGATGTTGGCGGAGAAGAAGTTGAAGTCATCGAGCTTTGTGTCGCTGTCGGCGAAGCGGTGGATGCAGAAGCATCAATCGTGACGGTTGAAAGTGACAAAGCGAGTATGGATATTCCTTGCACTGACGCTGGCGTTATAAAGTCACTCAATGTAAAAGTAGGTGATAAAATTAAGCAAGGTGATGTGTTAGGTCAAATGGAATCAGCCGCTGCTGCGTCAGAGCCTGAAGCCTCAGCACCAGCAGAAAGTCCAGCTGAAGCTCCAAAAGCTAATGCACCGGAGTCTGAATCAGCAAAAGCACAGACACCTAAATCCGAAGCAGCCACAACAAGTACGCCGGCTTCAAGTGGCGTTAAGATCATTGAAGTCACTGTGCCTGACATAGGCGATGCAACCGAAGTTGATATTATCGAATTGTTAGTTGCAGTGGGTGACACCGTTGAACCAGAAGATGGCTTGATCACACTTGAAACTGATAAAGCAACAATGGATGTGCCAGCACCAGAAGCAGGTAAAGTTGTTAGTTTAGCTGTTAAAGTTGGCGACAAAGTCTCTAAAGGGTCACTTGTATTAACTTTAGAAGTTGCAGGTGAGTTACCAGTAGAGACTACGTCAAGTGCAACTGAGTCTGCAGTTGCAACCCCGTCGCCATCAACGGATTCAGCGCCAAGTGCACCAGCGCCGGCACAAGCACCTAAAGCACCGCCAGTGCCACATCATCCATCAGCGGGTGATAAAGTAAATACGGGCAAAGTACACGCGTCACCTTCGGTTCGCCGATTAGCTCGCGAGTTTGGCGTCGACCTTACTCAGGTGCAAGGCTCAGGGCGTAAAAATCGTGTTCAAAAAGAGGACGTTCAATCATTTGTGAAGTACGAATTATCGCGTCCGAAGATGAATCCAGGTAGTTCTGCTGGTAGCGGAAACACCGGCGGTGGCTTACAAGTGTTAGCTCAACCGAAAGTCGATTTTGCGAAGTTTGGTGAGATTGAGGAGGTTCCATTAACGCGGATCCAAAAACTTTCTGGTCCAAATCTACATAGAAATTGGGTAACAATTCCACACGTTACCCAATTTGATGAAGCTGATATTACTGACTTAGAATCGTTCCGTAAGGAACAAAATGCAATAGCTGAAAAACGTAAACTTGGGGTGAAAATTACGCCTTTGGTCTTTATGATGAAAGCGGTCGCAGATGCATTAAAAGAATACCCTGCTTTTAACAGCAGTTTGTCTGAGTCTGGTGAATCGTTGATAATGAAAAAATATTTTCATATTGGTATTGCTGTGGACACTCCCGGAGGCCTAATGGTCCCAGTTGTGCGCGATGTTGATAAAAAAGGCATTATGGACATTTCCCGAGAACTAATGGAGATTAGTGCCAAAGCAAGAGACGGTAAGTTGAAGTCGGCAGATATGCAAGGCAGTTGTTTCACCATTTCTAGCTTGGGCGGAATAGGTGGCACAGCATTTACACCCATTGTAAATGCCCCCGATGTTGCCATTTTAGGTGTTTCTAAGTCAGAGATGAAACCAAAGTGGAATGGTAAAGACTTTGAGCCTCGTTTAATGTTGCCATTGTCATTGTCATACGACCATCGGGTAATTGATGGCGCACTAGCAGCTCGCTTCACTGTGCATGTGAGTGGTGCATTGTCAGACTTAAGACGTATTTTGTTATAACACCAAACCCTTCAAGGAATAACCCTTGGGGAATGTGTTCCAGTGCCAAAAGAGTGCATTGGAACAAAAAATTTTGCAGGTTGGCGTGTGAATCGGTAAGATCCTCGCAGAGCAAGCATTTAATCATATAATTTTGAGGTCATAATGAGCGAGATTAAAACTCAGTTGGTCGTACTAGGCGCAGGTCCTGGTGGATATTCTGCAGCATTCAGAGCAGCCGATTTAGGCATAGATACAATTATAATAGACGCTCGGGAAACACTCGGTGGCGTGTGCCTAAACGTAGGCTGTATACCGTCAAAAGCACTATTGCATGTAGCTAAAGTGATTCAAGAAGCTAAGCATTTATCTGCGCACGGTGTTACTTTCGGTGAGCCAACTTTCGACTTAGACAAAATTCGCGGTTGGAAAGACAGTGTAGTCGAGCAATTGACTAAAGGCCTGTCTGGCATGTCAAAAATGCGCAAAGTTAAACATGTGCAAGGTTATGGTAAATTTACGGGTCCAAATACCATTGAAGTTGAAGGTAAAGACGGCAAAACAACCATTACGTTTGATAACGCCATTATCGCTGCTGGTTCTGAACCAGTAAGCTTACCGTTCGTTCCAAAGGATGAACGTGTAATGGATTCAACGGGTGCATTAGAAATGCGCGACATCCCGGGTAAAATGCTGGTATTAGGTGGCGGTATCATCGGTCTTGAAATGGGAACTGTTTATCATGCCCTAGGTTCAAAAATCGATGTTGTTGAGTTTCTTGACCAACTTATGCCTGCTGCCGATAAAGACATTGTTAAAATGTACATGAAAACTATCAAAAATAAGTTCAATACGATGCTTGAAACTAAAGTAACTGGTATTGAAGCAAAAGATGATGGTTTGTATGTCACGTTTGAAGGTAAACAAGCACCAGCTGAGCCAGTTCGTTATGACAGAGTGCTCGTTGCTGTTGGTCGTAAGCCAAATGGTTCACTCGTTGCCGCACAGAAAGCCGGCGTAACGGTAACCGATCGTGGTTTCATCGACGTTGATAAACAAATGCGCACAAACGTATCTAACATCTTTGCTATCGGTGACCTGGTTGGTCAACCTATGCTTGCTCATAAAGCAGCACATGAGGGTCATGTTGCTGCTGAGGTTATAGCTGGTAAGAAGCATTACTTCGATCCAAAATGCATTCCTTCGGTTGCCTATACTGAGCCAGAAGTGGCTTGGGTTGGCGTAACTGAAAAAGAAGCGATAGAGCAAGGCCTTAATTACGAAGTTGCTACATTCCCATGGGCTGCGTCGGGTCGTGCAATTGCTTGCGCTGCGACTGATGGTTTAACTAAGATGATTTTTGAAAAAGACACTGGTCGTGTTATCGGTGGCGCTATAGTCGGCACTAACGCTGGTGAAATGCTCGGTGAAATCGGTTTAGCTATCGAAATGGGTGCTGATGCAGAAGATATTGCATTAACAATCCATGCTCACCCAACATTGAACGAATCAATAGGTCTTGCCGCTGAGTTATTCGAAGGCAGCATCACAGATATGCCAAATCCAAAAGCGAAGAAAAAATAATCACGCTTATGGGTTAATGAACATGAAGCCGATACGTTTGAAGTATCGGCTTTTTTTTGCTTTATAACAAAGCCGAGTGCTTGAAGTGTGAGGAGCGTTGCCACTGTAAGCTTCATCGCAGAGCTTTGCGGTCTGATGAGGTTTTGTGAGTAAGTTTCTGTGTCTAGATTTGTAGATTGCGGCTCATTAAAAGACACTAGCAATGTTAGATAAATACAAGCAGTACCTTTTTCCGCCCGACAAGTTGTATGATGTAAATAAAAATATATATAAAACAGAGTTTGCGGTTGTTATTCTATTCACAGGTTGGGTAGTTATGTGTTAATAATAGTTTCAGACTGTATACAACAGTCTATTGAGCCGAGACATTTGCCATATGAACGATATGCAACAGCTAGAGTTTTTTGCCATTCCGAGTCCATGTATTGGTGTCTGCCAATCAGGTCCGCGCGGCTATTGCAAAGGGTGTTTCAGAAGCCGAGAAGAACGACTTCACTGGTTAAAAATAGATGACCAAACTAAACGAATCGTTGTCAAAGCATGTAACCGACGCAAACAGGCGTGGTTGCGTAAAAAAATAGAAACAAAGGAACAAGTTACGCTTGAAAAGCAAAATAAATTATTTTAATAGTGTTATTTTGTCACGTAATTTTATTGTGTAAATTACTTGTGTATTATTGACTTACGTTAAACCTAGCTTTTTAAGGTATAGATTATCCTTACACAGTATTATTATCACCACCTTACAAAAATGTTAATGAAGTATACTCACTACTAAATCTTCTCTCAGATTGGAAATATGTCACTTAAGCCGATTGTTAAATTTGCGTCAAAATCATTTACGCTGCCAGCTACATGCGTAAGTCTTAGGGCTGCCCTGGATGACTCAAGAAAAGACTTAAACGACATCGCACAATTAATTTCTGTGGATCCTTCTTTGAGTGCGAAAACCCTAAGATTAGCGAACAGCGCATTATTCAGATTCCCCAGTCAAATTGAGACGGTTGCAAAAGCGTTAAATGTCATTGGTGGTGAAGCAGCATATAACATTTCTATTGCTGAAACTGCTAATCTTGCTTTTAAGGCCTTTAATTCATCTGTTATTGATTTTGCACAATATTGGCAAAAAGCGGTTATGTGTGGAGTGATTGCGAAAAGTATCGCTCAACAAAAGCAGTCACGTGGTAGCGAACGTTTTTTTGTTTTGGGTATTCTCCAGGGGCTAAGCGAGTTGATTGTTGCCAGCAAACATACTCAGGTCTATACAGATTTTCGTAATGACCATGAGACTACTGCACCAATGGCAAAACAAATGAAATACTTCAGGTTTACCTTCGCAGAATGCAGTGGGCTGATTATTGAAGATTGGAATTTACCGAGTTCATTAGTAGCTCCGTTGAAAGCGTTGTCGCATCCGCAGAAAAAACAAATGAATTTAGACGAATGTATTCTTTATATTGCAATGGCAATTTGTGAATGCGAATCTGAAGGTACTGATGTTAAGATTGAAAATATCCCACTAATTAACCTCGAAGCGTTAGAGACCGTTGGCTTGAGCAATGAAGACTATGATATGATCATGGGGTATTCTCGTTTAGAAACTTCTAAAATTGCGAAGTTGATGAACTCGTAAAATCGTAAACTTTACATAGCTATACAAACAACATGTCTAGATCTAAATATACTCCAGTTCTTGGGCTTTGTTCTGTGCTCCTCATTTTGTCATTTCAGACAAGTGCGTCTAATGACATCTTGAAAAAACTTTATCTAAAAGAAAAGAAACTCAAACAAAAATCGCAAGGTATATCACTCAGTGGTGAGTTTGGTATGTTAGCCGCAAGCGGCAATACCAATACAACCACATTTAAGGCTGCACTTACTTCCGAACATGAAATGCGTCGATGGAGTAATAATTACCACAGCGAAATCGTTTATAAACAGAACAAAACGGATACTGATACTGATACTATTATAACGGCGCAACGCTTTTTAGCGAGTGCACAGCTGGACTATAAGCTGCTTTCAAAAAACAACCGCTTATTTATTTATGCAGAATATGACACTGATAGATTCAATGGTTTCCGTTACCAAAGTGCCCTTGCAACAGGCTGGAGTGCTCATGTTTGGAGAAATAAAGATAGTCAATTTAGATACAGTGTTGGGCCTGGATATGCTTACTCGGAGCGAGAGGTAGTTGATGAAGATGCCTCCAAATCGTATGACGTTTTAAGTGAAATGATAGTACGCGCCTCACTCGATTACCGTTTGGCCTTGAGTGACTCAGCAAGGTGTAGATAATTTGTTAGTACAGAGGCGGGTCAGGAAACAAATCGCTCTCGGTCTGAAACAACGCTCACCGCGAGTATTATTCAATCTTTGGCAATGAAATTCTCATTTGTGGTTATGTACAATGATGGGGCGCTGCAAAGAAACGAAGATCTAAGCACTAAGCACAGAAACGAGTGTCTCCTTGATTTATCAATTTTTTTAGCTTGCTAAACTAAAAATAAACGATAACATGTTTGTCGTTTTTATTTACGGCTACGCTATTCGCTGTTTCGAGCCATCTTAAAATATAATATGAGAAAATTTATGAAACTTTCAACTATATCGGCAATTACTGCCTTAGCGCTTTTGGCGTCTGGAACACAGGCACAAGAAGCTACATTTACAATGGACGGTGAGCTTGGCTTTATTTTTACCTCAGGTAACACCGAAACCACTTCAGCTAATGGCGCATTAAACGCGAAACAAGAGCTTGAGATGTGGAGCAATGAATTTACATTTAAGGCACTGTACAAGAAAGACACCGTTGATGGTATTGAAACAACGTCAGCTGATAAGAAGTTTGCTTCTGCGCAAGGTAACTATAAGTTGGAAAATCCTGATCACCGTTTATTTGGCTTTGCTTCATATGAAGATGACCGTTTCAGTGAATTTGATTTTCAATCAACACTAGCTGCAGGTTGGAACCAAAAACTTTGGAAAGACGATATAAGTAGCTTTGAATTCAGTATCGGTCCTGGTTATTCATTTGCTGACCGTTTTGTTACTGACACCGATGGCAACCTTACCACTGAATCAGAAAACGGTGCGGTAGCTCGTGGTGCCTTTGCTTACGCATACAACCTTTCAGAAACGGCAAAGTTTACGCAAACTTTTTCAACAGAAGTGGGTTCGAATAACACTAAATCTCGTGCAGAGAGCGCAGTTAGTGCAAAAATTGCAGGGGGGTTGTCAATGAAAGTTGCGCTCAAATTTGACCACAACTCTGACGTCACAGGCGGTCGTGATAACTTAGATACTGAAACTTCAGTTAACTTGGTTTATACGTTCTTCTAAACACCATACGTAATAGTAACCTAAGCAATCTTTATAAAAGCTTAGGTTAAATATCCGTAAGAGCTCCGCTTTTCACTACTATTGATACGGGGCTTTTTTATTTTTTCTTACTAATTGAATCGCGCACTTTGCCATACTCTTGGCCCCACGTATCACTCATTTGACTGCGAACATCCCAAAGCTCAGGAAAGAATTGCTGACGTGCGCCGTTTTGGAGTATTTCTACTGGGCGACCTTTGAGTGAGTTAGAGTTAATACCAATTGAGCGTCGAATCAAAAACATATGATTCCATCTGAATTTTTGCATTAATTCGTCAAATTCAATTAATGCTTCAGCTACGGCATAAGCATCACAGTGACTGAATTGTTTGTCATAAATGTCTTGAACCGTCTGTTTTCGGTCATGTAAATAGTGCTTTTCAAAAATTTGCCAGATATCCTTTGGCATTTTCAGTAATGTAACAAAGCCCGGAGATTCTTGACCACTGCCATTACCCAGTTGCAATCTAATTTGCTGGTATTCCTTTGGCGACATTGTCTCTAGTAAATCCAATTGTTGGATCATTAGACGTTGAACCATATGGACGCGCTTCAGTTGTGACAGGACAGGTATGGATTGCTCTAATTGTATTTTTTCAATTACATCAATGAGCGTAAAAATAATTTGTTTCATCCAAAGCTCTTCTACTTGATGTACCAGTTGAAACTGCAATTCATCATGAGTAGAAAGTTCAGCTAAGGGTTTTTGACAGGACAATAGCTTATCGCATTGTAAGTAAACGCCATAGTCGAGCATTTGCGGGTTATTTAATTCGTTGATGTATTTTTCGCGAAACATGGTGCACTCTGAATTTATATTTTATGCCCTTATATTATTCGTTATTGTAAAAAACATTGTTCTTTATGTTTCATTAAAACTAGAATGAGAAGAACGTAATTGCTAAAAGTGTTTAAAAATGAAAGCTATCGTTCTTGATGATCTAGATTTGCACATTATTCGTTTGCTTGAAGAGGATGGTCGGCAGTCTTTTTCATTGTTAGGTGAAAAAATTGGGTTGAGCAAAACTCCGTGCTGGAATCGGGTTAACCGCTTACAAACCGCTGGTGTAATTGAAGGTTATGGCGCGCGTATTAATCCGGAGAAGCTCGGTTTAGAAGTTCGTGCGATAGTGCAAGTAATCGTTGAATTCGCGGATTATAAAGCGTTCGAGCAAGCGGTTAATAAACATCGCAGTATTCGTTGGTGCCAAGCAATTACAGGAGAATTTGACTACATTATGGAAGTGTTAGCAGACAATATAGCAGAACTAGACAGTCTATTGCGCGAAGAACTTAGCGGCTTGCCAGGTGTGCATCGTTTTACGACGTCAATCTCTACCCGTGTTATCAAAGTAGCAAAAGGTGTGAGTGGTCGTTAGTGTGCGAGTATATTAATGTGTGAAACTGAGACGTCTTGCACACCTCGGTTTATCGAACCTAGACTGTCTCAAAACTTCCTAAAGTTTGGAACTGAGAAAATCCAAAGCCCAATTATTATAATAATTCGATAAATTAATGTTTGGAACTCAAAGCTTACGGATAAGCGAACTAGCCGCAATGGAAGAGAGTGGACAGTAAGCGCTCTTTATTGAATTACT
>JAWUVZ010000128.1:0-16503 GCA_034112105.1 Glaciecola sp. | reverse complement strand
ATCTGCCTGCATATGCTGCAGAACGGTCAACTTTTGATGGATCCTTACCGGAGAATGCACCACCACCATGACGCGCCATACCGCCATAGGTATCGACGATAATTTTACGACCGGTTAAGCCACAATCGCCCATTGGGCCACCAATAACAAAACGTCCGGTCGGATTAATATGAAACTTGGTTTTACTAGATAACCATTGTGCAGGTAACACAGGTTTGATAATTTCTTCCATGACCGCTTCTCGAAGCTCATCAGTTGAAATTGAATCACAATGCTGAGTTGAAAGTACTACTGCGTCGATACCTACTGGTTTATTATTTTCATAAATAAAGGTTACTTGGCTTTTAGCATCTGGTCTTAGCCAATTTAACTTCCCACTTTTACGTACTTCGGCTTGTTTTTGCACGAGACGATGAGCAAAAGTGATTGGAGCTGGCATTAATACTTCGGTTTCGTTGCTTGCATAACCAAACATTAGACCTTGATCTCCAGCGCCTTGTTCTTCGGGCGAATCACGGTCAACACCCTGATTAATATCGTTAGATTGTTTACCTATTGCATTCAAAACAGCACACGAATTACCGTCAAACCCGATATCAGAGTGAGTGTAGCCAATTTCATTCACCGTTTTACGGGTTAACTCCTCAATATCAACCCAAGCATTAGTATTGATTTCACCGCCTACCAGCACCATTCCTGTCTTTACATATGTTTCGCACGCTACACGCGCTTTAGGATCGATTTCCAAGATGGCATCAAGAACAGCATCTGAGATTTGGTCTGCAATTTTATCTGGATGACCTTCAGATACGGATTCTGATGTAAATAAGTGACTTGCCATTGATTATCCTATATTCGTTTCAGCACAGACATTCTTGAGGTCTCTACTTTAATTCTAGTTAAGCGTAAACGATTGATAGTTGATGCTTTAAAATTATTAGCGCCTTGGGCTAATATCTGCAATGAACAAAATATCAGTGTTTTTTCGCTTCACGTAAGTGATTTTTCGCCAAAAGGTGCAATTATCCCGATTTGTAAAAGGGATATACTTGCAGCCAATCAACTTTAGCAACTTCTGTGGCGTATTGTAGAACAAATTTAGAATTTAACCAATATTTACTTCTAGACGTCTAAAAGTCTAATTTATATATTGCTTGCTGTGGCCCCAGTTGCAATTCGGATTTTATAAAGCGTGATTTAGTCAAAAAAATGCAGACAAAAACGCCGAATAATGATTGAACAAAGGAGCCTACTGTAAGAGAATACGCGGTCTATTTTGAGATTAACTTCTATTGACGGAGTCAGTCTTGTACGTAATACGTAATTGAAGTTTCAAGGAGAGCTCATGCCATCACGTCGTCATCTAGCCAACGCCATCCGTGCGTTAAGTATGGACGCTGTTCAAAAAGCGAAGTCAGGTCACCCTGGCGCACCAATGGGAATGGCCGATATTGCTCAAGTTTTGTGGACAGACTTCTTGTCGCACAATCCACAAAACCCAAATTGGGCAAACAGAGACCGTTTTGTGTTATCGAACGGCCATGGCTCAATGTTACTTTATTCACTATTGCACCTCTCAGGCTACGAATTGCCCATTGAGGAATTAAAGCAATTTCGTCAATTGCATTCTAAAACACCAGGCCACCCAGAATACGGCTATGCACCAGGCGTCGAGACAACGACTGGTCCATTAGGACAGGGTCTTACTAATGCTGTTGGTATGGCCATTGCCGAAAAAGTGCTAGGCGCACAATTTAACCGTGACAAGTTTGCTATTGTCGATCACCAAACGTATACGTTCTTGGGTGACGGTTGCTTAATGGAAGGTATCTCCCATGAAGCTTCCTCACTTGCTGGTACATTAGGTTTAGGCAAATTAGTTGCGTTTTGGGATGATAATGGAATTTCTATCGACGGTGAAGTCGAGGGCTGGTTCAGTGATGACACGCCGAAGCGATTCGAGGCGTACGGTTGGCAAGTGATCAGTGACGTTGATGGTCATGATCCTGTGCAAATTAGCAGGGCTATCGAGCAAGCTAAAGCAGATACTGCTCGTCCAACCTTAATTTGCTGTAAAACAGTCATTGGTTTTGGTTCACCGAATAAGCAAGGCAAAGAAGATTGCCATGGCGCACCGCTGGGTGACGCTGAAATTAGTTAGTTAGAACACAACTAAACTGGCCGTACGCTCCATTTGACATTCCTGCCGACGTTTACGCTGGTTGGGATGCGAAAACAAAAGGTGCTTCAGATGAAGCCAATTGGGAAGCTTTGTTCGCCGACTATCAGCAAGCTTATCCTGAGTTAGCTGAAGAGTTTATCCGTAGAAAAAATAATACGTTGCCTGAATCTTGGGGACATCAGAGCGCTAAGTATATTCGTGGTTTGCAAGACAACCCTGAAAATATAGCAACGCGAAAAGCGTCGCAAAACGCATTAAATGCGTTTGGTCCATTGTTACCTGAATTATTAGGTGGTTCTGCCGATCTCGCTGGTTCTAACTTAACAATTTGGTCGGGTAGCAAAGGCGTCAGCAAAGATGACGCATCAGGTAATTATCTCTATTACGGCGTACGTGAATTTGGTATGTCGGCAATGATGAACGGTATTACTTTATATGGCGGCTTTAAAGCTTACGGTGCAACATTCTTAATGTTTATGGAATACGCTCGTAATGCAGTCAGAATGGCTGCGCTTATGAAACAGCCATGCATATTTGTATACACGCACGACTCAATTGGATTGGGTGAAGACGGGCCAACGCATCAGCCGGTAGAGCAAGTGGTTGCATTGAGGGCAACACCCAACTTAGACAACTGGCGTCCATGCGATCAAGTTGAATCTGCTATTGCTTGGAAAGCCGCAATTGAGAGAACTGATGGCCCAACAACGTTAATATTTACTCGTCAGGGCTTGCCACAGCAAAGCCGAAATGCACAGCAATTATCTGACGTAGAACGTGGTGGCTATGTATTAGTCGATAGCAACGGAGTGCCTGAAATAATGTTAATTGCAACGGGTTCTGAAGTACATCTAGCGGTTGAGGCTGCAGCGAAACTTAATGCTGAAGGCACGCCAACACGTGTTGTATCAATGCCATGTACTGACTTATTTGACCGTCAATCAGCAGAATATAAAGAAACGGTGTTGCCGCGTTCAGTAACTAAACGAGTAGCTGTTGAGGCACTTGCAAAAGATACTTGGTACAAGTATGTAGGTTTAGATGGCGCTGTTGTCGGGATGGATAGTTTTGGTGAATCGGCACCAGCAAATGACTTATTTGCTTACTTTAATATTACAACAGATGCAGTTTATAACGTTGCAAAAGGACTGAAGTAGGATTTGAGAACCACGTTTAATTTGTTTCACCCAGTGAGTGCAGCGTAATGCTGCGCATCGCTATAAATGGTTTCGGTCGCATTGGCCGAAATGTCTTGCGCGCACTCTATGAGTCCGCACGCAATAATCAAATTCAAGTGGTCGCCATTAATGAAATTGCCTCGCCTGAAGGCGTAGCACATTTGTTAAAATACGATACTGCACATGGTCGATTCAAAGGTAGTGTTGATTATACAGACAAATGCTTAATTGTTCAGGGCGACAAAATTCCACTCTTTCACGAAAATCACATTGAAGACCTTCCATGGTCAAAAGTTAATGTAGATATTGTGTTGGAATGCACGGGTGTGTTTAGTTCCAGAGAGTCAGCTCAGCAACACATTAAGAGTGGAGCAAAGAAAGTCTTATTTTCACAACCTTGTGGACATGATATGGATGCAACTATTGTGTTTGGTATTAATCATACAAGTTTAAAATCAAGTGATGTTATTGTGTCGAATGGCTCATGTACTACCAATTGCATTGTACCCATTATTCAGGTGCTTGATGATGCTTTTGGTGTTGAAAGTGGCACCATTACTACTATTCATTCATCCATGAATGATCAACCGGTAATTGATGCTTACCATCCTGATTTACGTCGTACGCGCGCTGCGAGTCACTCTATTATTCCCGTGGATACACGCTTAGCGGTCGGCATTGAAAGAATTTTACCGCGTTTTGCAGGTAAGTTTGAAGCAATTGCGGTGAGAGTGCCCACTATTAATGTGACTGCCATGGACTTGAGTGTCACTTTACGTGACAAAGTAACGGTTAGCGATGTTAATGCAGCACTGAAAAAGAGTGCGCATGGCGACCTAAAACACATTATTGACTACACCGAAGAACCACTGGTATCTATCGATTTTAATCACGACCCACACTCTTCAATTGTCGATGGTACGCAAACGAGAGTGAGTCACAAGCAGCTAGTTAAAACATTAGTTTGGTGCGATAACGAATGGGGATTTGCAAACCGTATGCTCGACACTGCGTTATACATGCATCAACTTAATAGTTAATTTTTTAAAACGTTTGAAAGGAGACGGTAATGACCATTCGTAAAATGCAAGAGTTAGACTTACAAGGGAAGCGGGTGCTAATCAGGCAGGATTTAAATGTACCTGTAAAAGAGGGTATTGTGACCTCTGACGCTCGAATTCGCGCCTCTCTCCCAACCATAAAACTAGCCTTAGAAAAAGGTGCAAGCCTAATGTTGATGTCGCACTTAGGTCGTCCTACAGAAGGTGAGTACGATCCTGCATTTTCATTGCAGCCGGTGGTGGACTACTTGAACAAAGCACTTGATGGTGGAGTGGTCTTAGCTACTAGCTATCTGAATGGCCTCGATGCTTCATCTGCCAAAGTGACTGTACTCGAAAATGTGCGCTTTAATCCAGGTGAAAAGAAAGACGATGAGACTCTAGCTAAGCAATATGCAGCTTTATGTGATGTCTTTGTAATGGATGCATTTGGCACGGCGCATAGAGCTCAAGCATCAACTCATGGCGTAGCTAAATTCGCTACCGAAGCTTGCGCAGGACCGTTATTATCTGGAGAACTTGAAGCCTTAGGTAAAGCGTTAGATAACCCCGCACGGCCATTAGTGGCTATTGTTGGTGGTTCAAAAGTGTCCACAAAGTTAACTGTACTTGAATCATTAGCTAGCAAAGTTGATCAGCTTATTGTGGGTGGTGGTATCGCTAACACATTTATTGCTGCACAAGGCCACAACGTTGGTAAGTCGTTGTTTGAAGAAAGTCTTATTCCGGAGGCAAAGCGATTAATGCAAGCTGCCAAAGAGAATAATGGTGAGATACCGGTGCCAACTGACGTGGTAACCGGTACTGAGTTTTCAGAATCAACCCCGGCTACTTTAAAAGCGGTGAGCGCGGTTAATGACGCCGATATGATATTTGATATTGGGCCTGAAACAGCAAAGACCTTAGCCGCTATTATTAAACAAGCTGGCACTATTGTGTGGAATGGTCCAGTTGGTGTATTTGAATTTGATCAATTTGGCGAAGGGACAAAAGCATTAGCCATGGCTATTGCCGACAGCGATGCTTTTTCTATTGCGGGTGGCGGTGATACGCTCGCTGCGGTCGAAAAGTATGGTATTGAAGACAGAGTGTCTTACATTTCGACCGGTGGTGGTGCCTTTTTAGAATTTTTAGAAGGTAAAACTTTACCTGCAGTTGCGATTTTAGATAGAGACTAAAGCTGCACTTATTTTGCGGTAGTCTCGGTTAGACTGCCTGCTGACTGCTGAATCAGAAGTGGCAAGGCATATAAAATAGAGCTAACATAGTTATATTGAGCAAAATAGCTCGCAAACACAGAAAGGAGCGTTAGATGACAACTCAAGTACAACAAAACATGTTGGCAAAAATAAAAGACGAAGTTGGCTTTATTGCCGCATTAGACCAAAGCGGTGGAAGCACACCTAAAGCGCTCAAGCTTTATGGTGTTGACGAGTCAGCCTACACAAACGACGAAGAAATGTTCACGTGTGTACATCAAATGCGCACTCGCATAATGACGAGTACAGCATTTACCGGAGAGCGCGTATTAGGTGCTATCTTATTTGAGAACACATTGGATCGTGATGTTGAAGGTCTATCTAGCGCACATTATTTGTGGCAACAAAAAAATGTTGTTCCATTCTTAAAAGTAGATAAGGGGTTGGAAGACGAAGTAAACGGCGTTCAATTAATGAAGCCAATCACTGGACTTGATGAGTTGCTAGCAAAGGCGAATGCACAAGACGTTTTTGGTACCAAAATGCGGTCAGTGGTGAAACTAGCAAATGAAAAAGGTGTTAAAGCTGCTGTTGCTCAACAGTTTGTCGTTGCTAAGCAAATTTTAGCAACCGGTTTAGTTCCTATTATTGAGCCTGAAGTTGATATCAACAGTCCCGAAAAAGCACAAGCTGAAGTCTTATTAAAAGCGGCTATTTTAAAAGAACTTGATGCATTATCTGGTGACCAGCACGTAATGTTGAAACTCACGTTGCCAGAATCTGCAAACTTCTATAAAGAATGTATTGAACATCCAAAAGTGGTAAAGGTTGTTGCATTGTCAGGCGGTTATTCACGCGATGTAGCGAATCAAAAACTAACTGAAAATAAGGGTATGATAGCGAGCTTCTCTCGCGCATTAACTGAAGGTGTGTCTTTTCAACAATCAGATGATGAGTTCACTGCAACTTTGAATAATGCTATTGAAGGCATTTATCAAGCATCTAATACCTAGGTTATGTAAAACTTTTTTATATACAGTCAGTTAAATAAAAAAGGGGTCACTTCATTGAAGTGACCCCTTTTTGCATTCAGTGCTCTATTCTAAAAAGGAATAAACGACAAATCGATCAATTTCAAAATCGCGTTTACTTGATACGAATACTCATTCCGGTTGCTTCAATGTATTGGTTTTCGCGCTGCAAATCTGCCAACAGTAGTGGCGATAAATCAAACCAATTATCAGGAAAGCTAAGCGCTATTTTTTGTTCAATAATTTCTAGACCAAATTCGGGTAGTTGGCTTTCTTGGCGGTTAATATTAAGCAATATACCCAGCCTAAGTATGACTAATAATCTCAGCACAACGGTTTCGTTGTAGTTAACAAAAGTAGGTATGTCATCGAGTTTTATTTTTTTACGGTGGTTTCGAACTAAGGCTGCTAACAGCTTTTGTTGTTCTTGGTTAAACCCAGGTAAGTCACTTTGTTCAATGATATAGCTGGAGTGACGTTGCACGCCTCTGGAGTTAATCTGCAAGCCGACTTCGTGTAAAAGTGCTGACCAACCTAATAAGTGACGTAAATCCCATGTGTTAATGTCCCAAGCTTCTGCCGCTTGTTCATAAATTTTAATACACGTCCCCCACACTTTCTTAGCATAAAGCGTATCTACGTCATAGCGTGTTGCTAAGCTCTGAGCAGTGCGCTCCCTGATATTCTTATTAGCGCCAGTATCATGCGCTTCATACAGAACACCTTCGCGCAAGGCAGCACCGCTCACCGCCATTGAACTTAAATTTAAACTACGAAAAATAGCAACCAGAATGCTTAGCCCTGCAGCAAATACCGGTTTTCTATCATCGGTTAAGCCAGGTAAGTTTAGCTCGCCTGAATGACCAACTTCACAACAAGCTTGCATTAACTCATTCAAACCTGTCTTAGTAATAGGAACGTCATTTTCGCTTTGCGACTGCGCAGTCAATACTGAGCAAATAGATCGAATGGTGCCTGATGCACCAATATTCGTGTCCCATTTAAAACGTTTTAAATTGCCAACAACTAATTCAATCTCCTGGCGAGCCCCAGTTATTGCCGCTTGAAAGGCTTTTTTGGTAATAATACCGTCCGCAAAATACCGTTGTTGATAACTCACGCAACCCATTTGTACGCTTTTACACATGACTGGTAGTAGGTGTTCACCAACAGCAAACTCGGTTGAGCCACCGCCAATATCGATAACTAAGCGGTTACCTTCAGATTGGGTGGTATTGGCAATACCAGTATAAATTAAACGAGCTTCCTCAGGGCCTGAAATAATTTCAATAGGGTAGGGAAACACCTTTCGAGCTTTGGACAAGAATACTTTCGCATTGCGCGCTTTGCGCAATGTATGCGTGGCAACGATTCGAACATGCGCCGGCTGGAGCCCTTGCATGCTCTCCGCCATACTTTGTAATGTCGTTAAACCGCGATCCATGGCTTCGTCAGATAGAATGTTTTTATCGTTCAACCCTTCCGCCAGTCTAACTTTGTGTTTTATTTTTTGCACCGTTTGCAACGAGCCTGCAACGACTCTTGCAATAACTAAATGAAAGCTATTAGAACCAATATCTAAAGCAGCATAAAGGTTGATATCACGAGTTTGGACATCTTCAAAAACATTTTCTAAGGTCTGCAATTAAAGTGCTTCCTTTTTTGTGAGGTACTTATGTATTTCAACTTGCGAGCGCAAATTTTTGCGATTACCGCGTTTTACATAATTATTGACTTGGTGCTCGTCAATGATGCGGGCCTTTAAGGTATCTTTGAACTGAATATCCAATAGGTCTTCTATCATTTCGATTGCGTCAGTATCGTAAACAGGACAACCAACTTCAACTCGATACTCCATATTACGCGTCATCCAATCAGCGGATGAAATGTAAACTCGCTTATCGCCACCATTCTGAAATACCATGATACGCGGATGCTCTAAATATCGGTCGACAATACTAATGACTTCAATATTTTCACTGAGGCCTTTTACACCCGGTATTAATGCACACATACCTCGAATAATAGCCCTTATTTTCACGCCAGACTGGCTAGCATGATATAAATTATCAATCAATTCTTTATCAACTAAATTATTGATTTTTATTGTTATTAGTCCTTCGTGACCTTCATTGACACGCTGGATTTCTTGTCTTATTAGAGACTGTATTTTATTGCGCGCGTTAATTGGTGACAGTTGTAAGTGCTGAAACTTCATCTTTTTAAATGGATTCTGGATCATGTCAAACACTTGAATACATTCTAAAGCTAGCTCTTGGTTGCACGTAAATAAACTCAAATCAGTGTATATTTTTGCCGTTTTTTCGTTAAAATTACCTGTTCCAAAGTGCGAATAATGTTTCATTATGCCGCGTTCATCCCGCGACACTACACAAAGTTTACTGTGAATTTTCACATTAGGGTTACCTAAAACAACTTTAATACCGGCGTCTGTCATACGTTTAGACCATGCGATATTGGCCTCTTCATCAAATCGAGCTCTAAGTTCAACAACTACCGTTACACTCTTACCGTTGTCCACGGCATCAATTAACGAGTTAATAATACGCGATTGTGATGCAACGCGATAAATGTTCAATCGAATATGTTTAACTTGCGGGTCGAATGCCGCTTGGCGAACAAATTCAGTGAAATGCAAAAACTCATGATACGGATAATATAAAAGAATATCTTTGCTAGCGATTGCCTGAAAAACAGTATCGTGGGTTGAAAACGCTTTATTAGAAATCTCGGGTAATGTCGGATTTTCAAGATAACTGCGCCCAACGTTTGGAAAGCTTATAAAGTCTTTAAAGTTGCGATAGTGTCCTGCCGTCTGAATCGTGTCTTCTGAGGATATTCTTAAGCGTTTTCGCAAGTCTTTGATCATATCATCGGGCATACCATCGTCGTGAATAATCCTGACGGGCTCAGCAATAAGTCGTTGCTTCATACCTTCAGACATTTTTTCTACATAGCTTTCGTCAATTTCATCATTAATCGAGTACTCGGCATCTCGCGTTATTTTAAATGAATAGGCATCAGCGGAATCAAATTTCACAAAACCTGTAAAAATATCAGACAAGCAGAGTTTGATGAGATCATCAATTAGGATGATCTGTTTTTTCACTTTAGTTTTTTCAGGTGGCAGTAAAACAAAACGGCTTATTGCATTGGTTGGTATCTCTACAACGGCATACTTGGTGTTTCGACCTTCTCTGCGCAAGGCCACGTCAAGATACACGGAACTATCATTTAAGCGCTGGATTAAGTGGCCTTTGCTATCGAGCAATATGGGGGCAACGTGCAGTAAAACCTTACTCTTAAAGTATTTTCGAGCCCAAATAAGTTGGCTTTCGCTCAACTCTTCATGGCGAAGAATATGGATGTTGTATCTTCTTAGAGCCTTTGTAATATCACGGTGAATGGCGTCAAAGCGCTTTGATAAATGATGTACTTTTTCTTGAATACGTTTAAGAAGCGTTTCAAAAATTAGCGCTTGCTCTTCATTTCCATCATTGTGGGAAATCGTGATTTGGCGTTTTACGTCTGCAAAGCGCACACGATAAAATTCATCCAAGTTGTTCGAGTAAATGCCTAGAAAGCGAATACGCGCAATAATCGGGTTGTTTTCGTCTGCTGCTTCTTGCAGGACTCGCTCATTGAATGACAACCAGCTAAGTTCTTTTGGGTAGTAAAGCTCTTTTTCGTTCATTATTACTCTTTAAATACGTGTTGAAACGAATGGGGTCACAGACATCGTAATAGCTAAATATGACAAGCGTTGCTAATTTTTTTCAATTTCTACCATTAAGTCATCGGTGATATCTTCTATCGCTAATTTAACATTATCTAAATCCAGTTGGTGTGATACTGAAACAATGACTTTTGCGGTAAACAGTGGACTCCCCCAATTAGGTGCACTTTCACATTGTGTAGTCATTTCGATAATATTAATATCAAAGGTTTTTAAAGTAGACGTAATATCACTAACGATCCCTCTTCTATCGTTACCGGTAACAATAATCACAGCCTTGGCATCAAGTACGGTTTCATGAGCATTAGAGGGGAGTAAAGTGATATGTAAATGCGCAAGTTGATGGCAAGCATGCAGCAATTCATTGTGCTTCTCTTGCGGCAGCATAACTTCGATGAAGCCTGCAAATTGTCCAGAAAGTTGACAAAAACTACTCTTGAGCCAGTTCCCTTCAGCATCAATAATACATTTGGCTATCGCATCAACTAAGCCGGGTTTGTCTTTGCCTATTAAAGTGAGTACCATTGCTTGCATAATAGATTGATCCTTAACTGTTGATTTGTCTTGAGTATAGTGCTTTAGTATGGCTAAGTCATTCCGTGTTTTCTACCCAATTTAATATTCTAAATGAACCAGCAAGAACAACATCAATTTAATGCTCGCAGATTTCGCAAAGACTGGATCGCTCGCAAAGTCGTGACCGCTTTTGGTTGGCTGGTATTAGCTACTTTTTTATTATTGATTTGGCATATTTTCAGCAATGCATTCCCTTTATTTAAATCACCCTCATTAATATTAAAGAGTACCTCATTGTTTGCGCCAACAACCAAGTTGTCAGGCATAGTAGAATTGAGTTCTGGGGTTCATTATGTCGGAGTCGATAAATGCGATTTAATCTTAATTGATAGAACGCCAATGGGTGATAAGCAGAAAGGCAATCAGCAGAGTGCCTTCAGCGAGACAAAGCGCTTTCCGTTTTCTTGTCAGCATCAAATCCTATTTCCTGAACAAGGGGAGCTGACCTATGTCGGGGTGCTCACCCCCAATAATTTATTTGAGCTGTATAAGTTGTCTTATGAACAAGAGCAATATAGCCTTACGCTGGAAAGTTCTATCGGAATAAATTCAACACTGAGTGACAGTAATCAGCTATCTGACCTTGACACATCTAACGTCAATCTATTCGAAGATGCGCGGAAATGGCAGTTTTCAAAATCAGGTAACTTTGTGATGTTAAGTAAGCTAGAAAACTTAACTCTGAGCACTTATTGGTTTGATAAAAAGCAACCGGCCGCGTTTAAACACTATTTTTATCAAGATATTGACCAATATCAAGCAATACCAAGGTCGAGACAACTTCTCACAATATCGAAAAATATTATGTCGTTAGTTGATCACACAAATAACGTAGTTGACCGACAGTTATTATCCCGTGACGTAATGCGCATCTTTTTATCTCCTAGTCAGCGCTCTTTTTTTACGCAAGACCCACAACATGTTTTAAGTAAATGGATAATGCTAAATGAACAAGGGAATTTTGTTTTTCGGCATAACGAATCTGATATCAGCGAGTTAGAAGAGAGCATTGAGCAAATGGCTTTTAATTCGGACTCGAACGCAGCGGTGATTTTGTCGAAAATAGGCGATATCGCTTTTTTAAACCGAATGACAAATGAAATATTTAGTTCACAAGACATGGAGTTACCGGGTGATGACTTAAATTGGTTCGGTGATCGTCTATATGTGCTTGACCATAACAAAATGCAGTCGCTTGAAATTCAAAACCTGCAAGGTATAACAACGCTCAAGAGCCTTTTCTCGGAAGTTTGGTACGAGGGTTATGAAGAACCAGCATATGTTTGGCAGACTAGTAGCGCTGCCGAAAATTATGAAACTAAATTCAGTATTATTCCTTTAATTGTGGGCAGCTTAAAAGCTTCTTTCCTTGCTTTATTTGTCGCAATCCCTCTAGCTTTGGGGGCGGCCATATACACATCATATTTTGCAGACCCTGCTGTGCGGCAATATCTCAAACCAACAATAGAAATGCTCGAGGCTGTGCCATCTGTCGTGATTGGCTTTATTGCTGCCGTTTGGATGGTGCCAATAGCAGAAGAGTTCTTGCTTTCGGTTATCTTGTTTATTGTCGCTTTGCCTATATTGCTTGTTATCGCTGCTTTGTTGCAATCAAGAGTCGCCAGCTTGTTTGACGATAAGTTTGACCGCCGCTGGGAAATTCTGGTTATTATTCTGGCAGTAGTGCTACTCGGACTATTTTGTTTTTCACTCAGTGACGTATGGCGGTTTATGCTGTTTGGCAGTGCCGAATTTGGCGAGCAAAATGACAATATAATGACTATCTCGAAAACCACAATCGTCGTTGCTATCGCATTGGGTGTGGCCATATCACCAAGCATTTATTCGTTGGCTGAAGATGCATTGTTCGAAGTGCCTGAAAGCATTAAGCAAGCCTCTTTTGCGCTGGGTGCGACTAAATTACAAACGTTGCGCCGTGTCATTATAGCAGTTGCAATGCCAAGTATTCTCTCTGCGGTAATGTTGGGTTTTGGCCGCGCATTCGGTGAAACTATGATTGTGCTGATGGTCACGGGTAATACGCCTATTAGTGACTGGAATATTTTGGAAGGTTTGCGCTCCATGACGGCTAACTTAGCAATAGAAATGCAAGAATCAAATGTAAACAGTAGTCATTTTAATACCTTGTTTTTAACGGCAAGCATTTTGTTTATTTTTACCTTTATTGTTAATACTGCAGCGGAAATTTTACGCAACCGCTTACGCAAGGTATACACCGATGCGTAAATTTAGTGCGACGGAAAAACAAACAATCTCAAGCTTTGCTAGTGGCCTAAGTGCTGCTGTTTTATTGATTGCGTTGATAAGCTTAGTGCTCTTTATTGTGTTAAAAGGCTCGGCTTACTTTTGGCCGTCACAAGTTTTTAAAGTCACCACCTATGATAAAGCAAACGATGAAGTTAGTGTATTTGTGCCCAGTTCAGATGATATTGATGAGTTTAATGCAGCACTAACTAACAAACTTAATGCACAGTTTTCCAGTTCAAAGCAACCTATGCCCCTGATGGTTGTTGAGCAAGTAGATGCTATTTATCAGATTAATTTGCGTTCGGGCGCAATTCAATATGGCAATTTTCAACAGATTAATACGCCCAATAATAAGCTTTATCAACTTGCTGAGTTAAATGATGTAGTCGTCAGTGTGGCTATTTTTCAAAGTGAGCTACGCGAGATACAAACTAACTATTTGACTGCACTGCATCGTAAAATTGCACAGTTGAATCAATCTGGTGTCAGCGAGCAAGCACCTGCGCGGTTGAAAGAGCTTGAAAAATTCACTTACTGGCAGCAAAAAGCCGAAGCCTTGATTGAAAAGATCGCCTCTTATCGCGTAATTTTTATTGACGTGTCAGGACAACCTGTTGATGTTCTCGTTAAAGACATTGACCATCTATTTCAGCCAAATCTGATGAGCTTATTTGATAAAGTTTCTTACAGCGCAAATAAGATAATAGAATTTGTCTCCGAATCCCCCAAACAAGCTTCTACGAGTGGTGGCGTTTTTCCTGCGTTATTTGGCACGGTATTAATGGTTTTATTGATGGCGGTTATCGTTGCGCCTTTTGGTGCCATGGCCGCCATTTATTTGCATGAATATGCGCCCAATAATATGACAACATCGGTGATTCGGATTTGTGTAAGTAACATGGCTGGCGTACCGAGTGTTGTATATGGCGTATTTGGCTTAGGCTTTTTTGTATATACCTTGGGAGGCTCTATTGATTCACTCTTTTATAGCGGCTCTTTGCCATCACCTACATTTGGTTCCCCGGGCTTGTTTTGGGCTGCGTTGACTATGGCATTGTTAACTCTTCCGGTGGTAATTGTGTCCACAGAAGAGGGCTTGCGTCGCGTTCCGGAAGGCTTGCGAGCAGGCAGTTATGCGTTAGGTGCAACTAAAATCGAAACCATCTGGAAGACGGTGTTGCCGGTAGCCAGCCCAGGTATAATGACAGGCGTAATTTTAGCTATTGCCCGCGCGGCTGGAGAAGTTGCACCGCTAATACTTGTGGGCGCGGTAAAATTTGCGCCGAGTTTACCTGTAGATAGCGAATTTCCGTTTTTACATTTAGAGCGTCAGTTTATGCATTTAGGTGTGTTCATTTATGATGGGGCGTTTCATAATCAAACAAACACGCAGGGCTCGTCAATGATGTTTGCGAGTTGCATGTTGCTATTGTTAATAGTTTTCATCTTAAATTTATTTGCTATTATCGTGCGTAATCGACTGCGCGATCGTTATGTTCGTATTTAGTCTAAGTCATTGCGTTATGTATAGCATTTTTTATCGAGCTATTTATCGCCGTTTTAATTACCGTTTTAATCGCGGTTCTGGTAGCCATAGGAATAGTAAACAGCCCTTATGTTAAAGCTTTTTGAAACTGAAACTCTTGCGTTAGACGAGCTCACAGATGAGCAAACGGCCATCAAGGTGAATGATTTCAGCGTATGGTTAAATAACAGTCTTGTACTGAACAAAATAAATATGCGCATTCCGAAAAATAAAATAACGGCGATGATTGGTCAAAGTGGCTGTGGTAAATCGACATTGCTAAGTAGCTTTAACCGAATGAATGAGCTTAACCAAAAATATGCATTTAGTGGTGAAGTGCAGATAGATGGTCGTGATATTTATAATAAAAAAGAAAACGTAGCCAAACTACGCCCCGACGTCGGCATGGTTTTTCAGCGCCCCAATCCATTTCCCATGAGTATTTACGAGAATGTGTGTTTTGGATTACGTATTCAAGGTAAAACTGAGCGCAGAATGCTTGATGACATTGTTGAGACGTCATTGCGTAATGCGGCTTTATGGGACGAAGTCAAAGGCCGCTTATTTGACTCCGCACTGCTGCTCTCAGGTGGCCAGCAACAACGCTTGGTTATTGCACGTGCGCTCGCATTAAAACCTCAAATACTGTTACTCGATGAACCTACGTCTGCACTTGATCCATTAACAACCTTGCATATCGAGGAGCTAATAAATCAGCTCAAAAAGACCACGACTGTGGTCATCGTGACACATAATATGCAACAAGCAGCTAGGGTGTCGGATTATTCTGTTTTTCTGCATCAGGGTGAACTCATTGAGTATTCTGATAGTGACTCGCTTTTTACTATGCCAGCTAAAAAGCAAACCGAAGACTATATAACCGGTCGTTATGGCTAATTAAAGGAACGTGACGATTCATGAAAAGACATTTGGAGTTAAATACGCACATATCAGGCAAGTTCAATCAAGAACTTGAGAATCTGACCAACTCTGTTTTAACCATGGGTGGCGAAGTTGAGCAGCAGTTAATTAATACTATTACTGCCATTCGCGAAAATAATGCGAGTTTAGCTGAGCGAGTGTTGCTAAATGATTTGAAAATTAACTCGATGGAAGTGCAGATAGATGATGAGTGCATGCGGATTATCGCTAAACGGAACCCAACGGCGAGTGATCTTAGATTAATAATGACAGTGTCTCGTGCAACAACCGATATTGAGCGCATTGGCGATGAGATATGTCGTATTGCTAAATTGGTAACCAAAGACAAATTACCCCCCTCTGATATCGTCTTAGGCGGCATGCTAATGATTGCTGAAAAGATCGTGATTATGATGCGCGGAACGTTTGATGCATTTGCACGCCAAGATGAGAAGTCAGCAGTTGCCGTTTATGAGCAAGACGATGCTATTGATAAAAAACATAAAGAGTTGCTCAAACAAACGGCAAATGAAATGCAAAACGATCACACCGAAATGCAGAAATGGTTTGATGTGCTTTGGGCAATCCGTTCTTTAGAGCGAATTGGTGATCGCTGTAAAAACTTGTGCGAATACATACTCTTTCTTACTTATGGAAAAGACGTTCGGCACTCTTCCATGAAAAAAATCGTTAAAAAATTAATGAAGTAAGTCACTTTCTATATTTTTATACTTTTGAACGCTTGCGATCATTCTCTCATGTTGTACCATGATGGCGTCTCACTTTTGAATCACAGCTATGACTT
>JAWUVZ010000127.1:0-9001 GCA_034112105.1 Glaciecola sp. | reverse complement strand
TCGGCATTGCGTTCGCGCATTAGATCGCGACTGGCCTGATAAATGGTCATGGTTGGATTAATGGTGAAATCAAGCTCAATAAGTTCATCGCGAACGGCGTTCCATTTTTCAGATCCGAATGGTGCGGCTTGTTTCCACAATTTACCAGCTTCTGAAAATCTGTCTTGTTCATTGTTGTAGTTATAATCAGTGGGGTAATTTTGAATAACTTGGTCTTCAAAAAGTGCTTCAGGTAAACCATACCAATGTTCCATGGTAGTTAGGCCCAGTCTTGCTGAGTCCAATGCATTCATGCTCATTACATTGAGTTGAGCGTGATGCATCATCGTACCCAAGTTCTGCTTTTTAGCCTCATCTAAGGCGGCTTCCATGATCTTTGGTGTTGCGCCAAAAAACTTAACGCCTTTGGCACCTTGCTTGGCTGCCCGCTTAACCCAGTCACGGGCCTGTTTAGTTGTAAATATGGGGCTGTCACTGCCCATCCCAAAGCCTAAATAGGGAATGATTCTAGGCGCTACGATGGTATTTTTTGCACTGCGCTCAACATGGTCAAGTACCCAATCTAAGCCATTAAAACTGCCTGGTTCACGCACAGTTGTGATGCCATGTCCTAACCAAAGTTTAAAAACATACTCAGCAGGAATGTTGTCGGCAGAACCACCTATGTGACCATGCATATCAATAAAACCAGGCATTACGTAATAACCGGGCAGTTGCATTTCTTTGTCGCCATCGCGCAGCACTGGCCGAGTCGTTGACTTAATCGGAACGCCTGGATGACCTACATCAACGATATTAGTGATGCGATTTTTTTCAATAACAACATCAACCGGACCACGAGCAGGTGCCCCTTGGCCATCAATAATAGTTACGGCGCGTAAAATTAATCGATTGTAAGGCCCATCGCCTTCGCTGTCTTGCTTGGATGGCGCTGCTGAACCCGGTGCTGAACATGCAAATCCTGAAGCTAAACATAAGGTAATAGCGAGTGCACTAGTGACTATGGATTTTCGAGTAAAGAGCGATATAGTTTTAATTAACATAGTTCCCTGCCGGTTTATTATTTTTGGGTAGTGTACGATAAAAACACAAAATGGTCATAGCTGTTCAACGCTTCTTTTTGATTTTAACTATTATTGACTAACCTCAGTGTGCTGGAGCATAAATTTATACAATTTAAAGCCAATGGCTTCACTATTTTGCAAAGCGTGGTATAAATAACGCCTGCTTTAAATCTGTGAGTTTAACAAAAAGTATTAATCATTATTCAATCAACACATTACCACTAATCAAGGACGGTTATATGCTCATTAAATGCAGATTTTTTCTCATCACCTTTAGCTTGCTTTCTATATTTTCAATTACCGGCTGTGCTCATAAAACATCAAATGTCGTTGCACCATATGATGGTGTTTTTACATTGGCTTTTGCTTCATGTGCTCGCGAAAATCAACCTCAGCCTATTTGGACTGAAATCGCTAAAGTAAACCCAGAAGTGTTTTTGTACATTGGTGATAACGTTTATGCTGACGTTTACGAGGTGGATGGTAAAAGAAGTATGCAGCCTGTTACCACCAGAGCAAGATTTGATGAGGCTTATGCGCAAGCGAATGCGATACCTGAGTTTGCAGCCTTCAGAAAACAGGTGCCAGTGATGCTAGGAAGTTGGGATGATCACGATTATGGTAAAAACGATGGTGGCAAAGAATTTGTAATGAAAAAGGAAAGCCAACAGGCATTTCTAGATTTTTTTGAATTCTCAAAAGACGATCCTATTCGCCAACAGGAAGGCATTTATCATTCAAGAATGTTTAATGATGACGGACGTCGAGTTCAGATCATTGTGCTAGACACTCGCTATCACCGTGATGCACTCACTAAAAACCCTGATGGTAGGCCTCAAAACAAAGGTCCTTACTTACCAGTTGCTGACAATTCAGCCACTATATTAGGTGATGATCAATGGTTGTGGCTATCGCAACAATTAGAAAAACCAGCCGATGTGCGCTTGATTGTGACCAGTATTCAAATTGTTGCCTATGAGCATTCTTGGGAAGGATGGGGTATGTTTCCGCATGAACGCGATCGCATGTATCAACTAATAGCTGATAAGCAAGCCAACGGTATTGTTTTTATTAGTGGCGACCGTCATTTAATGGAAATTTCAAAAGATGAAGGTCAATTGGGTCATAAAGTGCCTTATCCGATATGGGATTTTACTTCAAGTGATATTACCCGAACGTTTTCCGAGGTAAATGAGGACAATAGCTTTAGACAAGGTCCTGTAGTCAGAGATACTAATTTTGGTGAAATTGTGGTTAATTGGGCTGAGGATACATTGGATTCCAACATCGTACTAACGGCCAGAGATCGAAATGGCGATGTGCTAAATCAACAAATTGTGTCACTGCGCGACTTGCAGATGTAGATTACGAGGCTAATGTTTAATAAAAGTGTTGATCAAAAGTGTTTATCAAAGGTATTTAAGAACCGTTTTTAAGCGCGGTACCTGATAAACGTGTTTAACTATCTTGTTTGAAAAGTACGAGTAGACAATAGCGATGAAAAAATGACGAGTACTTTGTCCCAAGTTAACGTTAACGTGCCTTTTAATGGAAGGCACATTTTATTAAAAGCAGGCATTAGTACTAGCATTACTATGTTTTCGATTATCCTTCTGTATTTGCAGAATGAACCCACAGCTAAACCCTATCAATTTATATTTCAGCTTATGGCTTTCTCCTTTATGTCAGTCTTTTCTGTTTACTTTTGGACAGGCTATATTCACACCAAAAGTAGTATATTAAGCATTAATTCTGATTTCATTGCATGGGTAAATAAGCACAAAAATGTCCGCGTAAAATGGTCATTTATTCGCGAAGTAAATATTGTCGATTTGTCTAAAAAAGTGGGGCGCTCGAAGTATGTGGTTTATGATTTTGTGCTTGATGCGCAGGAAACTAAATTACCAAGCCCAATGACATTATATGCGAGTGATTATCAAATTTCTCACCCTGAATTGCTCGAGCTTATTGAGCAAGCCGCTAAAAAATATAATTTTCAGGTAATTCTCGACCGAATGTAGTCTGACAATGTTTTACTGACTTGCGGATGCTGGGTATCTTGGTTGAATAAACAAATCTTTATTTTCCCCAAAGTAGGTAGGCGTTTATTTTTGATAATGTCCAGCTCTGGTGGCACGCTACTTTTAGCCAGCACCGTGACTCCTAACCCCTGTTTAATGGCTGCAATTAATCCATATAGGTCGGCATTGGTGTAGCTAATTTTCCAGGCATTTGTTTGCTGCTTTAGTTGTTGAATAACTCGTGAGCGGTATACGCAACCATCGGGAGCTAATACTAATGACAAATGACTCAAATTAAGCGCTTGTTTTGCATCTCCAACCCAAACTAAATCATCTTCTATTAGAAGTTCTCCTTCAATTGGGTCTTCTGGATTAACTAGGGCAAGTATAAGGTCAAAGTCTTTTCTTTTATTTGCATTGAGTAGATGTCGGCTAAGTGCGGACGTTACATCAAGCGATACATCAGGGTAGCGCACGCTAAATTCACCAACAATGCTGGGTAATAAGCGCGTAGCGAATTCGCCGGGAATACCGAGCCTTAATCGGCCTCTTAGTTGACCGTCTTCTAAACGCCGAAATACATCATCATTGATAGCCAGCATTTGTTTAGCCTGGTCATATAGCCACTGACCGTCGGCGTTCGCTTGATGGCGCTGGCCAATTTTATCGAAGAGTTTCTTGCCAAGTTGGTTTTCGAGTTTTTTTATTTGTAAGCTGATTGCGGGTTGCGACCGGCCAAGTAATTCGCCAGCCTTACTGTAACCCCCCAGTTCTATAATGCCGACAAAGGTGCGTAAATTGTCTAATGATAGCTGTTTCATGTGCTTCTCTGACTTATTGTTATTTGTCGAATCCTATGTGCTTTTTGTTATCCATGTTCAATCTAGCATCGCGTGTTTTGTTGTTTACTGAATATGACGCAATCTATTTTGTTTACAGAGTGTCTATATTATCAGTAGTTTAAATGCATTCTATCGAATACATTTAAAAAGTAAATGTATTCATTAGGACTTTTAATTGGATCTTATGAATTGCCATTTCTATACTAGGTCTATTATTTTTTTAAAAGAGATACTGCTAATGAACACCACAGCACTTCATGGCGCGCACATTAAAGCTGGCGCAAAGATGGTTGATTTTTTTGGTTGGAATATGCCAATTAATTACGGTTCACAAATTGAAGAACATCACGCTGTGCGTCAAGACGCAGGCATGTTTGACGTATCTCATATGACCATTGTTGATGTTGTTGGTGTTCAGGCGAAAGACTATTTACGTTATTTGCTGGCTCATGATGTTGAAAAGCTTCAGCTTAAAGGTAAGGCCTTATATAGCGGTATGCTAAATGACGAAGGCGGTGTTGTTGATGACCTTATCGTATATCATTTTGAATCAACTAATTACAGACTAGTGGTAAATTCTGCAACCAAAGAAAAAGATTTGAATTGGTTAAACAAGATTGCTGATGGTTTTAATGTGTCAATTACCGAGCGCGATGAATTTGCCATGATTGCGGTGCAAGGTCCGAATGCGCAGACAAAAGCACAGAGTTTATTTTCTTCAGCGCAGAAAGAGGCAGTCCAGGGTATGAAGCCTTTCTTTGGCGTTCAAGCTGAAGACTTGTTTATTGCGACAACGGGTTATACTGGCGAAGCTGGCTATGAAATTATGGTGCCGGTTGGACGCGCAGAAGAGTTTTGGGACCAATTATTGGCAGCGGGTGTTGTGCCATGCGGTTTGGGCGCTCGTGATACACTTCGTTTAGAAGCGGGTATGAATTTATATGGTCAAGATATGGACGAAACGATTTCTCCATTAGCTGCCAACATGGGCTGGACAATCACGTGGGAGCCATCTGAGCGCGACTTTATGGGCCGTAAAGCCTTGGAAGCACAAAAAACAGCAGGTCACGAAAAGTTAGTAGGCCTAGTAATGACGGAAAAAGGCGTGCTCCGAGCTGGTCTAAAAGTGATCGCAACAACAGGTGAGGGCGTTATAACATCAGGCACATTTTCACCAACACTAGGTTACAGTATCGCAATGGCAAGAGTGCCAGCAGGAACTGAAATTGGTAGCACTGTTGATGTCGAAATGCGCAAGAAGTTAGTGTCAGTTAGCGTGGTGAAGCCTAGCTTTGTTCGCAATGGAAAAAGCGTATTATAGACCATAAAACGTTGTCATAAGTTGACAATAGATTAGCAATAAAAATAAAAACTATTCATTATTTAACAACAGTTAGGAAACATCATTATGAGCAATATACCAACAGAATTACGTTATGCCAGCACTCATGAGTGGGTTCGTTCAGAGGGTAATGGGGTATTTACCGTAGGCATCACTGAGCATGCACAAGACTTGCTTGGCGATATGGTGTTTGTTGATTTGCCAGATGTAGGCGATGCCGTTACAACGGGGGATGACTGCGCTGTTGCTGAGTCAGTAAAAGCAGCGTCTGATATTTACGCTCCTATTACCGGCGAAGTTATTGAAATAAATGGTCAATTAGAAAATTCGCCAGAGTTGGTTAACTCTGATTCATTTGGCGAAGGCTGGATGTTCAAAATACAAGCTGATGATCCTGCTGAAGTTGATGGTTTGATGGACGCAGAAGCTTACGGCATGTCAATCGACGACGAGTAATTTTCGTTTTATGCTAGGTTCGATGTGCGCTTTTTGTAGCCCCGTTGAGAATAGCATTAGCTAATATCGCTCATTTCGAGCTTCCACGTTAAGTGTGAAGTTCGGCTTTCTTATTTTTCAAATTTTGTTTTTAGGTCGCTAGTAAATGAATAATTCAAATACACCTGCTTCGTTGTTGGATTTAGAACAACCGAACGATTTTATCCGCCGTCATATCGGTCCAGGCAAGGGTGAAATGGAAGAAATGCTGTCGTTTATCGGCGCTGATTCATTAGACGATTTGATGAAGCAAACTGTGCCTGTCGGTATTCGTTTGCCTGAGCCGCTTAACGTAGGTGAGGCGCAAACAGAAGTGAATGCGCTCGCTGAATTGAAAGCGGTTGCAAAAAAGAACGTGATTAATCGCTCATTCATCGGAATGGGGTATAGCAATACCTTCACGCCAAACGTTATTTTACGAAATGTGCTAGAAAATCCGGGTTGGTACACGGCATACACACCCTATCAACCAGAAATTGCCCAAGGTCGTTTGCAAGCTATCCTAAACTTCCAGCAGGTCACTATTGACTTAACGGGCTTGCCACTAGCATCAGCTTCGTTATTAGATGAGGCGACTGCTGCAGCCGAAGCAATGGGTTTAGCTAAACGCGTTTCTAAAAACAAAAAGTCAAATAGCTTTTTTGTTTCAGACGGTGTTCATCCACAAACACTAGACGTGGTAAGAACTCGCGCAGAAATGTTTGGTTTTGAAGTTATTGTCGGTGATGCAACTGACGCTGCAAAGCACGATGTATTTGGCGCATTGCTACAATACCCAAGCTCAACCGGTCAAATTAACAACATCCAGCAAATAATTGCTGATGTACAAGCAAATAAAGGCATTGTTGCTGTTGCTTCAGACTTAATGGCACTGGCTATGTTGACACCTCCGGGTGAGCTTGGTGCTGATGTTGTGCTAGGAAGCGCGCAACGCTTTGGTGTGCCAATGGGGTATGGTGGTCCACATGCCGCATTCTTTGCTACCAGAGATGAATATAAACGTTCATTGCCAGGTCGCATTATTGGCGTTTCAAAAGATACTCGCGGTCGTCCTGCTTTGCGTATGGCATTGCAAACACGTGAACAACATATTCGCCGCGAAAAAGCCAATTCAAATATTTGTACAGCGCAGGTATTACTGGCGAATATGGCGTCTTTCTACGCTGTGTATCACGGTCCAGTAGGCATAACGACTATTGCCAATCGTATTCACCGCTTTGCTGATATCTTAGGCGCAGGCTTAGTCAGTAAAGGTGTTGAATTAGCGCATGACACCTGGTTCGACACACTAACAGTGAAGGTAGCAAACAAAGCAGAAACGCTACAAAGAGCATTAGCTAAAGGCATGAACTTGCGTGCTGATCTTGAAAGTACGGTGGGGGTCAGTTTTGATGAAACCAGTACACGCCAAGATATTCTAGATTTGTTTGATGTGCTTATTGGTGAGGGTCATGGGCTAAGTGTTGAAGTACTTGATGCACAAATTATTGCGAATGGGTCAACGTCTATTCCTCAAGAATTGGTACGTACAAGCGCATTCCTAACCCACAAAGTATTTAATAGCTATCATTCAGAAACTGAAATGTTGCGCTATATAAAATCGCTTGAAAATAAAGATTTGGCCTTGAACCACAGCATGATTTCATTGGGCTCTTGTACAATGAAGCTGAACGCGGTGGCCGAAATGATACCGGTTACGTGGCCTGAATTTGGTCAACTGCACCCGTTTGCACCGCTTAATCAAGCGCTTGGTTACAAGCACATGATTGACGAACTCAGCGATTGGTTAATTAACATCACAGGTTATGATTCATTGTCGATGCAGCCAAATTCAGGCGCACAGGGTGAATATGCGGGCCTGCTAGCCATTACCCGGTACCATGCTAGCCTGGGTAACAGCCACAGAAACGTGTGCTTAATTCCACAGTCGGCACATGGTACTAATCCTGCTTCAGCACAAATGTTGAGCTTAAAAGTGGTTGTGGTTAACTGTGATGCGAAGGGTAACGTTGATCTAGCTGACCTTCGCGCCAAAGCTGAAGAAGTAAAAGATAACTTAAGCTGTGCGATGATCACGTACCCGTCAACTCACGGTGTATATGAAGAAACCGTCAAAGAAATTTGTGACATAGTGCATGAATTTGGTGGTCAGGTTTACATGGATGGCGCAAACATGAACGCGCAAGTGGGTGTCACTTCACCTGGTTTGATTGGGTCTGATGTATCGCACTTAAACTTACACAAAACCTTCTGCATACCTCATGGTGGCGGTGGTCCAGGTATGGGTCCTATTGGCGTTAAGGCACATTTAGCACCGTTTTTACCGAGTCATACGGTTATTGGTTTGGAAGCCGGTGGCACAAAGGAAGATCTAGGCACCAATGGGGCTATTTCAGCAGCGCCATGGGGCAGTGCATCTATACTTCCCATTAGCTACATGTACATTAAAATGATGGGTAGCGAAGGCTTGAAAAAAGCCACTGAAGTTGCCATTTTAAGCGCAAACTACATTGCACAGAAGCTTGAAGGTCATTATCCAATTTTGTATAAAGGCAATAATGGTCGTGTAGCCCACGAATGTATTATTGACTTACGTCCTATGAAGGAAGCCTCAGGTGTTACTGAAATGGATGTTGCAAAACGCTTAAACGACTATGGTTTCCATGCGCCAACCATGAGCTTCCCAGTAGCGGGTACGCTAATGATTGAACCAACGGAGTCAGAAGCCAAAGCTGAGCTCGACAGATTCATTGAAGCGATGGTTTGTATTCGCCAAGAGATAGCCAAAGTAGAGTCAGGTGAATGGGACGCAACCGATAATCCGTTACATAATGCACCGCATACATTGGCTGATATTTGTGATAGCAATTGGAACAGAAGTTACGATCGCCAATTAGCTGCTTACCCAGTTGATGCTGTCGCTAAAGACAAGTTCTGGCCAACGGTGAATCGTATTGATGACGTTTACGGTGACAGGAATTTAATTTGTTCTTGCCCTGATTTAGATAGTTATAGGGATTTTGCTGAGTAGTGGCGATCTGTAATTAAGTTTGTGACTGTTTTAATATAGTTTGTGACTTTAATAAAGATTGTGACTACTTAAGTTAATAAAGATAATCAATCAGCGAAAAGGCGAGCCAGCAATGGTCCGCCTTTTTTATTTTGTATGTCCGCTCTCAAGGGAACCAGATATGTAAGACATAATAGATTTGTGCCCGTTATATCTGGTGATAAATG
>JAWUVZ010000126.1:0-57342 GCA_034112105.1 Glaciecola sp. | reverse complement strand
TATCTTGAGCCCCAAGGAAGTTAATTGCATTTGTAATTTCAATATCATACAAATCGACTGTCACAGAGAAGTTTTCAATATAAGAGGGTGTATAAACTATACCAATCGTTTTTGACGCTGAATCTTCAGGCAACAAATCGGAGGTACCACCAGATACTAAGTTAATCGATACGTTATCGTTAGCTATACTATAATGATGAAGCCTTTTTAAAAATGTCGAAGTCAAAGCTCATTGAGGGACGAGAAATGGTGCTAGATGCAGTAAAGACCAATGGATTAATAGCACTTCCTTTTTCAACTAATTTTGTTTTTGTTGATCTGGGCAAGGGTAATGCAGAAATTTTTAGACAAAAAATGGCTGAACAGAACATATTAATACGTGGTATTTATCGGGATTATAATAGTTGGTCTCGTGTGAGTATAGTCATGATTTCGGACTTTCAACAATATGTTAACGCCCTACCTAAGGCGTTAGAGCAAACGTTAGCGCTGTCTTAATTTATATTCACTAAAAGTGTTATTCACCTCTTCAATCGCCCAATATTATGGGCGTTTTCCATCAATTCTAATATAGCTTACTCACTATGTGTATCTCGACAATAGAAGTTTACTAGGTAGTGCTTTGTGACGATAAGTCACCGATAACTCATTCAGCGTCTAAGTATGCACAGACAACCTGGCGTTATGTGCTGTTTGCTCGAGTGCATGCTGTAATTGTGCAGGAATACATAGTTGTCTTGCCAATTTATCAAGGTAAATGCGTGAATCACCTTGGTTTAAATCGACGGTTATAGCGCTAATTGCATAAACCTCAGCAGCTGCTTCTGAACAAGGTACTTTAGCAACTAACTGTTCAATACTCATCGGGTTGCGCATTTCGTCAAACAGTGATGACTTGTCTTCAGTACCCAACTCCATGCCATCAACTTGATCGAAAATTTTCATTCGTTCCGTTTGGTCTATATGTCCGTCGGCATGTGCCGCAGCTACCATAGCGCGGAGTAACAAAAGCTGACCTTCGGTGTTGGTTTCGTTAACAACTGCGTCAAACTGTGCTTCATTTAAGCTTTGAGGGGCATAAGCAAATTGCGACGCTTTGCTGGGTTGCTGAGATTGTTGACTACCTGAATAGTCTTCATATTTACCCTGATTAAACGCACGATCTTGCGCCTGCTGGTCAGAATATGACTTGTATGCTTTCCAAGCAATGCCACCTACAGCAGCTAGGGCGCCGATTTTTAGCGCTTTGGCACCTGTTTTTCTGCCGCTTTTACTACTCAATAGGCTACCGGCAATCCCGCCAGCAATACCGCCGCCTAATAAAGCACCTCCGCCCAGTGAGGCGCCGCCTAGTAGAGAGCTACCTGAGCCTTTCATCATTCCCGAACGGCTTAAACTTGCCAGCATCTTGTTTACGTTAATCATTTGCTCACCTCAATAGAGACATATTTTTATTGAGTATAAAACAAACTAGCACAAACAAAAGACGAATAATCGAGACATAATCATCGTAAAAACTGACTAATAAGAGTGTGGAAATTTGACCACTATTTTAAATAAACATAAAAAAAGGCAGGGCTTCAATGAAGCACTGCCTTCCTATAATCTTATCTGTCGTTATTTATCATTAGCAATTTGTTCATGCAACCAAGCTGCGTGTCGCGGCGCTTTTTTTGTTTTGCTCCACTCTTCTAGCATGTCGGGGGCAACCCTATGTAGCTCTCGCATTTGCTCGTCCGTGCTTGTATTCGCTGCAAGCTCCAAACGATGACCGTTTGGATCAAAGAAGTAAATCGATTTAAATATGCCATGGTTAGTTGGGCCAATAACATCGATGCCATGGCTCTCAATTGAGGCTTTAGCTGCATTTAACGCGTCTAAGCTATCCACTTTTATTGCTATATGTTGTACCCATTTAGGTGTGTTTTGGTCACGGTCCATATCTGGCTGTTGTGGTAGCTCGAAAAAGGCTAAAACGTTGCCGTTACCTGCATCCATGAAAATATGCATGTAGGGATCATAGGCACCAGTAGAAGGAACGTGGTCCTCAGCTATCGCTAACTGAAAATCCATGCCTAATACATTCTGGTAAAACTCAACGGTTTCCTTTGCATCTTTGCAGCGGTAAGCCACATGATGAAACCCATTTAGCTGGATTGGGTGGCTCATACGTCCTCCTTTTCCTCGGTCTTTTTACCTGTGTTCAAAACACCACGATTAATTTGGTCGCGCTCAATCGATTCGAATAGCGCTTTAAAGTTGCCTTCACCGAAGCCTTCATCACCCTTGCGCTGAATGAATTCAAAAAATACTGGACCTAATTGGGTTTCAGAAAATATTTGAAGTAGTAATCTTGGGCCGCCTTCAGTGGTGCCATCCATTAAAATCCCACGTGTTTGAAGCTCTTCAACAGGTTCGCCATGATTTGGTAAACGACCTTCTAATAATTCGTAATAAGTTGACGGTGGTGCTGTCATGAATGGCATCCCCATGTCTTTCAAGCGATCCCAACAGGCCACTAAATCATCACAGCTAAAGGCAATATGTTGAATACCTTCGCCGTTAAAGGCACGCAAAAATTCCTCAATTTGACCTTTTCCGCCTTCACCTTCTTCGTTCAATGGAATGCGAATTTTGCCATCAGGCGCACTCAGTGCTTTTGACGTTAATCCGGTGTATTCACCCTTAATATCGAAGAAACGAACTTCTTGGAAATTAAACAACTTTTGATAGAAATCAGCCCAATACTTCATGCGGCCGCCATAAACGTTGTGGGTTAAATGATCGATAACTTTGAAGCCAGCGCCTACAGGGTTGCGGTCCACACCTTCAATATAGTCAAAATCGATATCATAAATAGAAAGCTCATCGCCATAACGGTCTATCAAATAGATGATTGCATTGCCAATGCCTCGGATCGCAGGTAGTCGAAGCTCCATAGGACCGGTTTCAACTTGCACAGGCTCAGCACCTTGAGCCAATAGGTGCTCATAAGCTTTCACTGCATTTTTAACACGAAAGCCCATTCCGCATGCTGACGAACCATGTTCACGCGCAAAATACCAAGCTGCAGATTTTGGCTCGTAGTTAGCAATAAGATTGATACCGCCTTGACGCCAAAGTTGTGCGTCTTTAGTGCGGTGATTTGCAATGTGGCTAAATCCCATTCCAGTAAACACTGTTTCTAAGTGACCCTTTTCAGGAGAAGAAAATTCGATGAATTCAAATCCATCCAAGCCAGCTGGATTTTCAAATAAGTCTGCCATTGTTTACTCTCTTTAATTATGTATAAATTTAACGGCGTTTTGCGCCAATTTCTATAGCCGCAGTGTAGATTATTTCGCTAAAAATTACCCGATTAGGGGATCTGGATGCTCCGTCGAGGTTTAATGAAAAATACACAAGTGTAAACAATTAAGTACGGAAGTGGCACTTTAAGCCTTGTTTTTATCTTTTAAATCCTATGTTGCATAACATCTTATTCTTATCAGATACTCGATATTTGGTTCGCCACAAAATTAATACACAACGCTCCCCAGCACTAAAATTTCATGCATTAACGTATATCTGTTTCAAATGCTGTATTTTTAATAACTAGGGATTCTTGATTGCTTACATTAGTGGTTATATATTATAGATAGCAGTGACCAAGCTGCTAGCATCATAATAAACTTAACCAAACCTATGCATAAACCGGATTTAGCTCTAGTTGGCAGATTAAAAAATCAAGCAATAGACGGATATAGTAGTAATGAACGACGACATCGAAATTCTCCTATTTAATGACCAATTAGCTCCACATTTTGAGCGTATTAACGCGCAATGGATTAATGCCATGTTCGTCCTTGAAGACATCGACAAACAAGTATTGCAGCAGCCCCGTAAGCATATTATCGATAACGGTGGAGAAATTTGGTTCGCAAAACATTCTACACTCGGCATTATAGGCGCCTGTGCATTGTTGAATAAAGGCGATGGTAACTTTGAATTAACTAAAATGGGTGTGTTGGACACTGCACGTGGCTTAAAAGTAGGTGAGGTAATGCTTCGTTATGTCATTAAACAGTCCAAAAAGATGAACATAGCCTGTTTATTTTTACTCACTAATTCAAAATGTGAAGCTGCGATTCATCTGTACGAAAAGAATGGTTTTGAGCACGACAAACAAATTATGCAAACTTACGGGCAAAGCTATGCAAGATGCAATGTAGCGATGCGTTTTGTTAATTAGGATCACCGCTTTGTGTTGTCATCATATCCGAGTCAAAATTGTCTATACTAAACGGGTGATAAACAAGTTAGTCAAGACTTCACAGAGTGGATAACGCATAAGGAATAATTATGGGCGAGCGGAGTAAACAAAGACTCAATGATGTTAATCAACTATTAGCACAGCATGAAGGTATATCTGAATCGACTTACCAGCAGCTTATTGAAGCCTTGGAAATGCAGCATGAGACATTTGGATTTAATTCTAAAAAGCAGCTTAAAGTCGCTATGTTTGACGCACGTTCCTATGACATTGCAGCATTTAATGCTGAAAAGCATGCGCATATTCAAGCAATAAATATTCAAAGTTCATTAAACGAAGTGTCTGCAATTCAAGCGAAAGGGTGCTTGGCCATATGCGTTTTTGTTAATGATGACTGCAGCGAGCCTGTTATCGCCAAGTTGGCCGCATTTGGTGTGAAGCTGATTGCGTTGCGTTGTGCCGGGTTTAACAATGTTGATTTAGCTGCCTGCAAAAAGTATCAAATTGACGTAGTACGGGTGCCAGAATATTCGCCTCATGCTGTCGCAGAGCACACAATCGCACTGATTTTGATGCTTAACCGAAAGTTACACCAAGCTTATATGCGCAATAAAAATGGTCAGTATGTATTAGACGGACTGGTCGGGTTCGATATGTATGGAAAAACAGTAGGAGTTGTTGGGGTTGGTAAAATTGGCCGTTGCTTAATTACTATCTTACTTGGTTTTGGTTGCAAGGTATTAGCTTACGATGTAACCCCTAACGAGGTTCTGCAAGCTAATCCATGTGTGGATTTTGTATCCTTAGAAACGTTGTTTGAGTCGAGCGATATTATTACGTTGCATGCCCCTCTGACAAAGCAAACGTATCATATGGTTAATGAGAATGCGCTTAATAGAATGAAACAAAAAGTAATGATTATCAATACTAGCAGAGGAGCGCTGATCGATACTAAGGCATTAGTTCAAGGATTAAAATCTGGAAAAATTGGTTCGGCAGGCCTAGATGTATATGAAGAAGAGGCAAGTATTTTCTTTCATGACAAAAGCGGTGAAGTCATCACGGATGATGTTTTTGCAAGGCTAACGACTTTTAACAATGTGGTTATCACTTCGCATCAAGGTTTTTTAACGAAAGAAGCATTGAGTAATATTGCACAAACTACATTGCTTAGTTTTGCCGAGTTTGTTGAAGGCCAAAGAGGTGACGGACTGACATATGTTGTGAGCGGTTAGGCGTTTAATAACGTACTAATTGATGTGTAAAATGTGAATTTTTTTGAATCACCGTGATTAGACCAAATGTAGATCAATACATATCGGATTGTAAACTTTTTACGCATAAGGTTGGTTCAGATCAATACGTCGCGACATTCAACTTATTAACATAGAGGAAATTTTTAATTTTCTCCTTTCATCTGGAAATTATTCATGCAATCTGTAGGTCCTCAGTCTCATAATAAAATAGATTGGTCTGCCATTATTAAGTCCGGCGACCGCATCTTTCTCGGTTCAAATGCGGGCATTCCTAATGCGCTTGTTGATAGCTTGATCGAGAATGGCAAAGATATTAAAGATATTGAAGTTACCCATATAGGTACATTGTCGGATGAGCGCTGGGCCCTGCCTAAGCACCAGCGTCAGTTCAAAGTGAATACCTTTTTTATTCACGGTAATGTCATCCGTCAAGCCGTAGACGAGGGAAGAGCCGATTACACTCCTTGTTTTTTATCGGAGGTTTCTAGCTTGTTTGCTAATGATATTTTGCCATTGGATGCCGCTCTAATTATGGTGAGTCCCCCTGACGAGCTTGGTTATTGTTCATTAGGTGTCTCTGTAGATGTAGTGATGTCGGCAGCGCGTTCTGCAAAAAAAATAGTCGCCCAAATAAACTCGCAAATGCCGAGAACTGCAGGACATTCGTTTATTCACATCTCAGAATTTACAACTTATATTGAACACGAACAAAAACTACCAGAAGTAAAACCAGCAGATAAAAATGAAATTTATGAACGCATTGGTCAGTACGTTGCCATGCTAGTGGAGGACGGTGCAACACTGCAACTAGGTATTGGTAAAATACCGGATGCCACCCTACGTTATCTGGGTAAACATAAAAATCTTGGGATCCACAGTGAAATGATCAGTGACGGTGTTATTGAGCTTATTCAAAGTGGTGTTATTAATAATCGAGCTAAGACTTTTCACCCAGGTAAATCAGTAGTCAGCTTTTGCATGGGAACAAAACGTCTTTATGATTTTGTACACAACAATCCGCACGTTGAATTCTATCCATCAAGTTATGTAAATAAACCGACAAATATCGCGAAAAATGACAAACTTGTATCTATCAACAGTGCGCTGGAAGTCGATTTAACAGGGCAAGTTGTAGCTGACTCAATTGGACACGATTTTTATAGTGGTATTGGTGGTCAAGTTGATTTTGTAACGGGATCAACGCTCAGTAAAGGTGGAAAGCCCATCATTGCATTACCTTCCACCGCAAAAAACGGCACAGTTTCTCGAATTGTCGCTAATATTAAAGAGGGCGCGGGCGTTGTAACATCGCGTGGTAATGTGCATTACATTGTCACTGAATTCGGTGTTGCTAGCTTAAAAGGCAAAAGTATTCGCGAGCGTGCATTGGAATTAATTAGGATAGCGCACCCTAAATTTAGACAAGAATTACTTGCAGCCGTAAGGCAACATTATTGGGTACCTGACTATCAAACCAAATACCCCACTGATATTCCCGAATTAGGTGAAATGCAAGTGCAAGAAATACAAATACAAGGAGAAGTGTTTTATCTCAGACCACTCAACCCAGCAGATGAACGTCGCCTTCAGGAGTTTTTTTATTCACACACAAAAGAAACTTTGCGCTTGCGCTACAACTACTTACCACAAGGTATGAGTCGACAGAACTCTTGTGATTTAGTCAGTGTTGATCAAACTAAAGATATTGCGCTTACAATCGTTAACCAGCAAGGTTCCAGCGTTAAGATAGAAGCAGTAGGTCGCTATTATTTAAATAATGATAATACTTGTGAAGTGGCTTTCGTCACGCGCGAAAATCAGCAAGGTAAAGGCATGGCGTCTCTAATAATGAAGCAGATGATCTGTATTGCCCAGCAACGAGGTGTGTCTAAAATGGTGGCTTACGTGCGCAGTGAAAATAAGCCGATGATCACTGTGTTTGAGCAATTTAAGTTCAAGCGCGTATTCAATCCAGATCCTGCAGAAATTGAGCTGGTATTGTTTTTACAGGAGAGTTGAATGCCGATTACATTTATAAGCAGCCCTAAGTGTTTATTACATGACATGGACCCAGAGCATCCAGAACAACCTGCAAGGTTGCATAGCATCAACGATCAAATTATTTCCTCAGGTGTCGAATTTGCGATTAATTTTGCCGATACTCCGCCAGCCGAATTGGCGCAACTATATAGAGCTCATGACAATCAATTTGTTGATAAAATAATTAAAGAAGCCCCAACAGAAGGTCATAAATGGCTAGATGATGATACGTTGATGATGCCAAAATCATTGGATGCGGCACTGTATGCGGCGGGCAGTGGCGTTCACGCTGTCGATCTTATTATGAGCGGTGATTCAAACAAAGCATTTTGTGCTGTGCGGCCTCCCGGTCACCATGCTGAATACGCTAAATCGGGCGGCTTTTGTATCTTTAATAACATTGCCGTAGCTGCTTTGCATGCGCTCGACCAATATGGCTTAAAGAAAGTCGCTATTATCGATTTTGATGTGCACCACGGCAACGGAACTGAAGACATTTTTCAAGATGATCCTCGTGTGTTATTTTGCTCTTCGTTTCAGCATCCTTTTTATCCTTTCAGCGGCGACAAACCAACCAATGAACATATTCTGAATATTCCTATCCCAGCAGGAACGAAAGGTCCTGAGTATCGTGAAATGGTCAAGCCTTGGTTTGAAAAACTAGATGGTTTTGCGCCAGAGATGATTTTTATTTCCGCCGGGTTTGACGGACATGCCGAGGACGCACTAGGACATTTGCGTCTAGTGGAAGCGGATTATGAATGGGTAACGTTACAAATCAAAAAAATTGCTGATAAACACTGTGGCGGAAAAATCGTGTCTATGCTCGAAGGCGGATACGCGCTAAGTGCGCTATCACGCAGTGTTGTTTCTCATATCAAAGCGTTAATGACCTAACGTTCATCAATACTGATTGTTAAGCGCAAGGTACAGTGCTGTTGTTTTTCTTCAGCTTGCACATATAGCGACGCATAAAAGACTGTATAAAGAAGCAATCCAATTTAGGAAAACTATGTATAATCGCGGGTAACCAATATTATAGATTCAAATTTGAGCACACCGAAGTTGATACAGACGGTCGCGAAAGCAGTGTATAAAAAATATTATATAAATGGTTCTAGGAAAAGTGATTAAAACTGATGCCGCCGACTTATTGCTTAGTAAACGTTCCTCGTTGAGTTCAGGTTTAAAAGGAAAAAAATAGTAATGAAATATTCCGCCCTTGGAAGTTCAGGTTTGTCTGTATCTCGTGTGTGCTTAGGAAGCATGACATGGGGTATACAGAACACGCAGGCTGAAGCAGATGCGCAAATCGAATATGCAATAGCACGTGGTGTTAACTTTATTGACACTGCAGAAATGTATCCAGTGCCTCCTTCAGAAGCAACCTATGGCGATACCGAACGTTGCATAGGTAACTGGTTAGCACGCAATCCTCTACAGCGTGAAAAACTGATTATTGCGACAAAAGTAGCAGGTCCCGGTTTTCCTTACATTCGCGGCAACTCGATTATTAGTGGCGCTTCTATTGGCCAGGCAATTGATGACTCTTTGGCGCGACTACAAACTGATTACATCGATGTGTATCAGTTGCATTGGCCAAATAGAATATCTCCACATTTTGGCAAGCATTGGCCTAATCATGTCATGGCTACTCAGCAAAATGTAAAAGCTGAGAAGAAGCGTATGCGAGATATTGTTTTAGGATTAGGTAGGGCCCTTGAAAGTGGAAAAATAAGACATTGGGGATTATCAGACGATACAACGTGGGGCATTCATACTTATTTAAATCTTTGCGATGAATTAGGCGTGGCTAAACCCGTTTCAATTCAAAATGAATTTAATCTATTGCATATTAAAGACTGGCCTTATCTGATTGAGTCTTGTGTGTTTGAAAAAATCGCGTATTTACCTTGGTCTCCTTTATCGAGTGGTATGTTGTCGGGCAAATATATTGGGGGGGCGAGACCAGAAGGTAGCCGCTGGACCATGATTCAACGTCAAGGTTTATTCCGTGACACGGCCTATTCAGATAAAGCCGTTATTGCTTATTGCGATTTAGCTAAAAAGCATGGTTTGACACCAAGCAAGATGGCGCTGGCTTGGTGTGACCAAGTCGATGGCGTAACATCCACAATTATCGGAGCGACTAATATGGCGCAATTGCAAGAAAACATAGATGCTTTTGATGTATCATTATCAGATGCGTGCTTAGCTGATATTGAAGCTGTATTGAAACAATTCACGGCACCATTCTAAGATACATCGATACCAATCTGTCAATGTAAGGCCCTTTTTAGACTTTGTTAGGGGGAGATTTATTTATGAATCGAAGCCTAATTTCTCTATGAGTGAGCCCACCTCTTTCCTGAAGCGTGATTTTCGTAAAGTAGTGTTCATTTTGGTTAAACCATAGTGTTCTATCTGCGCTTGCGAGTAAAAAAAACTATCACAGATGGTTTCAGCAAAACTAATCTCTTCTAAATTAATATTTTGTATTCGGCGTTCGAATATAATCAGGTCAGTAATACGACTCACGTAGTAGCTAAAAACGATAACGGTTTGTTGTTCTTTAGACAACTCAGACTCGCTTAACTTGTCGACCATAGGAAGCATACTTGCCCCAATACTTTCGATAATTTGCTCAGGTAGTTGAGCATTTTTTGCGAAGGCTTTACCCATTGCCGCGGAGTTAGTTCCTAACTCTTTTTGAATGCATTTAACACGATTAAAATGTGTAGAGTGATTCAAATAATATTTTGCAATTTTTGGGTTTGCACTTAATAACGAAAGATCCCCTAAATAATCTAACAAGCATCGCGTCGACAGCTCGGCTGAATTATCCAGTTTCATGTCCTTGGCAATTAATAATCCTATTGAACTGGCAAGAAAACTCGCTTTCCAAATCTTGTGATACGCTTGCTTTTGCTCATTATTCACAAACTCGCTGCTGCGCTCTAATGCAAATTGCATTGCAATGTTTTTTGCTTGAAGCACGCCTAAATAGACAATGGAATGGTTAATTGTGGTAATGGATCTCCCCAGAGAAAACAAAGATGAATTGGCCACTTTGATTACTTTTACGACAAGTTCAGGATCGTTTTTAATAATATTTAATAACTCTTTAGGGTCGTTAATACTGCGTGTGAGCGACATCAACAAAGGATGTGGTTTTTTAAAACTCGTTGCTGAATCGAAAAGCTGACGTTGTTTTTCGTCGACAATATTTTCAAGTAACACAAAATCAATAAAATCTTCGGACGGGTCAGGTACATCTCTAGGATTTCGAAGTATTAAACTAGGTTCATCAGCAGCCTCACCAATTCCGCTAAAAGTGCCATTTTTTGAGGTGCTTTTGAAGTTAGGGTTCTTTGTCGCAATAGTCGATTTTTTACTCATACGATATAACAACAATACAAGGATGAGTCCTGTAATCGAAATTGAGTTAATAATGATATCTAAGGGCACTGAGCGACTCGCAACTGCTTGATTATTGCATTTATGTTACTACAGCCGTTAGTCTAGGTTATGCATAGAATTTGATCTAAAGGTATGTTTTTATAATGCCAATTATATTCACTATTTTGACTTGCTGGTAAACATGCCCTTGAGTTTATGGACGAATAAAACTTCATATAGCACAATAAAAAACGATTCATTTGTAACATAATTGTCACTTTACAAAGCTATAATCTCAACCAAATTGTTGGCCTCACGATAGCCGTTTGAATGAGTGAAAGCACACGCAATGCAAAAACAAATTATTATACCTGAGGCGACCATGAAGGGCGTCACACGCTTGCCTAAAGCGCTGCTTTGGTGCTTATTAGTGTTTTTAGTATATCTAATGCTGTTGGCTGTTGGGCTGGTTGGTAGTGGATTTAAAGTAGCGACTCAGGAGCGAGCTGAAGCGTTATTTGAATTAGCGGCGAACCCGGTTATGGGGCTTATTATTGGCATGGTATGTACTGCGCTTATTCAGTCATCCAGCACGGTGTCATCTATCATTGTTGCTATGGTTGCCGGTGGCTTACCAATCACTATAGCCATTCCTATGATGATGGGCGCAAACATTGGAACTAGCATCACGAACACTATTGTGAGCCTCGGTCATATCAGTAATAAAACCGAGTTTCAACGCGCTTTTAATGCGGCCACTATTCATGATTTTTTTAATATTTTTGCCGTGCTTATTTTTCTACCTCTCGAAATAATGTTTGGTATTTTTGAACACATTAGTGCTGCAATGGTAAATTTAGTGGCGTTCGGGATGACTTCAGAAATCAGTAGTTTCAATCCTATCAAAGCGAGCACGGCACCTGTAATAGACTTTATCAATCGTTTACTCATCAATACCAATGATATTTCTAGTGGGTTGATAAAAATTATAGTGGGTCTTGGTTTAATTATTATCGCTATCACATGGATGGGGAAAATAATGAAATCGTTGATGATAGGTCGAGCACAAGAAATTCTAAGAAGTACACTTGGTAGAGGTCCCATTACAGGTATATCGTCGGGTGCCATCATGACTATTTTGGTGCAGTCTTCATCAACAACCACATCACTTTTGGTGCCACTTGTTGGCAACGGTATTGTCACAGCCAGATCAATTTATCCATTTACTTTGGGAGCAAATATTGGCACTTGCATCACTGCATTAATTGCTGCTTTGGCAATAGTAGGGCCTAATTCTCAGCTTGCACTGCAGATAGCTTTTGTGCATTTGGCCTACAATCTTTTAGCGGTCGTGGTTATTTATGGCATTGCTTTATTGCGCGAATGGCCACCTAAGCTGTCGTATCAATTGTCACTGAAAGTAGCGGAACGAAAAGTATATGGACTTGTATATATTATTGGCGTGTTCTTTTTAGTGCCGTTAGGTGCGGTGTTTATTGTTTCATAATTCTATTTTTATATCAGCGCTTCGGTATAGTCAGCCAAAGGTGAGTTTTTAAATTGAAATTAGCTATTAGAACGCGTATTTCATTGAGAATTGAACTCTTGTCATGTCACCTTCATCTGTTTTAGTGTTTGTGGTAAAACGAAAGAGAGATTGTTTAGTATGTGCATCAAACTGTGTACTTTCTTCTATCCCACCAACCGGAGTTAAACCAGGAAGATAAAAATCTCGGCAATACTTTGAGACCCTAATGAACCATCGGAGTAATTACTAAACATAGCATCTACTTTTATACAGCCACTCAATTTCACATCGTTACCTGCGAACATGTCCGCTTGAGTATTCATTGATATTGCAGATATTCCTAGAGCTAATGAAACCGCTAATGCAGACCTTAATATTGAGTTTTTCATATTCGTTCCATCTTCCTAAATGTTATTAGTATGCAAAGACGGTGTAAATTGGCGTTGATTTTACGTAAATCAATGCGATTGCAAATTAGCTCATGTTCTATCAGACTAAAGTCTTATGAAATTCAGAAGGGTGTTATTTTCGGATCATACCAAAGTATTATTTTTGTTTGCTCATTTAGGTATATTATTAATAAAGGAGTAACCTATTTTTTAGAACGTTAAATACGGAGACAATACAATGTCGGCCAAAAAACTTTATCCAGTGCCTGAATCATACAAAAAAGATACCTTGCTGACGCCGGAGCAATATAGCGCGATGTACGAACAGTCAGTGAATGATCCTGACGCTTTTTGGGCTGAGCAGGTGACTCAGATTGATTGGTACAAAACGCCCACCATCATTAAAAATACAACGTTTGACGCAGAAGAGCTGTCAATCAAATGGTTTGAAGATGGCGAATTGAATGTGAGCTATAATTGTATTGACCGCCACTTAACAACACGTGCTAAAAAGACGGCTTTATTTTGGGAAGGTGATAACCCCAATGATAGCCAAAAAGTATCTTATCAAGAGCTTCATTATGAAGTGTGTAAACTTGCTAATGGTTTAAAGAAACTGGGGGTCAAAAAGGGCGACCGGGTCGCACTTTATATGCCAATGGTCCCTCACGCTGTATATGCGATGTTGGCTTGCGCTCGCATTGGCGCCATTCATTCTGTTATTTTTGGTGGATTTTCACCTAATGCAATTGCTGATCGTATTAACGATAGCCAAGCTAAGATTGTCATTACCTGTGATGAAGGTCGCAGAGCAGGGCGCTCAGTGCCGTTAAAGGCGAATGTTGACAAGGCTTTATCCAATGGCGCTTGCCCCTCAATTACCGCTGTCGTTGTGCACCAGTTAACCGGTGGCAACGTGGAAAATAATGATGTCGACGTTTGGTGGCATGACCTAATTGATGATTGCTCGGCTCAATGCGAGCCAGAAGTAATGAATGCCGAAGACCCACTCTTTATTTTATATACATCAGGTTCTACAGGTCAACCGAAAGGGGTTGTTCACACAACCGGTGGTTATTTACTATATACAACCATGACATTCAAATATGCATTTGATTACCGTGAGGATGATGTTTTTTGGTGCTCAGCCGATGTGGGTTGGATTACAGGTCATAGTTATATTGTTTACGGTCCACTATCTAATGGTGCTTCACAAATATTTTTTGAAGGTGTACCCACTTATCCTGATATACGTCGTGTTGCGCAAATTGTTGAAAAATATAAAGCAACTACATTATATACAGCGCCAACAGCAATACGTGCTTTAATGGCGCATGGTGACAAACCTGCAGAGGGTTGTGATTTGTCTTCATTGCGGATCCTCGGTTCTGTTGGAGAGCCCATTAACCCCGAAGCTTGGGAATGGTACTACCGTACTATTGGACAAAGTAGATGTCCGATTATTGATACTTGGTGGCAGACTGAAACCGGTGGCATTATGATTATGCCGATGCCAACAGTACATGACTTAAAACCGGGTTCAGCAACGCGTCCGATGTTTGGTATTGTGCCTGCATTATTTGATGCCCATGGGAATGAGTTAGAAGGCGTTGCGGAAGGTAACTTAGGGATAAAAGACAGCTGGCCTAGCCAAGCGAGAACGGTATATGGCGATCACAAGCGCTTCATTGAAACCTATTTTAGTACTTACCCAAATGTATATTTCACAGGCGATGGTTGTCGTCGTGACGAAGATGATTACTTTTGGATTACAGGAAGAGTAGATGATGTACTCAACGTATCGGGTCACAGACTAGGAACAGCCGAAATCGAAAGTGCCTTAGTAGCTCATCCAAACGTCGCAGAAGCTGCGGTTGTTGGTTATCCTCATGAGATAAAAGGCCAAGGCATTTATGTTTATATAACACCGAATGAAGGCATTGAAGTGAACGACGAGCTCACCGCTGAAATACGCAAATGGGTTCGTTCCGAGTTAAGTCCAATTGCAGCTCCTGATATAATCCAGTGGACAAAGGGATTACCAAAAACGAGATCAGGCAAAATTATGCGGCGCATACTGCGGAAGATTGCGGCAAACGAGCATGAAAATTTAGGTGATACATCAACATTGGCAGATCCATCAGTTGTTGATACGCTCATTGAGCAGCGATTGAATAAATAAAGGAATTGGTATGGTAAGCTTGCTTATTGCAGACGATCATCCTCTATACAGAGATGCCCTGAAAGGGGCATTAAGTATAGCATTTAGTGATCTGAATATACTTGAGTCAGGCAACTTAAATGAAACGGTAAAAGTACTGCTTGAGCACGATATTGATTTACTCTTACTTGATTTACATATGCCAGGAAGCAGCGATTTATTTGGATTATTACATATTCAAAAAACATTCCCTGATATTCCTATTGCTGTTGTTTCGGGAACAGAAGATGCTTCTTTAATTTCGAAAGTGGTCGGTGTTGGCGCTATGGGTTTCATTCCAAAAACAGCAAGCGCACAAAATATTAGTGATGCCGTAAACGCAATGTTAGCTGGCGATGTTTGGGTACCGGAGAACGTTAGACAGCAAATTGAGCATATAGACGAACATTTTTCTGAATTAGCTGAAAATGTTGCTAGTTTGACTCCAGCACAATATAAAGTGTTGTGTTACATGCGAGATGGTTTACTCAATAAACAAATTGGATACAATTTGGAAATTGCCGAGGCCACCGTGAAGGCTCATGTGACTGCAATATTTAGAAAACTAAGGATTCACAATCGCACACAAGCTGTTTTGATAGCGAGCGAGTTGCAATTAGAACCACCACTTAAATAGTCAATAGGCACCAACGACATTGCATCAATCACGCTTTGCTAGTGTCGTAAATACAAATTGACCTTTTGCATTTATTTCTCGACTACACTCACCCGCAAAATATAAATAATTAAGATGTGAAAACGCTTCGGCAACTGCAAAAAACATATTGTGCGGGTTGAGCTCACGTTTAAACAGCAAGGGTAAACAATCTTTGATGGTTTTTGCTTGCTGACAAAATTCACGTAAACTACTTAGGTGAGCTTGATGATGCTCAATCAGCTCATTTACGCGGGTATGCAAACCATGGAAGGGTTGTTTATGCGATGGTAATACGAGGGTTGTTGACGGCAACGTTAAAAATTGCGGTAATGTGCTTAAATACATATCCAATGAATTCGCATTAGGCTCAGTGCTATAAACGCCGATATTTGGCGAAATACCGGGTAATACATGATCACCAGCAATCAGTACTCCTCTTTGTTCGCTATACAAACAAACATGTTCAGGAGAATGCCCCCGTCCAATCATAACCTGCCATTGATCATTACCAATGCGAATTGAATCGCCTTCTTTCAAACACTGAAATTGGAGTGGGATGGGGCGAATAACCTGACCAAGCCCCTGATTTTCTTTGCGTTTAGTTTTTGCTTTTGCCACATATTCCGCTGACATGCCACAACGAACCAGATACTCGTCATCTTGCCAGTCTGAAGCGCCTCTGCTGCCGGCTGACAATGCTCTAGCAACAAAGTACTCCGAATGACTCATATATAATGGCACTCTGAATTTTTCAACTAGATAACCAGCCATTCCTATATGATCTGGGTGCATATGAGTAACGATGACTTTGCTAATGGGCTTAGCTAATTTCGCTAACAGGGAATCCCATAATTCCTCAACACGACTGGTGCCGATCCCAGTATCAATCAAAGCGTAACCATCATCACCATCGTCTAACAAATATAAATTAATGTGATCCAAGTCAAAGGGCAATGGCATACGCAACCAAAGGATATCAGGAGCCACTTTTTGCACTGTGCCAGGCCCTGGAATAGGCACGTCGATGAAAGTCGTTTGCATGGATACTCAGTAATATGAATTCGTTTAGGGTTTCCATTAAAAACAATAATGCAGAGCAATACCAAGCACAATTATGAATTATCAAGTATTAGAGAATTGAATAGAACCGTGACACAAACGAGTAAATAAGCACGCTTGCATCACTGAATGATTTCAGTTGAAATTACGTGTTCGCTTTAAACTCTTTCCTTCGTCGCATTGCGAGTCTAAAGTCATTAATAATATGTCTTATGAATGCTCTGAAAACACCTAATTGTGGTTGGGGTGCTAGGCCTTTTGACAAACGAATAATTTGCCAATAGTAAAAACCGACTTGGCCAAAGGCGTTGATAGCTTTAATCATATTCAACGGACTGTTATTGCCCCAAAAGCCTCTGCCAAGCACCAGTTTATGTTCGTAGTCATCTAATTGATCTAGTGCTCCTTGCATCAGTTGATTGGAGCAATCTGTTTGTGTGCACAAAGGGCGTGCTAAGCCAATCAGGTCAACTTCGCCTTTTTCTATCGCTGCTTCCATGACAGCGCGGCTTCTAAATCCGCCAGTGATCATTACTGGCACATTCGATTTAGCTTTAATTTGTTCGGCGTATTCAATGAAGTACGCTTCACGGCGCCGTGTGCTGTCACGCACTTCCGTTGCTTCAACACCTAGTAAACTCATTTGCTCATAAGTGCCACCAGATATTTCAAGTAAATCTATACTGTCCTCGGCAAGCCAGCTTGCCACTTGAATACATTCTTCCAATGTAAAGCCGCCTTTTTGAAAGTCAGCAGAATTAAGCTTTACAGAAAGTGGGAAGCTGCTACCCAAGGCCTGGCGAACTTGTTGAATAATGGTGCGAATAATACGAGCCCGGTTTACTAATGAGCCGCCCCATTTATCCTCTCTTTTATTAGTATTTGGAGATAAAAATTGGCTTAATAAATAACCATGTGCACAGTGAATTTGAACACCACTAAAACCGGCTTCTTTAACTAACTCCGCCGAGGTAACAAAGCGCTGAATAACATCCAAAATATCCTCTTCTTGCATTGCGCGTGGCTTACCAAAATTGCCCAACATATCTAATTGAACATCGGAAGGTGACAAAGGTTGAGCGTTGATAAGGCGTGCGCATTGTCTACCCGGATGATTCAGTTGAACCCAACAATGGTTATTATTGCTTTGCGCGGCCTGAGCCCAAGACTTAAATGAGACCAACTGTTGGGCATGTTCAAGTATGACGTTTCCAGCACGTTCAAGATAGCGACTATCGACCATAATGTTGCCCGTAAACAGCAGTCCGGTGCCGCCCTCAGCCCATTTTTTATATAATTGATTGTGAGCTGATGTTGGGTTTCCTCTTGGATCCGCCAAGCCCTCCGTCATTGCACTTTTTGCTAGTCTATTTGGTAAAACAGCACCGCACTTTAAGGTCAGAGGTTGCTTTAACATATTTATCATTATTGTTCCTTTTGTCGCAACTGAATACCGGTAAGAGTAAGCCCAAATAAGCGGTTTAACTTCTTGAGTCTTCTCTTTATTGTTATATAAATTAGTAGGTTATACAAATTAACGTTAACGTAACAGTTTTGTTGTATTAATCATCTACACAATTATACAGTATTAATGTTACGTTAACTTTAGTTGCGTATGCATATTGACCTTATTTTAGTCAAGATGAGTTTGTTCAAAATGAGTTTGTAGCCAAGATATAAAATAATTTCTAATATCATTTAAACAACAAGGAACTTTGTAAAATTGGTGTGATTTAAATACGTTAAGAACAGATAAAGTGCGCAGGAATTTTTGATTACCGTTGAAAGCTCCAAGAACTTTTTCCTATCAGACGCTAACATAAGTTGTAGATAATGAGTGGCGAAAAAAATCAGGTCGAATCAGAAGCAAAACATTTAAGGGTGGTAAGTGAGTTTGCTTCTCAAATATTGTCGCTTAACACAGAATTTGATGTTATCTGGCATTTGACTCGCAATGTAATTTCAAAATTGGGTTTTATAGACGTCGTTGTCTACATTTTTGATGAAGATAAACAGGTTCTTCAACAAAGAGCAGCGTTTGGTGATAAAGCGCCTGAAAATTACATAGTGATTGATCCGATTGAGCTCAGATTAGGCGAAGGCATTGTAGGCAAAGTTGCTGAGACGCGCATTCCCATCATGGTTAATGATACTCGCTTATGCGAATATTATGTCGTTGATGACAAGAGGCGTCTTTCCGAGCTAGCTGTGCCACTTCTCGACAATGACAACTTAGTGGGAGTGATTGATACTGAACATCATGAATTAAATTACTTCACAAACAATCACCTTAAAACATTGGTCGCAATTGCGTCTATTGCGGCGACCAAAATTTCCCAAAACAGGATATTAAGGAAGCTTAAGGAGAGGGTTAGTGAACTGGAATATAGTAGTAAAATTCAAGATGCTTTATTTGAAATCGCTGAACTGATATTTGAAACTCAGAATATGCCAGATTTTTACCAGCAACTACATACCAAAGTATCGACTCTAATTTTTGCTAAAAATTTCTTTATTGCTTTATCTGGGAATGATGGAAAGGCGTTTTCGATCCCTTACTGTGTAGATGAAGCTGACGATGTTGCTGACGGTGAAACGACAATAATGTTCGATACTCCGCCGAGTATTACAGGTTATGTGTTGCAAACTAATCAACCATTTCTAGCTAATAAGGATGATATTATTCGATTGTTAGAAGATAAAGCAATTTATGTTAAAGGAACACTGCCACAAGCTTGGCTAGCTGTGCCTTTTGGTAATGACTCCCTGAGAGGAATTGTGGTTGTGCAGAGCTATAATGACGAGTTTGTTTATACTGAAAAAGATAAATTATTGCTAACCTTTGTAGCAAAACACATTCGAAACGCAATTGAGCGCATGCACGCTCGCTCCGAATTGACAAATCAAGCTTTGCACGACCCTTTAACTCAATTACCTAACAGAATATTATTCAACGATAGGTTGGGCAGAGCGTTGATTGACTTAGAGCGTCGCCAAGAAACGATGGTTGCTCTATTATTTTTAGATTTAGATAAATTTAAATTTATTAATGATAAATACGGTCACTCTATTGGAGACCAGCTTCTGAAAGTGTGTGCCGAGCGGCTTAATGCTTGTGTTCGTGAATCAGATACTGTTGGCCGGCAGGGTGGTGACGAATTTGTTGTTTTATTGGTGAACGTACACAGTGAACATAAAATCCATGATATTGCCAGCGACATTGCACGTGCCATTAGCGAGCCCGTCATTGTTGGGAATAAGCGATTAACTGTGTCCACTAGTATAGGGGTAAGTTATTGCAAGGGAGAAAAGAAAACACCTGAAAAAATGTTTCTCGAAGCAGATGATGCCATGTACCAAGCTAAGAATAGTGGTAGAAATCAAGTGTGCTTTTTCCGGACCGGAACCGATGCTGATAAGTTTAGTTCCTTGGACCTCGATAGCGAGTTTAAGCTTGCGTTGAGTGATAGTCAGTTATATTTGGTCTTTCAACCTATTGTCGATCTTCCAGCCGGCTTAGTTATTGGAGCCGAAGCCTTAATTCGTTGGCAGCACCCAATATATGGCATCATGACTCCAGCCTCTTTTTTACCTGAATTGGAAAAAGGAAAGCAAATTATTGCGTTAGATCAATTTGTAGTCTGGACTTCAATTCAAAATCTCAAATACTGGTATAAAAAGTGGCCAAACCAATTCCGTTCTCTTAATATCAATGTTTCAGCGCAAGGGTTTAACTCCCCATCCATCATGCAGATATTGGAAAGCACTTACCACGCTTACCCTGAAGTGCTCACCTATTTGACTATTGAGTTGACTGAGAGGTGCATCGTGTCAAACGTAGAACAAACTCAGATAACGATGCAGAAGATGCGTGAAATGGGGGTCAAACTCGCTTTGGACGATTTTGGGACGGGGTATTCTTCATTAAGCTATCTACATCAGTTTAACTTTGACGTTTTGAAAATAGACAAAAGCTTTGTTAGCGAACATCAGTCGGACTCCGCGGGCAACATTATTCTCGAGGCAATTGTGAATCTTGCCACCGCCTTAGGAATCAAAACCACGGCAGAAGGTATCGAAACTGCTGAGCAATTAGTGCTCATGAAGAAGCTTGGTTGTCATTCAGGGCAAGGGTATTTTCTATCCAGACCGCTAGAAAAGGCTGCTTTTATGGATTTTTTTCTGAACGGGTTAGCGATTTCTAACGAATAATTGTCTGTATAGTGTTGGCATTAAAGGCTAGGACATCAGTTCTTCTAGTGCCTTAAGAATGCCTTATTTCGGATTTCTATGAGAGTGTAGGTAAACACGCTATAATCCCTCAATCACCCGATAAGTGGCGTTATTTTTTGATTAAGCCATCTCAATTAGCTAAGTTAATAAAACTAGACTCGGCCGTGATTACACAATTATCTCACGTGTATAGCTAATCCATTTTCATCTTAGCCGCTCTTATAAACTTTGTCATACTTTGTATTAATGTTCTCAGCTTTGCCGGTTTTAATGGCTTACTTAGATAATTGACACCTTGTTCCTTGCACAGTTTAATTAACCCATCATCGCGCTGTGCCGTCACTAAACATGCGGGAATAACCATGTTTAACTTAGCTCTAATCTCTTCTATAATGGCCAATCCGTCAGGACCTTTACCAAGTTGGTAGTCGACAAGTATAATTTGTGGCAAAAATTCTTGAGCTATCACCACCGCTTGCTCATAATCTTGAGCAGTTTGAACATCAGCACGCCACTTAGTTAACAATGTGTGCATAGCGTCTAAATTTTCTTGCTGATCATCTACGCACAAAATTCGCAATCCGCTAAAGACTGAAGTTGCGCTGGAAACGACTACTTTGGTAAATTCAGGGGCATCGACTAAATTAAACACAATTGAAAAGCAACTTCCTCTGTTCTCTTCAGACATGACCTTGACGCTGCATTGTAACTGCTTTGAGAGGCGCTTAACGACTCCTAAACCCAACCCAACACCCTGTTCACTGCTATTTTCAACTCGATAAAAATCATTAAAAATAGCCGCTTGTTGAAGGGGGGGGATACCAATGCCAGTGTCTCTTACTTCAATGCATACCTTATTATTTCGTTTTCTAGCGGTTAATAATACTTTGCCTGTTTGGGTGTATTTTACAGCATTAGAAACCAAATTTTGTACAATACGATAAACATATGTTCGGTCTGCACTTATCCACACATTTTGAACATGATGTTTAAATAACAAGTTTTTTTCATGAGCTTTCATACTCATTTCATTGATAATAGGTGTCAGGATTTCGGTTACATTCAGTGTCTCAATGAAGGGTTTTAGCTCACCTTGATCAAGTCGTGAAATATCTAAAATAGTACCAATTAAGGCTTCGCTTGAAATCACGGAATCATTGAGTTTATTGATTGTTTTAGTTGCTTCGTCGCCTAGTTTAGTCTCTTGCAACACCGACAAATAAAGCTTCGCGGCGTTTAATGGCTGCAACACGTCATGGCTTGCCAAGGCAAGAAACCGAGACTTGCTTGCGTTGGCATCCTCCGCTTCTTTACGTGCCCTGATCAGTTCCTTTTCAGCATCATTACGGCGCACAATTTCTAGCCTAAGTTCAGCGTTAATTGCATGTACTTCTTCGGTTCTTTTGCGTACGCGTTGTTCAAGTGAAATATTGCTTTCTTTCAAAGCTTGCTGTAATTCGACGTGACCGGTAATGTCCTGAAAACTTGTTACAACGCCCCCTCCGGGCAATGGATTTCCAATTATTTCAATGACTCTGCCATCATCACGTTTACGCGTAAATTTATGCGATTGGCCCGATTTAAGCCGTTCAATTCGTTTTTGAACTCGGTTTTCAATCTTATGCGGAGGACCATCACTATGCGCCACGTTATAGCGGATCAATTCCTCTATAGGCATACCAATCAATAACATGTCAACGGGAAAATTAAAGAGATCAATATAGCGCTTATTCCAAGCCACTAAATTAAGGTTTTTATCGACAACACTAATACCTTGGTCAAGATTTTCAAGCGATGTCATTAGCGCACTAATGTTGAATTCGACAGCTTGCGCATTTTCTTCAAAGAAGTTTACTATCTCAGAAATATCGAGCTTTTTGCCCCTTACCAAGCTGTCTATCAGTGCTTTTGAGCTTGAAGAACCCACCACGCCGCCCAGCGCACGTTCACAAAATGAAAGAAAGTCGTCGTCAGCGGTATCTTGCATTTTTATGTCTCTGGTGGATCTCTTTGAATAGTCTTCAAACAACTGTTCACAGCGCTCGAGGCCGCTGAACTTGACGATTAACGTTTGTAAGTCTTCAATAGTCACCGTTAGTGAGCCGCCAGATACTAAATGGGATTGCATATCGGCAGGTGACACAAAAGCTTCGGCTTGTATGCGGTCTATTAAGCGAGAACTCGTAATCATTGAGAACGTAATGTAAGCGACGATATTTGCTAACAAGCTGACTATAGCACCTTTGCTTAACGATTCTGATTGACCAATGCCGGACATTGAACCGCCGAATGCTGGCAACATTAACCACATTGAAAAAACTACAATTCCGGCTATTAAACCAGCATAGACACCGTGCGCATGACCTCTTTTCCAGTAGAGACCGCCAACAATTGGAGGTAATAAATGAATAACTAAGGAGAAGGCTAATAGACCAATGGAAGCTAAACTCGCCTCATTCGTCATTTGTTGTTGATACAAAAACGCAAGTGTCAGAATAAGAAAAATAATGATTCTGCGTAGCAGCTTGATGCGTGCAATTTTGTTGCTCTGAACACTCGTAATGCGTTCAAGTATTTTCGGCAAAACTACATCATTAGTAATCATTGTGCTCAAGGTGAGTGTTGCGACGATGATCATTGCTGTTGCAGCAGATAAACCGCCGATGAAGACAATTATTTCCAAAACGAGGGATTCAGACAATACCGCTAATCCTAAAACGTAGTTGTCTGCATTTATGTCCGACTGGTTGAAAATAGCATCTCCCGCACCTGCAATAACCGGAATGGTGCAAGCGATAATGAAGAGGTATGACGGAAAAACCCAACGCGCTTGTTTTAAGTGGTCTAGGTTTAAGTTGTCAACAACGCCAACGTGAAACTGTCTCGGTAAACAAATGACCGCAGCTGCTGCCATTAGTGTTTGCGCCCAAAATGTGAATGAGTAAAGTGTATCGATCGCGGCATCGGATTTGAAGTCAACGAAGATATCGTCGACTGGACTTGATTCGTAGTACTGATAAGCGACAATAGCAACCAAAACGAGTGCAAGTAATTTAATGCAGGACTCAAAGGAAATGGCAAGCATTAAGCCTCGTCGGTACTGTGTTACATCTGTATTTTTAGTACCGAAATACATAGCGAAAACAGCAATAAACACGGTTGCAATAAGCACTACTAAACTTGAGTGTTGCTGCTCAGAGATAGAAGTAAATAAGGAGCCAATAGCCTTTAATTGCAATGCGATATAAGGAATAGTGGCAAGCAACGCAATTATTGTAACAAGTAGAGCAACAATTTGGCGTTTGCCATATCGAGCACTTATAAAGTCTGCAATAGTGCTAATGTGTTGTTTTTTACTTACCAATATTAATTTACGAATAAACCGATAAAACACCGTATACACGATAATAGGGCCTAGTAATATAGGTAAGTACAACCAGTTGTCTCGACTCGCTTGACCAACAGCTCCAAAAAACGTCCACGCTGTGCAATAAATGCCTAACGCAAGCGAATATACCAACGGGCTTGATGTGAGCCATCGGGAAGTCGGCGTATTACGATCGCCCCATTTTGCAATCCAGAATAACAAACAAAGATAAATTAGTGCGAGTGCCAGCCATCCAAATGACATGTATTTTCCTAACAAATAACTAACATTTCAAACTGTATCACATTCTATCAGTGGGCTACGACCACTAAGACCATCGTCTCATTTTACCTTTTTTAGCTAAGAGATACAGTATGTCTAACAATGTTAATGTCAGGTTTTGCAGTGGTTTGGCTCAAATTCCTATAAGAAATTAAAGCAAATGCCACTGGCAGCAAAGGCTTACGTTAGCAAAATTTTGAACAAATACATCTTATTAACTTGCTGAGGAACGTAAAGATGGCTTTTAAAAATGAAGGGGATCAGAAGGCTTACTGGAAAGAGAATTTATCTCTGCTGTTTAAACTTCTAACTGTATGGTTCGTCGTCTCGTTTGGCGCCGGTATAATTTTTGTTGAAGTACTGAATCAAATCCAATTTTTCGGGTTTAAACTTGGTTTTTGGTTTGCACAACAGGGCTCAATATATGTATTTGTCGCGCTTATCTTCATCTACATGAAGAAAATGAATGCTATAGACAAAAAATATGGCGTGGAAGAGGAATAACTGATGAGCGTACAAGTATTAACATTTATAATTGTTGGGGCATCATTTTTGCTCTATATGGGCATCGCCGTTTGGGCACGTGCTGGAACAACAAATGACTTCTATATTGCAGGTGGTGGTATTCACCCAGTACTGAACGGTATGGCAACAGCAGCTGATTGGATGTCGGCAGCTTCTTTCATTTCTATGGCAGGTTTAGTGTCTTTCATGGGTTATGACGGCACAGTTTACTTAATGGGTTGGACTGGTGGTTATGTGCTTCTCGCACTTTTATTGGCTCCTTACTTACGTAAGTTCGGTAAATTTACAGTGCCAGATTTCATTGGTGACCGTTACTATTCGCAAACAGCAAGAACAGTTGCTGTAGTTTGTGCAATCTTCATATGCTTTACCTATGTAATTGGTCAGATGCGTGGCGTTGGTGTGGTGTTCAGTCGCTTCCTAGAAGTAGAATTATGGTTAGGTGTTGTGATTGGCATGGGTGTGGTTTTCTTCTATACAGTGCTCGGCGGCATGAAAGGGATTACTTACACGCAGGTTGCTCAATTCTGTGTTTTGATCTTTGCTTATTTGGTTCCCGCTGTATTTATCTCGATCATGTTGACAGGTCATGTGTTGCCACAGACTGGCTTTGGCGCAACATTAGCCGATGGCTCGGGTTTGTTTTTACTCGAAAAGCTGGATATGTTGTCAACGGATTTAGGTTTTAATGAATACACTTCAAACACTAAATCGTATTTAGATATTTTCTGTATTACCTTTGCTCTTATGGTCGGAACTGCAGGTTTACCTCACGTAATCGTTCGTTTCTTTACTGTACCTAAAGTAAGTGATGCGCGTAAGAGTGCTGGCTGGGCTTTAGCGTTTATTGCTATCCTGTATACTACAGCTCCTGCACTTGCTTCGTTTGCTCGTGTGAATATGATTGAAACCATTAATGGTCCTGACGCTATGGGTATGTCTTACGCTGAAGCGCCAAGCTGGATTAAGAATTGGGAAAAAACCAACCTCATCTCGCATGACGATAAAAATGGTGACGGTAAAATGTTCTACTCAGGCGATGAGCGCAATGAGATGTCAATTGACCGTGACATTATGGTGCTAGCTAACCCAGAAATTGCGAATTTACCTGCTTGGGTAATAGCATTGGTTGCTGCTGGTGGTGTTGCCGCCGCGCTGTCAACTTCTGCAGGTTTACTATTGGTAATATCAACATCGGTTTCGCATGATTTACTTAAACGTAATTTGATGCCAGATATTTCAGATAAGAAAGAGCTGCTATCAGCGCGCATCGCTGCGGGGGGCGCTATTCTAATAGCCGGTTACTTTGGGATAAATCCGCCAGACTTTGTGGCCGCCATAGTCGCCTTTGCTTTCGGTCTTGCTGCTTCTAGTTTCTTCCCAGTAATCATTATGGGTATATTCAGCAAGCGTATGAACGATAAAGGCGCTATTTCGGGCATGGTTACCGGTATCGTATTCACGGCTGCGTACATAATTTACTTTAAATTTGTTAGCCCTGAAATGAACAAGCCTGATAATTGGTTATTTGGAATTTCTCCAGAGGGTATTGGTACGATCGGCATGATAATTAACTTTGTTGTTGCCTTTGTAGTATTCAAGTTTACGGATGAAGCACCTCAAGAAATTCAAGATCTTGTGGAAAGCATTCGTTTCCCTAAAGGAGCTGGTGAAGCAACAGCTCACTAGTACGATGTAATACTAAAAAGCCCAGCTATGCTGGGCTTTTTTATTGCTGTAAAATACCACCGATATTAAATATAAGCACATTAGTCATTACGAAAGGCTCTCCAATGTCCTTATACTTAGTATCCCCAAAAGGAGTTATTTATGAATGCTGTACCACAGCAGGTAACTGATTTTATTCAACAATCAGGGCCTTTTGATATGTTAGATATCGAACAGATTCATGATATTGCTCGACATTCTATACGGTTATTCGCGCATCTGATTTTTTGCGGAAAAGCCCAGTCATACATGGCTTAACCGCAAGAGATTTATTAAAAGGTGAACACGTTAAAAACCTGATTTGTGAGTTACAAGCACTTGCCAGCTCGCACGTTTGGGTTTTGCATAATGCGAGTTTAGATAAGCAATCCTCAGCGCCTCTTTCAGACCTGCTGCATACCAAATCGTTCAAGGTTTACAGTATAGGGACCGAGTGAATTAAGTTACTAAAAAATAGCGCTGCTGCCGTTTTTGAACTAGCATAAAAGGTGAGGGTTTTATTCGGAGTTAGCTTTATGAGTGTTACTTTTCGATTTTCTCGGTCCTTATTGAGCCTATCTTTTCTTGTTTTTTTCTGTTCCGGCTGCACGTCTACTGATCAACAACGTGCTGCTTCGATCCCTATCGAACAACTATTAAATGACTCGGCGTTTACTGAATTCGGTGCGCACTCTATCGAGCGACCCACTGATATTTTTGCATTAGATCCGCAGGCAAAGGCCTTTGTTGCCGAAACAATAGAAGGATTGCACTCGGGTGATGAACAAATTGAAGCGTTAATCCATCGAATTTTTGCCAGAGCCGACCTTGATTTAGTTTATGAGGCTTCGGCGAATACGATTGCCAGTGAAACATTCAAGAATGGTTCCGCAAACTGTCTATCACTTTCAATAATGACTTTTGCTATGGCGAAAGAAGCGCAGCTTCAAAGTGATTTTCAAATTGTTGAAATACCGGAGTACTGGACAAGAAGAGATGGTTATACGCTGCTCAATGGCCACATTAATTTGCGTATTAAAGCGAAGACGAATAACAATATTAACAGGTTATTCGAGAATGTATTCGTAGTCGATTTCGACCCATCAGCTAGAGCTAGCAAATTCCCAACGCAATACGCTTCCGAAAAAGTGGTACTTGCCATGTTTTATAATAACAAAGGTGCAGATGCTCTATTGAATGAGAACAGTGATCTGGCTTATGCTTACTTACGAGAAGCGATACTGGCAGATGAAAACTACGCTGGAGCATGGGTTAATTTAGGGCTGTTGTATCGTAAAAAAGGACTCTATAATTTAGCGCTTGGTGCTTACAATCGAGCGATTGCTTTGGACGAAGACTATAATACTGCATGGGAAAATCTAGCGATATTGTATGAATACTTAGGGGACACAAAAACAGCGTTTGATATTCATACTCGATTAGATCAGAAGCGTCAGAAGAATCCGTTTTATCATCAAATGCTTGCTGAAATAGATAGAAATGAGGGTAGTCTGCAAAGTAGTATTTTACATTATAAAAAAGCGATTGGGTTGAACAATGACCAGCATCAGTTTTATTTTGGTTTGGCGACAGTGTATTTCGACAAAGGCGATTTTGAAAAGTCAGCGCACTATTTAATGTTAGCAAAAAGAAAGGCAGGAAAGGGTAAGGTAGCAGACATGTATTTGGACAAGTTAACCGCACTTTCAAGCTTTGTTGCCTCTACGCATTCTAAATAAACGATTAATTGTAAATTCAGGGTAAAAATAAAGTACAAAAAAATCAGCGAGTAAAGCTGATTTTTTAACTCCGTGAAACACCAAGAATGCTTTTTCTATATTAACTATTAGTGCTAAAGCACACCTAACTCGGTTAAACGTTCTGTAAGGTAAGTACCTGCAGTATGTCGTTCTGATAGTTTCACATCTGGACGCGGGTGCAAAAATAAAGGTAATGAAATACGAGACTTGGTTACATCAACTCCTTCAGGATTAACCACTCTGTGAGTAGTCGACGGGAAGTATTGTCCTGAGGCTTCCTGCAACATATCACCAATGTTCACGATCAAGTTACCAAAATCACAAGGTACATCTAACCAACTACCGTCTTTCGCTTTTACCTGCAAACCAGGCTCATTTGAAGCGGGGAGCAAGGTAATTAAGTTAATATCTTCGTGCGCAGCGGCACGAATAGCATCAACTTCTTCATTACCGGCTAATGGCGGATAATGTAATACTCTTAATAGTGTTTGCTCGCTGCCATCAATCATTTGTGACAAAGGCATACTGTAATGTTTACTGACGTCTTCAGGTGACTCTTGCTCTATCCAATTCAATAAGTGAGCAGCCAATGCAGATGTGTTTTTATAATAATCACTTAGTTCATCTTGCAATTCTGCAGGGCACTGGCCCCAAGGATAAAAGTGAAAATATTCTTTAATATCTTTTTTCTTAAATCCTTTGGCAACTTCTGACACGCTTTGTGGGAAGTAACCATCTTGTGTGCCTTTGTTGTATAAGTATTGGTTCTTTTTTTCAGCGTTAAAAAAGGTTTGCCAATTGGCATAAATACTTGCTACGGAGGCTTGTTGTATCGGATGGTTTTTTAAAACACCAAAGCCAGTCTGACGCAATGACTCAACAAATTTTTGCGGTGCATCAGGTGCGGTAAAATCAACTGCTTCTAATTTCATATTTTCATAAACCTATATCTATTTTATCTTCTCAACTGGACGTCTTATATTCGATCTTTAATGGATGAACCAAACCGATTGCGTTGTAAATTTTATCGCGTCCACTGCTTTATATTTTTTACACTGCAAAATGCTACAAACTTAAAGAAATGAATATGCCGGCAAGTGCCGCACTCATTAAGTTAGCTAGCGTGGCAGCAAATACGGCTTTGAGGCCCAGTTGCGCTATTTCTTTTCGTCTCGTTGGGGCTAAAGCACCTATGCCACCCATCAATATGGCAATTGATGAAAGGTTGGCAAAACCGCACAAAGCAAATGTCACAATAGCTTGAGTTATGGGTGATAACTCTGCGCTATATTTTATAAAGTCTAAATACGCAACAAACTCATTCACGACCACTTTTTGGCCAATGAAACTACCCGCTAAATTTGCTTCGTTCCATGGCACACCAATTAACCATGCTACTGGTTGGAATACATAACCTAAGATAAGTTGTATAGACAATTCTTCTTGACCAAATACGCTACCAATACCACCAAGCATGCCGTTCAGTAATGCAATTAGTGCGATAAACGCAAGCAACATAGCGCCTACATTCACAGCAAGTTTTAACCCTGCCGTTGCGCCGCTAGCAGCAGCATCGAATACGTTAGTATATTGTTCGTTATCAGCTTTAACATCAGTCAGGCCCTCATTCGTTTTGTTGGTTTCAGGCTCCAACATTTTAGCCATTAATAAACCACCCGGAGCCGCCATGAAACTAGCGGCTAACAAGTACTTTAATTCAACTCCTAAACCAGCATAACCGGCCATGATCGAGCCCGCAATTGACGCTAAGCCGCCAACCATAACTGCAAATAATTCTGAACGCGTCATGGTAGGTAAAAAAGGTTTAATAATAAGTGGGGCTTCGGTTTGGCCTACAAAAATATTAGCTGCAGCAGACATTGATTCAGGTCTGCTGGTACCGAGTAATTTCTGTAATGCGCCGCCTATTATGCGAATAACAAAAGACATAATGCCGAGGTGATAAAGCACAGCGATTAATGATGAAAAGAAAATGATGACAGGCAATACGTTAATGGCAAATATAAAACCTAATGACTCATCGCCTAGTAAACCGCCAAATAAGAAACGAATACCGTCTTCGCTGTAAGATATAACATTGGCCACATATACCGTTAGATTATTGAGGAAACTGATACCCCCTTCGGAATATAGTATAAACGCACCTAATGAGGCTTGAATAGCAAAAGCGCCGCCAACGGTTCGCCAGTTAATGCTTTTTCTTGCCGATGAGAATAAAAAAGCCATGCCTAATAAAAAGGCGATCCCTAGTAATCCTGTCATTTGATTTTCACTTTTTATTTTTTATATTTATTTTTTAAGTAGCGAATGAAACTATATGAATTTAACCGTTTCCGCACCATCGATTTTTTATAACTACAATAAAACAACTAGTCGGTCGTTTTTACGCTTTTACTGATTTACCTTCAAGCAAATATGAGCTTACCACATCGACTGCCAACAGGTTTTCACCGCCGTGGGGCACGATTAAGTCGGCTAACGTTTTACTCGGTTCGATAAATTTATGATACATCGGTTTAACGGTCTCTTCATACTGTTTTGCTACCGAGCTAATAGAGCGACCACGCTCTTGCGTATCGCGCAGCATTCGTCGCATTAAACATACGTCAAGGGGGGTGTCGACAAACACTCTAATATCAAATTGATCAAACAACTGAATTTGTGTCAGCAGCATAATACCTTCCAAGATAATAATGGGTGCTGGGCTAATAACTTTAAAGTCAGACAGGCGAGTATGAGTCACGTAACAATAGCTTGGGTATTGAATGCTATTACCGGCGTTTAATTCTTGTAAATGATGGTTTAACAAGTCGTGCTCAAAGGCATCAGGATGGTCATAGTTAGTCTTAGCCCGCTGCGCCATTTCGACATGGTCTTGAGCTTTGTAATAGTGGTCTTCTTGAAGAACGAGCACATCTCGCTCATGTTGACGTAATTTTAACGCTAAGTTTTGTGTGAAAAGTGATTTACCAGAACCTGATGCGCCTGATATTGCAAGGATGATTGGTTTTTGCATGGATCTAGTTAGCGCCGTTTTTGATAGTCCTCATAGGATAACCTTTCAGCGCATTGCAATCAATTTAAGATAATCATAATTGTTGATAAATACATTAATATTAATCAAAAAAAAACCCAGCCATAAGGCTGGGTTTTTATATCAAATGCACATTAGAACGTGTATTTAACACCTACACGAATTTCCCATAAAGATGGAGCGCGCGCTACGCTTTGCTCAGATGCATCAAATGACTCATAGACATATTGCCCACTGTCGTTTAACGAAGCTTCAACAACACGGTCACCAACGAATGAACCTTGACGGAAATCGCCCCAGCTGTCGTTTAGCAAGTTAGTGAAATTCTCAATAACCAAGAAAGCACTCGCTTTATGGTCATCGGTGAACCCGGGTAGTTGCTGACTGATTCTTAAATCAACTTTTGTCCACCAATCGGCATTTTGACTATTACGACCGACAATTTGTCCACGAGCTAAATTAAACTCGTCTACAAAAGCATCGAATCCAGCAAGGTCGAAATCAGGACCATAAACAACGTTAGCATCATTAACTTCTGGTACGTAAATCAACTGACGCGATCTTGATGCATCGTAATCAAACGCATCGTTGTTGCCATAAACAAATGAGTAAGGCTTGCCTTCGCTTGCTACTGCAAACAAGTTAAAGCGAGTGTCATATCCATCTACAAACTGCGTTTTATAACCCAGGGTAAATGTAAAGCGCTGTGGTATCTCGTAATCCGATGTTGCTACCACCGGGTTAATTGGGTCAGAAGTAGCAAAGTTTACATAGTTAGAAAATCCGACTGCGCTAGTCATTGGATTAGCATCTTCTGCTTTTGTATATGCATAAGCTAAGGTTGCATCGATACCATTATCCCACTGTTTCATAGCGCTTAGAGAGAATACGGTTGTGTCTCCATCTTGTCCTGAATTAGTAAGAATAAAATCAGAACCCGTAAAGCGGCGCTCAGTTAAACGACTAGCATACTCAGGACGACCGTCTGGAAGTGTGTTGCCAGTTTCGACTAATAACGCATCGATAACTTTTGCAGAATCTTTACGCTTCGTATACATCAAATCTGCACTAATTATATAGTCCTGAGGAGTAATATAAGTTGCTCCTACCGCATATTTCCACTCTGAAGGGATTTCAAAATTTGGATCGGTTGCATTAACGTTGCCGTCGCCACCCGTTGTGTTAGCAACGGTATCAAACATAGCTTGTGGGATATCGTAAATTGGACGACCTTCACCAGTTAATGGCGTGTCGAACAAGTTAGTGAAATCAGGGATATCACGCTCACGAGTACCAATGTTAGTTACGCCATCGTTTGAGTATGCATTTGATATCCAAACATTCGGGTTTCCACCAGAATAAAGACCAAAACCACCATAGAACTCTAAGTTATCTGCATAAGAGTAATTAAAGCCGACTCTTGGCTGAAATAAACTGATACCGTCTACGTTACCAGTGTTATCAAAACCGTAACGACGCTCAAAGTTAGCGTTGTAGTTTGGCGTGTCATCACTGCTATAGCTGTCATAGCGGAAACCGATCATTACGTCGATATCGTCTGTAAGTGGGAAGTCATCTTGTGCATAAACCGTAGTTGTTGCATAAGAGAAGCTTGCACCAGCATCAGCTGGGTTATTTGTACCTGCGGAGTTGTTGTAGTAAATCCTAGCCGGAGTACCCGCTTCAAAATCTGCAATACTGTCAAAACGGTATTCACCGACAGTGTGTTGCATAAATAAATTGAACACATCTAGATTTTCATACTCAATACCAGCAGTGATTTTGTGATCGTCAAGGAAGTACGTTGCCGCAAATTTCAAGTTAAGAATATCGTAGTTTAGATCGTTTGACTGTCTTGAATCATCAGGGCCGATATAAACCGTACCATTTGAATCGGTATCAATTTGAGCTTCTGCAAAGCCGGATGAATCAAGAGATGTTTGACGATTATCTAGATTCATTTTGCTTGCGCGGAATTCAGTAGACAAGTTATCAGACCAATCAGAGTAGACAGAACCAACCAAATACGTAAGTTCAGCACCACGCTCGTAAAAGTGATTAGATAACGATAAACGCGATGAACCGCCGTCAGACTGACTAATACTAAAACCGTCTGCCCAGTTATAAACAAGCGATGCGCGATGCTGGTCAGAAATATTCCAATCCAACTTCAGCAACATGTTTTCATCTTCAACAGGCGCACTACCTGGAGTTCCACCAACATCGTAATTATAAACGCGACTAGCGATTTCAGTAATTTGAGATACATCATCTGAAGTTACGCGTGAACCTAATGCCGCATAATCGAACAACTGTACGCCTTCAATTTTTTGATAAGAACCAAAAAAGAAAAGCTTATCTTCAATTAAAGGGAAACCAACGTGACCGCCGAAGCGTTTCTCTGTGTAGTTACCGTTGTCTTGCTTGTCGCCGTCGACAGTGTCGCCACGGAAAGAATCACTAGTGTAGTCGTAGAATATACCGCCAGCTAATTCGTTAGTACCAGACTTTGTTACAGCGTTGATGTTACAAGCAGTGAAGCCGCCGTATTGAACGTCAAAAGGGGCAAGTTCAACAGCAACCTGCTGGATTGAATCGAAAGAAAATGGCATACGCTCAGTTGGGTAACCATTGCTGTTTAGACCAAAACCATCGTTCAAACGAACGCCGTCAAGCGTTAAACTGTTGAAGCGAGGACTAGCACCACCACACTGTACAGAATCGTTGCGGCTTTCATCAATGTATATTCTCGGGTCGGCACGAATAATATCGTTAATATCACGATTAATTGCGGGAGAATTTTCTAAATCGTCCAAGTCAAAAAATGAGGCTGGTCCTGTTCCGCCAAAAGCAGAGGTATTCACTGCTGATGCTGTCACTGAGATAACTTCAATGTTTGAAGCACTTTCTAACGTCAGATCGAGCTCAAATGTTGTCCCAAGTTCTAAGAATACATCGTTAATTGTTGTATCTTGGAATGAATCAGAGTCGACTAATAATCTGTAAGGACCACCAACGCGCAAACCACGTAGGCTAAATGAGCCTGAATTACTGACGGTAACTTCGCGAGTTGTGCCAGATGGAATGTGAACTACAGTAACAACGGTCCCAGCAGCTGCAACACCAGTCGGCGTGAGTACTTTACCATTAATTCCTGAGGAGGTTTCTTGTGCCATAGCAGCAGCAGATAATCCTACCGAAAGCGCAACAGCGATCGCGAGGCGACTAAGTTTCATCTTAGCAAACATATTTTATTCCTAATTAAGTAATATTTATTGAATTTTTTGAAGGATTCATTGTCGAACAACATTGTGTCATTTAAATGACAAAATTGCGACTTTAACTTAAATGCGTAGACAAAGGCCGTACTTATTAACATTTTCGGTTATCTGTAAAGATAACGATACGCAGCTATCCTGTTTCATGAGTAAAAATCATCCGTTTTAATATCGCCAGAATCGCAGTCAAAAAAAAGCGCACTTTACTTGGTGTGACCACATCGGTGGTTGTTAAAAAGTGAAAGCGCCATTCACGACAAACGTGCCTTAAACTCTTCATACGTAAATTCTTTAACGAGATCGAAAGTGCCGTCTCTGCGCAGGATACCAATACCGGGGTGCTCCACGCCGTTAAAAAAAGTGGTTTTCACCATGGTGTAATGCAGCATGTCTTCAAATACTAATCGGTCACCGGCTTTTAATTCATGGTCAAAGCTGTATTCTTCAATCACATCACCCGCTAAACACGAATTTCCGCCAATTTTATAGGTAAACGCCTTCTCGTTGGGCATGCCAGCACCGGTAATTTTGGGCCTGTATGGCATTTCCAGCACATCGGGCATATGCGCTGTAGCACTGATGTCCAATATTAGAATCTTTTGCTCATTCTCGACAATATCAACAACTTCGCAAACCAGAGGACCAGCTTGCCAAGCAACTGCAGAACCCGGTTCCATGATGATACGCAGGTTAGGGTACTTTTCTTTGAATATCGTTAATACGTTTATGAGATGGTCAACGTCATAACCTTCTTTCGTCATCAAGTGACCGCCGCCTAAGTTTAACCACTTGAGCGTAGACAGGTATTTTGAGAACTTTTTCTCAATGGCATGCAATGTGCGCTCGGTTGCGAACGAATCACACTCGCATAAATTGTGCACATGGAACCCATCGATGCCAGTAAGGTCTTGGCCTTCTAATTGAGCCGCTAAAATACCCAAGCGAGAACCTGGTGCGCAAGGGTCATACAATGGCGTATCGGCCTCTTGGTTCTCAGGGTTAACTCGCAGGCCTGCGGATACCGAACTTTGTATAACTTGCTCTTTAAATTGATTCCACTGGTTTATACTATTAAAAGATAAATGGTGCACTAAATCTAATAGCTGGTCGATATCCTTCTGCTTATAGGCAGGAGAATAACAGTGCACTTCGCCGCCCATTTCGTAGTTAGCAAGTTTTGCTTCCCAAACAGCGCTAGCGGTCGCGCCCTTTAAATACTGCTTCACTAAGGGAAAGGTCGACCACATTGAAAAGCCCTTAAGGGCTAAAATAATATCAACACCGGCTTTATTTTGAACGTACTGCATCAATTGTAAATTTTGCTCAAGCTTTGCCTCGTCACAAACGTAACAAGGAGAAGGTATATCATCTCTTAAAAACTTATTTGTCATTGACTCTTATCTCATTACTTTGCAAACGGACTGCTCTCACATTCTATAACATGCCAAGGTAGACCATGTTCACTTAACATTGCCATAAATGGGTCCGGATCAAATTGCTCCATGTTCCAAACGCCTGGTTTTTTCCATGTGTTGTTCAACATAAGTGCTGCACCAATCATTGCAGGGACACCTGTGGTGTATGAAACAGCTTGTGCGCCCACCTCTTCATAACAAACGGCGTGTTCACAGTTGTTGTATATAAAAATGGTCTTTTCTTTGCCGTCTTTCATGCCCGTGATGTAAGTACCAATACAGGTTTTTCCAGTGTAACCTTCCGCTAGCGAGCCTGGGTTAGGTAATACTGCCTTCAAAAATTCCAGAGGGACTATTTGTTGGCCCTGAAAGTCTATTGGATGAATACTGGTCATGCCAATGCCTTCGAGCACTTTTAAGTGATTTAAGTATGCGTCACCAAAAGTCATCCAAAAACGTGCACGTTTTAGGGTAGGGAAGTGCTTAACTAATGACTCTAGTTCTTCGTGGAACATCAAGTAAGAGGCTCTTACACCAATATTTTGATAATCAAGGTCTTCACGAACAGTTAATGGCTCGGTCTCTTTCCATTCGCCATTTTCCCAAAAACGCCCACGCTGGGTGATTTCGCGAATATTGATTTCAGGGTTGAAGTTTGTTGCAAAAGCTTGACCATGGTCGCCACCATTGCAATCAACAATGTCTAAATAATGAATTTCATCAAAATAATGCTTGGCTGCATAGGCTGTGTAAACATTAGTTACGCCAGGATCGAATCCGCTGCCAAGAAGTGCCATAATGCCGGCATCTTGGAATTTTTGCTGATAAGCCCACTGCCAAGAATATTCGAATTTTGCTTCGTCTTTAGGCTCATAATTTGCAGTATCAAGATAGTCAGTTTTAGTCGCTAAGCATGCGTCCATAATAGGTAGATCTTGATATGGCAGGGCAAGGTTAACTACCAAATCAGGTTTTACTTTATTTATTAACTCGATAACTGCGTCGGCATTATCTGCGTCAACAGTAAATACGCCTTTTAAACGGTCCGCTCCGACCTCTTTTTGTAGCGCTTCACATTTTGATAATGTGCGACTCGCCAAATAGATTTCGTCAAACATTTCAGGTAATCGAGCACATTTTTTAACAGTAACCGAAGAAACGCCGCCAGCGCCGATTATTAATACACGAGACATAAGAATTCCTTACTAAATAATTTGGCTGCATCGTAACAGCAATTTTTGAATTGGCAAGTTTAATAGAAAATCGTCCACAGCGATAGGATCAGTCGGGGAAATCGCAGGTAAAAGGTTTACCCATTTTGATTGAATTTACTTCAAACTCATAAGGATAGAGTGTTAGTGTATTTTCACCACTGGCATCGCAAATACTAAACATGAGCGCATCGTTCTCTTGCTGTTGAGGTGACGTAATAGTAGCGGCATAAACTAGCATACCAATTGCCGACTTAGCTTCAATTTTACGTATTGCTAATTGACGTTCTAGCTTTTCAATCATTCCGAAATGTGCGCCATTGGGATGTTGATTTTGATAGTCGGTGTCATCAAGAAAAACACAATGAATTTGTTTGTCGATTGACAAAACGGCGAACGGATACAAAGTCTCTGATCGAGATAGCATGACCTCACATAAACTCAACGCTCTATCAATCATAGAAGCATATTGAACTTGTTGTTTCATAATCATTTTGTGCTTCACGCCGCTGACCTCAATGTTCTTAACCTTCTTCTTTTATACAGACCTTTATTTGCAATCTATATATGAATGCTACATATGGTTAATTTAACGGCAAGGACAGTAAAATGGTTCAGTCGAATAAACTAAAGCTTTTATATGTGTGTATGAGTTTGTTAGCGGACGCCTTGTAACCCTCCGGTGTGAATGACTAATACTTTACTATTGGGAATAAAATAACCTTGTTGAATTAGTGTTTTCAGAGCGAAAAAACATTTGCCTGAATAGACCGGTTCGATGCAAATAGGTGTGTCTAGTTTAGCCTCTAGTTTAGTCGTATTAGGTGTGTCTAATTTAGCTTGTTGTTGATTGAATTGTTTACAAAAGGTGTCGAGTTCAATGGTGCTTTTTGCATAACCACCGAAATGGAAGTCGTGATTGATATGCCAAGGCAAATAAGGTGTGTCCTTATTGAGAAATTGATTGACCAAACTTTCTAGGTATCCTTTGGCTTTTAATGAGCCGATACCGATTATTTGTTTGGCGAGTTCAGGTGGGCAATTTTCAATAACGCCAGCCATACTGGCGCCGCTGCCGACAGGCAGTAATATGCTAGTGAAGGGCCCGGGGGAGTCAGCCTGTATTATTTCATTGATCATTGCATGCATACCCCAAAGAGCATCTTGTTGCGAACCACCTTCAGGAATAATAATATCGGCATTCATCTCTTTATGCAGTTTTGCTAAGTACTGTTGCTCTGCTCTTTTTTGGTAGGTTTGCTTGTCTACAAATACTAAATTGGTATTCCAGTTGTGCAAATCTTGTAATGTACGATTAAATATTTGGTCTTTTAAGTATGCGCCACGAATAACCGCAGTAAACTTAATGTTCAGCTGCTTACAGCAATAGCCGAGTGCGTGCAGATGGTTTGAATATGGGCCGCCAAAACTGAGAATATGTGATGGTGGGTTTTGTCGAAAATCCTGTAACGGCTTTGCTAGCTTGCGCCACTTGTTTCCAGATATAACCTGATGAAGCAAGTCGTCTCGTTTGCACCAAACTTCTATTTGATGTGCAATGCCATCTTGATCAAAAAACGTGGTCCAGTCGGTTTCTACCTTTTGTAAGGGCGAAGGTGCAAGAATTGAAAACTGCGTTTCTATGCTCTCGATACTCGAATAGGTTAACAAAGTTTAATCCTTTATACTGATCTCTTAATGCGGTGCATGACGTTAATAACTAATTATCATTTGGACAATCATAGACAACGAGGAAGTGCTCATGAGTTTACCAAAATATATTTTATCACCCGTATTTTTTGCGCTGTCATTGACTGCTGGAGCGAACATTAACATGGTATATGCGAAAACACCTGAAATCCAGGCACGACTCATTGTTTCCGGCGGCGCAATAGCAAATGCGCCATTAAGCTTTGAACAGATTACTCAACAATACATCAAGAACCCAAAAGTGGTTGGTGAAGCCCGACTCAAGATTATGTTTTGGAAAATTTACGATGCAAAGCTGTCAGCAGCCAACGGCTTATGGAATGCCGACAGCCCTTTTGCCTTGTCGTTAACTTACTTGCGTGACTTTGATGGTGAAGAAATAGCAAGTCGCTCTGTTGATGAGATGCGAGACATTGGTTATGACGACGAAGTGCTATTGGCTAAATGGTACGAGCAAATGCGGGCTGTTTTTCCTAACATAAAAGAAGGCGAAAATATTACCGGCGTCATGGATGAAAATAAGAACACGCATTTCTATCATGAAGGCGCACTGATCGGCAGCATAGATGATAAAACCTTTACTCAATCTTTTTTTGGCATATGGTTACATGAAAAAACTTCTGAGCCAAAAATGCGTAAACAATTGCTAGGACTTCGATAATACAAACGTCACATTTGTTCTATCCTAATGACTATATCAAATCTGTTAGTCGATGGCGCAAATGGGAGTAAAGCTAACAAGTCAAAAATCCCTCAATTTTTTAAAATGAGTCTATAAGGAGAACACATGAATTTTTCGAAGATTGTAAAGAAAGTCAGCATGTTAGGCGCCATTGTTGTTTTAACTATTCTTATTGGTGCTTGCTCAGTATCGTTGGATGCAAACAAATATGAGCAAATGGAGCCTAAGTTTGATATCGAGAGCTTCTTTGACGGTAAAGTAAAAGCATGGGGAATTGTTCAAGATAGAGACGGTGATATCGTTCAGCGTTTTATTGTACATATAGATGGTTATAAAAAGGACGGTAATTTAATCTTAGATGAACGCTTTGAATACGGTTTCGGCGATGGTCCAAAAACACGAGTTTGGACGTTGAGCAAAAATGCAGACGGTTCTTTCACTGGTAACGCTGGTGATATAGCGGGTCAAGCGAAAGGGACGTCTCATGGTAATGCTTTCAATTTTGCATACGAAATGGATTTAGCCGTAGGCGACTCAACCTACCGTGTTAATTTCGATGATTGGTTTTTCGCTTTTGATGACAAAACCATGATGAATCGCTCCTATATTAAAAAGTTTGGCATTGTAATGGCTGAAGTTTCAATCTTTATGCAAAAGCAATAAAGCAGTAGCGTGGGGGAAACGCGGTAATTCGCGACCAGCAGCGTTGTCGTATTTGGTAGTCAAAGAGTGGTCGTTATGTTCTTCCTTGATTACCAAAATTTTACTAACGTTGGGGTAACACAATCTCACATCCTAGCCCAGATGAGGTCGCTAAAGGATTATCAATAAATCGAATCGTGCCTTGATGCAGATTGACAATTGCCAATACCAGAGCTAAGCCTAGACCATTTCCACTCTTACTTCGGCTACTGTCTTCACGATAAAAACGTTGAGTGAGCTTTTCAAAATCTTGTTTGGTTGCGCCAGGCCCAGAGTCATAGACTCTGAAAACTATCTGTTTTTGCTGATTTATTGTCTCTTCGTCCAAGATAACGATAATACTACCCCCTTGTTGGTTGAATTTAATCGCATTATCTAATACATTCGCGAATGCCTGAAAAATAAGATCCTTATCACAATAAAGCGTTACGTTTTTTAAGTTAACAGCCAACTCTAAATGAATCCTATTATCCTCAATAATAGGTGAGTAAAGATCGATTACATCCTCATTAATTTGTTTTAAGTTATGTTGAGCAAACGCACTGGTTTTTCGTTCAGACTCGATATCAGCAATTCGCAATAATGAATTAAAGATAGATAATAAGTTGTCAGACTCTCTCAGAAGTGCAATTTTATCGCCTCCCTCAGGCATAATCTCAATATGCGTTTTAAGCCTTGCTAGCGGAGTCCTCAAGTCATGGGCAATATTGTCTGATACCGACTTAATACCTTCAATCGAATACTCGAATTGGTCGAGCATTTTGTTTAGCGCCATGGTTAATTTACTTAAATCATCCCAGTTGCTGTCGACCGGCAAGCGTTCAGTTAATTTACCGGTAGAAACAATATCGTCAGCTTTGTCTGAAATAATGTTGATACGGTTTACAACATAATAAGCGACCCAAATACTAGTGGCTGAAATAAGGCAAAGGATTAAGATCATTATCCAACCAAAGGTTCTACCAACCCATTGAACAATTTCTATGTCATCGATGTTACGCCCGATAAGTAATTGATGTCCGTTATTAAAAACCATTATTTTAGCCATAACATCGTATTCTTTTGATGCGGTGTCTCCAATTTTTAAAGACAGCATGCCATTCTTGATGTTTTTCACATCATCACTTGGCCAAAACAGCATGTTTCCAGCAATGAACTTATTTTGGTTGTTTTTTAAGTGATAAAAAAAATCGTTGCCATTTTCTGCAATTCTATCGTTTAGTGCTTTTTCCACAGATTCAGAGCCCGCTGCTCTGTAGAGTGATTTGAAACCTCTAATATCAGAGTTGATCGCAGCTTCTGATTCCCTGACGAGTAAATCGTCATTCGAAATAATGAGGAAGTAGGTAATGAACACAGCACCCATCATTAACAAACTGGTAAATACGATACTCAATGTAAAACTCGAGCTTTTTCGGAATGCGCTGATCGCTCTCACTTACCGTGGCTCAAAAGCGTTGGGGTCTGAGACTAAGTAACCAGCGCCACGAATGGTTTCAATAATTGGATAGCTAAAGCCTTTATCGATCTTATTTCTTAATCTGCTGATATGCACGTCAATCACATTAGTTTGAGGGTCGAAGTTATATTCCCATACTTTTTCTAAAAGCATCGTTCTTGTTACTATATTCCCTTTATTTTTTAATAAAAATTCGAGCAACTTAAATTCTTTAGACTGTAAGTCGATAACCGTATCGTTGCGGGTAACGCGTCGATTAATTAAGTCAAGTTTTAGCTCACCTATTACTATCTCGGTGATGTTCGGGGTCACGGTCGCTTGACGCGAGGCGACGATTTCGATGCGCGCTAATAGCTCTTCAAATGCGAAGGGCTTCGTCATGTAGTCATCAGCACCAGAGCGCAGCCCTTTTACTTTATCTTCGACTTTGTTTTTGGCACTCAGAATTACTGCTGGCGTATTATCTCCGGAGGCTCTTATCGTGTTTAACAGTGTAATTCCGTCGATATGCGGTAACATTCTATCGAGAACAATGACATCATATTCGTTGCTCATGGCCAAAAGTAATCCTTGCTTGCCGTCATTTGCAACGTCAGGACGGTGGCCAGATTCTTTTAGGCCTTTGTTTATGTATTGTGCAACAGTGACATCGTCTTCTACGATAAGTATTTTCATTTTAGTCAGTTATCCCTTTGACATATTCTACGGTCTTTTGGTCTGTGGTTACCTGAAAATATCAAACCTATTCACGTAACCATTTATAAACGTTAGCTCGTATAATCGTATATTATTGTAGTCATAAACAACATGTTTTGACATTTTGACATAAAATTTTACAATAACCATATATCTCCCTTAATTTTTTAAGGGAAATAAAATCTGGAGAGAACTATGACAATAGTAGTAATTTGTTTGGCAATCGTAGTCTTTATGCCGATACTGGCAAAAGTGCCCTTAGCCATCATGATGAAAAAGCAAGGAGGGTATGACAATAGGCAACCTCGTGAACAACAGAAAGCCTTACAAGGGCTTGGTGCAAGGGCCAAAGCAGCGCATGAGAACTGCTTTGAAGCGACTACTTTTTTTGCACCAACTATATTATTGGTGCTTGCGCTAAACGCAGTTAATCATGCGACTGCTTATTTGTGTATTGCTTTTGTGGTATGTCGCCTAGCCTATTTAGTTTGCTATTTGAGCGACTGGCATCTGTTGAGAAGCCTATTTTGGGGGATTGGAATGGCCACTATCGCAACGCACTATTTTTTGCTATTGAGCTAGGCAATCAATTAACGAATAAAACGATATTGCTCAGGGTAAGGTGTAAAATTCTGAATAATACCCTGGGCTGTTATCCGCTGTGTTTCGAGCCAATATTCGGTGGTCATAAGGTCACCGTGTAGTTCTTTTAAAATGTCTTTGAATACTTTTTTACCCACAATAAAGTGTTCAAATTGCTCAGGGAATACATCGGTGGGACCTACTGACAAAGTATCGATCGCATACGGGTCATCAGTTTTAGGTAGATTGCGAAACTGCCGTTCCGACATATAACAAATCTCATCATAGTCGTAAAATATCACTCTTCCTGTTTTCGTCACGCCGAAATTTTTATGTAACATATCGCCAGGGAAGATATTCGCTAAGGCGATTTGCTTGATACAAATACCAAGTTCATTAAGTACCTCACGAATTTTTATAGGATTGGTTTGCTGTTGCAGATATAAATTGAGTGGTGTCATTTTTCGTTCAATATACATGTGCGAGATGATCACTTCGCTTTCGGTAAGTGTCAGGCTGCTCGTGCATGTATCCTGAAGATATTGGAGCAATTCTTGATCCATACGATTACGTGGAAAACTAAAGTTCATATATTCATGAGTATCCGCCATGCGGCCAACACGATCGCTAGTTTTTACTAATCTGTAGCGATCCTTGACGTATTCGCGAGTAATTTTTTTACTTTCAGCAAATTCATCCTTAATCACTTTAAATACGACGCCATAAGAGGGTAAGTGAAAAACAGTCATCACGAGTCCTCTGATACCAGGTGCAAGCTCAAACTTGTCTGTCATCTTGTCATGGGTAACTTGTTCAGTTTCATCTAACCCCAGGTCATCGCCTATATTAGGTACTTCGTGTTCACCAGAAGTATTATCTAGGTGCTGCAGGTAATTACGATAAAATACTGTTTTTCCGTGTTTATAAAAACCCAGTGACATATAGAGCTCAAAGTTCTTTTTATGCGGCAAAAGCTCCTGTAAAAAAGCAACGACCTCAGCTGGATATTGCGTGTCGGCCATAAAATAGGAACGTGCAAAACTGAATATCACGCTCAAATGGTGTCGTTGAGTTAACAGTGCATCGACCATGAGCTTGCCATCATCCGTCATTTGCATTGCGATAACGAAAGGTAGCGTTTCGTCGGGCATACAGATGCGGCCCACTAAATAAGCGGCTTTCCCTCGATAAAAAACCGGTTTTAGCATTTCTACAGTGCGCACGTTACTGAGTTGCTCACGGTTTAAACGCGCCCTCAAAGCTTTGTCCATGTTCTCCAAATCAAGTTCAAGATTATCGAAAGCGATTTTGAAGCGATAAGTATCAAATATAGACTCATGCATGGCTCTTACGGTGCCTGAAGTATCAAAACTATGAATAACTTTATGCCGATCTTGGCCTAGCAAATAGCAACGACTGGGGAGCACAAACATCATATTGTCGTCTATTATACCGTGTTTAAAAATACGCCCGATAACTGAATTATAAAAGGTCTCTGCCAATTCAAATTGTGGATGGTCATTTAGTAGTTTCGAGTACTGGCTTTTTGCTGCTTTCCAAAAGCGTTGATCTTGTTGCTTAGGATGAACTTGTTGATATAAGTCGATAACGATGTCAGTTAAGCTTTGCTCATAAATAGCGATCCGTTCTTCAATAGCGCGTTGGGATGCAGCCCATTGTTCATTCTCGAATCGTTGTTTTGCGCCTGCAGTAATGCGACTGTGCCAACGATATGATTTATCAAATCCAGTAATAATTTGGTAGGCAAATTGGCGCGCAATTGTGTCTAGCGCTTGCTGATTGCTGGAGGCTTCACTTTCCTTCAACATACCATCGCTAATCAACTCTTCAGGGTTATTAGGTGAGACTCTGTTCTGCGCAGAATGGCTAGCGGGATTAGATAGCGAGTTTTTTTGCACAGCGTACCTTTTATTCATCGTGTAACTCTTCATCATTGTGCTGCGTTAATTTGTGCTAGACCAACACTTTATCCGTGATCGCTCTAAAAATCTTCACTATAGGCCACGTAACCCTTAGTTCAAAAGTTAAGTCTTTTCGAATATGAAGTAAATACTATTTACGTTATATTTATGCCTTTTTTGACTGGCTCATACAGACACGATACATTCTTTAGATAAAAGGTAACGCTTAAATAGCGATAAGTCGTATCACGTAAAACTATATCTACCTGACGAATAGTGGCACTTTATTGGTAACTTCAGCTCATAAGTATCACAGCTCATAATTAATAGAGTTTATAACTAGAACAATTTAGAACTATTGTAATTAACAACTATTGGTAGTCATTGGACTTCGAACAAAGTTTAATAGTTGCTTACTTAATGTAACTTTTATTATATATGTTAAGTAAGGCGGCGCTGGATATATATCTATCAGATGATCGCAGTATTGGCCGATCACAACAGAAGTAATCTTATTTCGTGTGCTATTGGGGTTGTTTTTAAACTTACTTATACGCACACCAACACCTATGATTGCTAAAAGACAGCTAAAACGAAGAAAGCACAAAGTACTAATGAAAGGACGTGTCAGCAGTTGATATATCGAATTTTTTGTAATTAAAACAGCTACGTAAAACAGACAGCTAGAAATGAGTGCTGCTCTATTTTTTATATTTGAGTATCTTCTATCATGTTGTAAAAGGTCCTAATATTATTATTGAGCAGAAAAACATCATTTAATCTCACTAAATCGTATAAAATACTGTATATTCCGCACTCATTTTTTGACTGTAGCCATTGTTTATTGGTCTTTCATGCCATTAAACGACTACCTTACAGAAAACTGCTACAGAGGACCCACATGAAATTTTCAACTTTAGGTTTACACCCATCTCTTGAGCAAGCTATTGAAGCTTGTGGGTACAGCGAAATGACGCCAGTTCAAGAATTATCAATAGTAAAAGCGCGTCGCGGCAAAGATTTGCTTGTGCATGCCCAAACGGGCACGGGTAAAACAGCTGCTTTTGGACTGCCTATTTTACAGCAAATGCTAGATACGCCTAAAGAGACTATTTCAAGTAGCCCAAGAGCGCTTATTTTAACGCCAACACGAGAGCTCGCTGAACAGCTCGCTGAAGCGATTGGTAGCTATGCTCAATTCACATCATTAACGGTTACCGCATTATACGGTGGCGTAAAAATGGCAGGGCAAATGAGCAAACTCAAGCAAGGAATTGATGTTCTTATTTCGACGCCTGGTCGTTTGCTCGAGCACATGGCATTAAATAATGTGACTTTGGCTACTGCAGAGTTTGTTGTGCTTGATGAAGCCGATCGGATGCTAGACATGGGTTTTATTGCTGATGTAAGCAAGATTATGCAGCACACGGCGAAAAAACGTCAAACTCTCTTATACTCAGCGACCAGTTCACCTGCAGTTAATGAGTTGTGCCACAAAATCTTAAATAACCACGCTGAAATTCGAGTAAGTAGAGCTAACGCCGCTGCTGATACGGTAAATCATGTGATGTACCCAGTTGAAGAGTCGCGCAAAATTGATTTATTTAAGGCCCTACTGAAAGAACATAATTGGTTTCAAGTATTGGTTTTTACGAGTACAAAAGAGCAAGCTGACAAGCTAATGGCTGCACTTAAACACAGTAAAATTGACGCCGCTGTTTGTCATGGTGATAAAAGCCAAGGCTCACGTCGCCGAGCATTGGCCGATTTTAAGTCAGCAAAGCTTCAAGTGTTAATTTCTACTGAAGTTGCAGCTCGAGGACTCGATATTCAAGGTTTGGATTTTGTGGTTAACTATAACCTGCCTTATTTGCCTGAAGATTATGTTCACCGAATTGGTCGTACTGGTCGTGCTGGAAACTCAGGTAATGCTATCTCATTTGTGAGTCGTGAAGAAGAGCGCACAATAAGCCGAATTGAAACCCTTATTGGTACTCCTATTAGACGAGTCGTAAAGAAAGGGTTTGAGGTGAGCAACCGCCAAAGTTTGTTAAAAAGCATTTCAAAGAGTGGTCGACCTAGCAAAACCAACAAAATCAGTAAAACAGAGATTACCGGTGATAGAGTTAAAGCAAAAAAACGCAGTGCTTCTAAAGGGAAATAATGCGTTCGTATTGATTACACCTACCTTATTGCGTGCGCAATATATTGTTTAATTTCGCTTAAACTCTTGGGGTTTTGAAATATAGTAGAAATATACTGAGGCTTTTGTAAAATGCCTCTGTCTATTAATCTGCTAATTTGCGGTAAGTAATCAATAGATGTTTTACCCGCAAATAGTAAATTAAAATGGGGCTCGTTTTCATATGCATTGAGCATTTTATGAAAGCCTTGCATGTATAAATAATCTTTTACAAAACCACCACCTCTGTATATCCGTGAACACACAGAAAATGCAATATCATTGCTCGCACCATATTCTTCTTTAAGTAGTGAGAAACTTTTTCTGAAGCTTTTTTCTTTTATCATAGATTGAACCGCAACTACCCGCAAAGCCAATATCTTCAGCCGTTTAATGGTTAAATTGTCTGACAAGTACTCACTTAAAATAGCTAAACCTTCCTGTGTCATGGTATTTAGCGGATTACCAATCTCTAAAATTCTGAGCGGTTGTTGTCTCGCGTTTAAGGTGGTCACTAAATGCACACCAATTTCATGGTGTGCTAAAGCATTGGCGTCACTTGCAGAAAGCTTTGCATTTTTATTTAGCTTAATTGTATTGCCCGATACCACCGCATTAGCGATCATGTTTTCTTCGAGTCTGAGGTTATAGGGCAGATTATTATTTTCAGCAAATTGGATTAATATTTTTTTGATTTCCTCAAATGCTAATATTTCCTCGTTTTCCTCATTTAGATTACCCGGTAAATGTAAAATGAATTTTGCGTTCCCGATATCTTTTTGTGTTGGTTCGCCAAAATAACGAAGCGAATCGTAAATGAAGTCATTTGTGCCAATAGAGTTAAATTGGTCAACCTTGTCTAAATAGCTGTCAATTGTGTCAGAGTAAATTTCCGTGAGGTCTTCATCAACAACCTTTTCAAGCGGTAAGTTTAACAACCTTCTTTTGGTAGCAAATACGTCTAATTTGCTTCCTTCATAAGTGAATTCAGGCTCAATAGAAAAATGGCTATCAAAGAAGATTTTTTTTTGCTGGTCAAAGTTAGTCGGGTTTACCGCACTTAAAATGTTGATTGTTTTTGTTATGTTGTAAAATTCACTGTCGAACTCAATTAATTCTGAGGGAATTTGTGGGTTACCTGGAATGACCTCTGTCACTTTTTATCCTTTGATTCTTGGTAGCAATGCTACATTAGAGAGCTGTCACATTTAGTGTTCAGATATTCAACGTTATTAATGCTGATACAGACCAGTTTGTGTATGAGCGAGAGGCATCTAATTCTATGATTAATTGTATCTACAGGTTATATATTTGACCAATAACGACTCAAAGTAGTGATTAGAATCCACGACTTTTCCAAAACATACGTTCGTTCTGACTCCCTAAATCATCCAACGTCACTTCAAATTTCTGCTCTGCCACCACGCTATTGTTGTATTGAATATACATGTGCCACTCACCGACTTTATCGTCAACGGGTAGCCAAATAGTATCACTTAGATAAAACTTCCAGTCGTTGTTTCGTACTATTACGTTGCCTTCGAAAGGGGCCATTTCCCTTCCTTCTTTGTCGCAAATATTTGGATGCTTAATATACCAATCAAGTTTAATACCTTTAGCTTTCTTAGCACTGAGAGTTAACCCAAATTCAATATCTATTTATCCTGCATTGTCTTTTGGGGCGATTCAAAAAAAGCCAGTCAGTTTAACTGACCGACTTTACTGAATTTTTGTGTATGGATTATTTCCCAGTGTTGACATTATGTATACATAAACCTAGGTTGCGAAATGTCGAACCAGCGTAGCTACGTATGTTTCGACATACGCTCTTTTGCACATTACTTTATATCGGTAGGTAGTGGCAAAGCGACTCTTTCCTCAAAAATCTTAATTTGAACACTTAGTGAATCTAATTTTTGCGCATAGTCAACGTTGTCAAGCTGTTGCATCAATGCCAAGGCCGCGTAAGCGCTATATCGAGTATGATGGTTGACCCAAAAGCCGGATTGATTAGGGCGTTCAATAAATGACATAAATTGGGGCAATGCTTGCTTTATCAGCGTGGGTTGTGATGAAAGCAAATCCTTATGCAAAGGTACTAAACTAAAAAATCGAGTGGTTTTTATGGTGACTTGATTTAGCAGTTGTAGCGCTATATCAGGGGTTTCTTTTTGTTGGATAAAGCTTAAATAGCTTTGCCAAAAGCGAGCGTCCGGAGAATCGCCATAAAGCGACGCAGTATGCGCGAACCATCTTTCAGCTTGCTCAAGCATTTCAGCCTCGGTATATAGGAGAGCTAAGTAAATGCTATTTACCGGCGAGCCATCATCTATTTTTAAACAGGCTTTCATTGCCTCAATAGCGCCTGAAATATCACCTCTTTTACTGAGTATTTTGGCTTTCCAAACATAAGCCCAAGTGTAATTTCTATCAATGTCGATTGCGTAGTCGACTGAAGCAAGCGCTTTATTCATCTCATTACGCCAAAAGTGCACAATGGCTTTGTTTACATTTATCCAAGGAGACAGAGGATCTATCTTCAATGCTTTGTCCGCATAAATGAGCGCCGCGTCAAACTCATTTTTGGCCAAGGCCAGCTCCGAATATACATAGAGGCCTCTAGCATTGGAGGCGTCTATGTTTAATGCTTGATTAATTAATTGCTCGGCCGCATCAAATTGCAAATCTTCAGTAGCCAATAATGCGCCAGCGAGGAGGGCGTTAATGTCATTAGGATCAAGTTTTAAGGCTTTATCAATAGCGGCAGTGGCTTTTTCAACGGCGACGGCCTTTCCCATATAGATATCATGATAATTATATCTCGCGTAGATAAACGCTAAACTACCAAATGCCTCGGCAAAATTAGGAGCTAACTGAGTTGCTCTTGAGAATGATGCTTCTGCTCGAGAAAACCACTCACTAGTTTTTCCATTCATCCACCAGTAATTGCCTTGAAGATAAGCCTGGTAAGCATTAATGTCGACGCTGTCGGCAGCGGTTGTAAAATTAGCTTGTGCGCTTTGCCCAAACAGTTGTGCATTAATATCCGAGACGATCCTAGTATTTAAGGTCAGTAGTTGTTGCATGTCATCTTCATACACTTCTGACCATATCGCGTTACTACTCTGTTTTTCGACTAATCGTACTAAGACTCGAATGCGCTCATTCGCTTGCGTAATACTGCCCTCTACCCAATACTCAAGCTTTGTGTGTTCCACTAGAGAATCTAATGCTTGGGGATCTTTGGCAAGGGCAAGGGAAGAATAGTGCGCTAGCACGCTCACGTTATCCGACTGGGCCAAAGTCATCGATAGCTCTTCTGGGAGCATCTCCGCAAGATAGTCATTTTGCTCATTGCCGGTAAGATTTCGCCAGGGTAAAAACGCGATGGTAGTTTGTGTTTGTGCGTTACTTTTTTCAATATCCTGAGTAAGTGCACTGGGAAAAGAGTCCGGCGACTCAAAAAATTTCGGTAATAAAGAAAATATCATCAAAGCTAGTAATAAGCAGGCAGCGGTCAGTGCTGCAATTTTACCTTTACTAAATGCCGGAGCTAAACTTAGGTCTGCACTATGTTTTGTGCTGAGGGTAATAAATTCTTGTCTGGTTAACCAAGTGACATCTGGCGCTAGTCGGTATCCTTTTTTAGGCACTGTTTGGATTACCTGACGCATTTTACTATCGTTGAGGGTTAGACGAAGCTGCGAGATGATCCGTGTTAGGGCATCCTCAACGACAACTCGTCCATGCCATACTTGGTCCATCAATTCTTGTCGACTAACTGTCTCGCCGGCACACAATGCTAGCTGATAGAGTACATGCATAGCTTTGGGCTCTAAATGACGACTCTCAGCACCATGAAATACCCGATGATCGCCCACATCAACATAGTAGTCTCCTAAACCGAAATAACCATTTTCAGGTAACGCTTGTTCTGTCAATTATCTTGTCTCACTTAATTATCAGCCTATTATTTCAGCCTTTAAACACCAATATCGGTTTTCCATCACACTTTCATCAGGTTTTTATCTGCTGTTCCTCAGGAATTTTTCTCACTAGGTAACCATACTGTTGAAACAGATGCGGCGCAAGCAAGTCGCATAAGTAAACAGGCAATAGTAAACATTAATTACTAGCAGTAAAGCGGTAACCATTCATTCAAATATAAAAGGTAGCACATTATGAAAACAGCAATCAAATCAATATCTCCAGCGCTCTTAGCTATGCTAATGATAATGCCGTTAAGCCAAGCATCAGCAACTGACGGAGCATCCGCTTCTCGACTAATGGTAAAAACCAGCGTAGCTGAAGTTATCGGTGTGCGAGAAATTGAAGCAGGCAAATTTGAACAGGGTATCCGCAAAAGCAAAGCGGGTTTGGCCAAAACTTCAATTGCGTCTTTGCGTAAACCACTTCTTGATAACTTGTGCGTAGCCTATTTGGCGATTGAAGACATGCAACAGGCTAACGAATACTGCAATGCGGCAGTTAACACGGGCAAAGCCTCTGTTATTTCTTATAATAACCGTGCAATTATGCATTATGTTTTGGGTAATGTAGATGCGAGTCTTGAAGATTTTGATGCAGCTAAAACGTTCAGGAACTTTCAAAACATGGTGGGACGCAATCAGATGATAGTTAATCAGCAAAATATACTGAGTAAAAATTAGGCTTTGCTGGATCAATTATCAAATTTGCTTTTTATGTTATTAGTGAAAATAAAGGCATTCCATTTATACGGAGTGCCTTTTCAGTTTATTACATTAATTTAAAAAGTTAGCGTTTTGTGATGTTATTTTTACGAACATCGGATAGAAGAAAAAAGCGCTCGTTGGGGAGTCGTAATATGGTCGTTCAAATTGAGAGTGGCGGGCTCGACATCAGAAATTTTATATTGTCTGATGTTCGAATATTTCGCTGAAGAGGGTTAACCCGTCTAAATGCAATACGTACTCTTGTGGTGTCAGGTTATTTTACACTATTTTATTTTTATATTTAATTATTCAATAAAATCATATATATAAATTAAGGTTTAAAAATTGCATGCCAGTTTCTTTTGCCATCTATGAAGTTTAAAAAGATATGAAATCCAATTTTGCACTTCCTATATCTGTTTCGTTGTTATTGTTGTCAACCGGAGTGGATGCAAAGCTAATTAAACGCGGGGGTGCTTCAGAAGATCTCGGAAGTTCAACCGGCTATTATATAGCGAGTGAAAACTCTATGTCGTACATTAGCGAAGAAGAAGCTGAATTTATTGGTTTCCCAGCGCTTATACAAACAGACCCTATTCCTTTTATTAACCGCTCAGGCGGAGATGGAATAACTGATGTTCGATGCAACCCCTCTTTTTGTGATTATAAATTTTTTCTTGGTGATAGCTTAACAGTTTTAGGACATAGTATATCTTATGGTCTAGACGCGGGTGTAACCACCTCATTTAGATGGTCTTTGTATGAAGCGCCATTTATTGGTGATAATGGTTCCAGTTATGATATTACAAGTCGAGACGATGAAATAGCTAGTTGGGAACCTACAAGCATTATTTATGCCGCCGATACTGATCAAATTGACGTGTGGCTAGATACAATCTTTCCAGTTGAGCTTGTGCCTGGATCTTATCAACTAGGTCTCATATCTACATATACTGCGCCAGTTGGTATGGTATTCGGTTATTTGGACAAAAACACGCGGGCAGTTAAAGAAAATATAGAAGATAAAGATTTATACTATAGGTCTGCATCAGAGAACACTTATAGTACTTCAACATCTCGCAGATATAACGTAGTACTTGAAGTAAATGCCCCTAATCACTTGAACATATTAGGGTTACTAATAGGTTTATTATTATGTTCTCGAATGATATTTAAAAAACAAGCTGAAGATTGAGGCAGTTTAGAGGTTGTGACCCGACTGGTGTCAAAAAAAGACATGAGTGACGTCTAAAACAAAACTCGTATAAAGTCAGAAAGATAATATTATTTGCCAAAATGCTCAGTGAGTCCTTGCTTTGCAGTCGCTAAATCGTTGTCGATTAGAGTATATATCGCTTGCACTTGCGTGCTTTGACTAATTGGTTTTAGCAATGGATCTCTTTTAGTCCAGTGCTCTCTCCAACCTCCGTCATAGGCGCTCTGTAGTTTACTGATAGCCAAAGGATAATTAGAGTCTAATACAGCTATTCTTGCCGCTAAATAATCCAAGGCCTCGCTTTTTTGACCGGCTTTCACCATGTTAGCTAGAAGCCTTTTACAACCCTCTAGTAGTTCATTTGATCTTGTTTTTTCCTGATTTATAGCGTGCGCAAAAGCAAGCTCAATAGCGGGGTCACATAAAGGGGGAGAGTAAAGTTCTTGTGTCGCAAACAGAGGATCTGCTTTTATCAGCAAATCCTTGCCCTTATTGATATCACCATAGAGCAATTGATACCAAGCGGCTTCATATAAGTACCATTTGTCGCCTGGATTTTCGTTCAGTTTTTGATTCATAAGTTCCTGAACTTGCGAATATTTTCCAGCAGCGATAAGTGTATTTACTGCCCAACTTTCGTCTTGTATATATCGTTTTGCTAATTCAGGAGCTTGTACCTGAAACAAAACATTAATTAATGATGTTCTATAAGATTCACTTTTAGGGGATTTATCTAGCGCATTTTGCCACTGTATGGCAGTTTCTAACAAATTCCCTTGCGAAAACGCAATTTCCGCTAGGCCTCTGTGTGTCAGGGGACTTTCTGGATGTAATTCTAAAATTTCGCCATAAAGTTTACGTGCTTCTTCAATATTGCCTAATTCATATTTGTAACGCCCGTAATTATATAGTACCAATAAATAAGCTGGATCAAGTTCATAGGCTTTTTTTAGAGTCTCGTAAGCAGCTTGTTTTTTTTGTAGTGCTTTTAACGATATGTACTTCCATATATATGCAGTTGCATAGTTTGGGTTTAATAAGATGGCTTTTTCGTAATAGGGTAACGCTTTTTCGTGTTCTAATTCATGCGCAAATGTGCGACCCATTGTAGCATGCACATCAGGTAGTTCAGGATAGCGCGACATCACTATTGTTAAATTTTGCCTTGCCAATCTCGTCGCAATTTCGGAATCGATAACACCAAGGCTGCCTGCGTGTTTTGCTAAGAATAGAAAAGTTTGTGCTAAACCTACCTTCGCGTTGGCATATTCAGAATCCAAGGCCAATGATTGCTCAAATAGTTTCTTCGCTTGCATTACACTTTCAGTGGTTCTTAATCTTAAGCTATCTCTTGCTTGCAAATACAAAACCAGAGCTAACGAACTCCCCGTTTTACTAGTAATTTTGACTTCATCTGGGGTTAAGTATTTGTCTTGCAATAAATTGACAATACTGCGGCTGATTTCTTCTTCAATTGCAAATATATCGATGAGTTGGCGAGTAAAAGACTTTGTCCAGATAACTTGCCCATTTTTACCATTCAATAACTCTACTCGTACCTTTAAACGATCGCCGTTGACCCTAATACTGCCGGTCAGTAAGCTTGAGACATTGAGCTTTTTTGCAATAACAATAGGGTCCATATACTTTTCAAAAAAGGCCGATGACGAAAAAGTAGAGGCAACAGACAAACCTGCGAAAGTACCTAACTTATTGGAGATTTCTTCTTGGATCCCAAAAGCTAAATACTGTTGATCAGAATCTGCACTCGCGTCTTTAAACGGCAGTACCGCGATACTTTGCTCTAATTTTACATCACCAATATTTATAACTGGTTTACCCAATTCGCTTAGGGCGATTTGATAACCATAAAACCCCAACAGAGATGAAAATAAAAGCATTATTGAAAAACCAAACCAGTATTTTTTACTTACATTAATTACATCACTCTGGTCAGAGGGCGGTGTTAACTTAAGACCTTCTGGACTAATATCAAAATACCAAGATACAAAAAAGACAACAGGAAAAAAGGCTAAATAAATGACAGATACTAAGGTTAATATCCAATTTGGCAGTCCTATGGCTTGTGGAATAATACTTAATACTTGTAAGATCACCCAGCCACCAACAGCATAGGAAGCCAGTACAGAAAAAACCTTTCTGCGCTGCATTTCGTGGAAAAATTTTACCAACATATTCTCTGAAACATTCATTATTATACAATCAACATACGGATTTTTTTATCACTACACAACTTACATACATCAAGTAAAACTTATTCATCAATATTAAACCACATATTTAAGTATATTAAATTAAATCCTATTCAATAAAACCTCAAAGCGGAAATAATAGAAACATACCTGACAGTCCCCTTAGCAAGCAACTTTTAGTCAACACTTTAATTGTTCTGTTATCTTACTGACAATAAACTTGACCAGTCAACATAGTTGACTGGTCAAGTTGTTAATAATGATTTAGAAAATGTGTAGAGTAATAATGAACATTTGAGCAACGACCATAAAAATCTTAGTCTTATTGCCACCGAAGGCAGTGATGAATTCCTCCTCAATCGGAAGACCAGTTATATAAATTTCAGGTAGCTATACTTCCCTATTACTTCCCTATTGTTTACACATTGTTTGCATTATTTATTGTTATCTTTTTGTCAAGGTAGTGAATGAATGGAAGGAATTCATCATGAAATGTCAAAAAATAATCTTAAGAAAGTCAAAAATATTAACGATGTCAGGCTTATTGCTACTCACCTTGTCTGCTTGCAATAGTGACAGTAGTAATGAGAGCACGGTTGCAATAACCGCTAATAACCCGCCAGTAGCAAATGCGGGGGTTGATCAAAGTGTGACAAATGAAACAACCGTCATCCTTGATGGCACCAACAGCAGCGATCTCGATGGTGATACACTAAGCTATAGCTGGGAGTTTACTTCTAGCCCCACTGGCAGCTCGCCAAGCTTACTGAATGCGCAATCGTCAACACCTCAGTTTGTAGGTGATACCGAAGGCGCTTATACCCTTAGCTTAACGGTGAACGATGGTACGGTAAATAGTATTGCTGATCAGGTCACAATAACAGCAAGTCCTGTCACAAATTTAGCACCGATAGCTAACAGTACTAACGTGACCACGACCGTAAATAGCGCTGCGGCGATTGAATTAATAGCGACAGATACTGAAAATGATGTCCTTACTTATATGATTGACAATGACAGTGGTAATGGCTCATTGACCTTGGATGACAATAGGATTACTTATCAGCCGAATAATGGCTATGTAGGCGCTGACAGCTTCACTTTTTTTGTCAATGATGGTAATAATGATTCAAATGTCGCTACCGTTAATATTGAAATATTAGCACTTAGTGAAACAACCACCTTGATTGATGGCTCTGTAGTAACAACCAGAGAGCTTGTGAGTTTAGGCGATTTACTTTACAACGACACTAATTTATCAAACCCTATTGGCCAGTCATGTGCAAGTTGTCATGCCCTCAATACAGGCTTTGATGACCCAAATACCGCCAATCCAACATCGGTTGGCGCTGATGGTTTTAGCTTTGGCACACGAAATTCTCCTACCGCCAGTTATAGTGCACATATTCCAGCACCCACTCAGCAAGGAAACGGACCGCAAAGGGCATTAATTGGAGGCTTATTTCTTGATGGCCGCGCTCAGTCGTTAGAAGAGCAAGCGAAAGGTCCTTTCCTTAATGCCATCGAAATGGGTAATGCGACAGAAAGTGAGGTCATAGCGAAAATTGCAAGCAGCACTTATGCCACTGAATTTGAGTTACTCTTTGGTGAGTCAATACTCGATGATACCGAACGGTCTTATGACTATGTCGCAGACGCGATTGCTGCTG
>JAWUVZ010000125.1:0-79363 GCA_034112105.1 Glaciecola sp. | reverse complement strand
GCGGTTGGGTTAGGGCTAACGAAAGTGGTTTTGTGATGCACAAGGCACAACTGGGTGATCATGTCGTTAAAGGGGATGTACTTGCTATTATTTCCAACCCATTCGGTGAGCTATTAGGTACAATTGATTCTCCAAGCACGGGTGTTGTTATTGGTAAACAAAATATACCATTGGCACAGGAGGGTGAAGCCATATACCACATTGCTTACTTTAAAAAACCTGACGAAGTAGCAGAGCACGTCGAGATGTTGCAAGATAACTTAATTGTAATTGATTAAGGCAAGGGTATGAGCGTCTAATTTTTACCATTGAGAAGCCCAAAATGAATGAAAAATTAACTGTTGGTAATTTAGAGTTATGTGATCTACCTGAATTAGGTATCAAAGGGTTGCATGTTCGAGTTGATACAGGTGCAGCAACGTCATCTTTGCATGTTGATAATATTGAAGAAATTGATATTGGCGACGATACATGGATAAAATTTGATATTCATCCTGATTTTCACGATGTAAAAAAATTAATTCGCTGTGAGGCGAAAATAGCAGGTCAACGCAATGTAAAAAGTTCTACAGCGACAAGTCAGCGGCGTTACGTTATTGAAACAGATATCATAATGGCAGATCAGCGTTGGCAAATTCAGTTAACCTTAACTGATCGCTCTGAAATGACCTACTTGATGTTATTTGGACGCGAAGCTATGGCTGGTAGGTTTATTGTTGACCCTGAGCTTGAGTATTTGCTAAATAAGACATAAATCATTATCAAATAGATAGAAAAGATTGCGATTAAAATCGCAAAGCCAGACTCGTTTTTACGTAAATGAGTCTGGTTAGTGCTAGTTATTGCGCATTCGTACTTTCAAAAATCTTGTCAGCTGAAGCGGCAACAAAGCCTTGATAATATTCGCCATTTACCATTCTATAACGCTGAGCAAATTCATAAAAACAGCTAGGAATAGACACTGTAGAATCAGCAAAAACAACCTCTGAAGAATCAGCCAGAGTTGAAGACTGCGCTAGCCAAACATCTTCTCCGCCCTTTATCTCGCCACCAGATGTATTCAGCTTAAATCCAGCTTGTTTTAAAATGCTATTCACTTCAGTTAAGTTATCAATTTTAGTTAAGTGATTAACACTAACAGCGAAGTGATTAACACTGACAGTGAAGTGATTGGCACGATAGCCCCAAGCAGCCATCCAGGCTGCATATTCAGATTCGGCCAATAGCGTTTTATAGTCGTCATGTGAAACAGCCCAATGTGTTCCTGAATACAGAAAATTGTCGGCTTCAACGGCCTCAGGAATAACACAGGAAACCATTTTGTTAATAATTTCCTGTGCTGCTTCACTGAGTTCGTCTACTCTCAACTCACTAATAAATACTTTCGGTTGCTTAGCATCTGGATGTTCAAAGTGCTGTGCACTTAGCTTTTTCGTCGCAAAGTCGTAATCGCCTTTTCGTTCGTAACCGAGCGCAAGAAAGTGCGCTGCCAGCTTATTCAAATTCACACTTTCAAGGTTGAAAGTGCGCAAAGCAATATGATCATTAATGATATCAGGCAGGCCAGTTTTGGCTTCTAGCAATTGATGTATCTTGCTCGCAGACGGTGTGATTTTAATATAGTCATTCCAAAGTCCTTGGAATAATTTATTGATATCTTGATGCATTTTTTTCCTTAAAAATTAAGACCGGGACTAAGCATGGATGGTAACGTAACCACATCTAGTTCCACTGACGCAACCGGGTAAGCACAGTAGTCAGCAGCATAGTATGCACTTGCTCTATGGTTTCCACTCTCGCCAATGCCACCAAAAGGTGCGGCACTGCTAGCTCCAGTAATAGGACGATTCCAGTTAACAATACCGGCTCTAATGCGTGCTAAGAAATAGTCGTAATCGTCTTTTGAATCGCTTAACAAACCTGCAGATAAACCAAAACTGGTATTATTAGCCTGCGTAATTGCATCATCGAAAGCACTATATCGTATCACTTTTAAAAGTGGTCCAAAATGTTCCTCATCAGGCATTTCATTGACTATTGCAGTAACATCGATAATACCAGGGGTAACAAAACCGGTATCTTTATCTGTATGCTCAAGTGCCAATAATATTGTTGCACCCAAACCTAACAGTTGCTGTTGAGCGTTTGCCATTCCAGCAGCAGCGGCCGAGCTTATCATTGCCCCCATGAAAGGTTGCTCATGTGCATCATAATGGCCGACTTGAATGTTTTTTGTTACTTCTAACAATCGTGCGAGCAAAGCATCTCCTTGCGCATTGTCTTGAATAAACAAACGTCGTGCACATGTGCATCGCTGTCCACTGGTGACAAACGCGGACTGCACAATGTCATGCACTGCAGCATCAATATCAGCAACGTCTTTCACTATTAACGGATTATTGCCGCCCATTTCAAGCGCTAGTATTTTACCTGGGTGGCCTGCAAACTGCTCATGCAATATCTTGCCTGTGCGAGAGCTACCGGTAAAAAACAAGCCATCAATATTAGGGTGACTGGCAAGCGCTTTCCCTGTTTCAACTTGACCTTGAGTCAGGTTTAAGACGCCATTTGGTAAGCCCGCTTTTTGCCATAATTGAACTGTAAATTCAGCAACCATTGGGGTTAAATCACTGGGTTTAAATATAATAGTATTTCCTGCGATTAGTGCAGGCACGATGTGCCCATTGGGCAAATGGCCAGGGAAATTATAAGGCCCAAAAACAGCGACAACACCATGAGGTTTATGTCTAATAATCGCATGACCTATGGGCATGGCATTTTCAACAGTGCCGGTACGCTCGTTGTAAGCCTTTTCCGAAATCGCAATTTTTCCTATCATGGCACCAACTTCTGTCGCTGTTTCCCATTCAGGTTTACCGGTCTCTTTAGCAATGATTTTAGTTAATTCAGCCTTATTTTCACCTAGCAGTTCAGCAAATTTCTTAATGATAGTTAAGCGCTCTTCTACCGATTTTAAAGACCATGCAGGAAACGCGTTGCGAGCGGCCAAAACAGCTTGGTCTACTTGCGCTTCAGATGCTGATTTTGCAGACCAAATAACGATATTTTTAGCAGGGTCGACCGAGTTGATAGCGTGACCTAGCCCCTCTATCCATTGACCATTGATAAAGTGTGTTGAATTTGTCATATGTGCTCCTAATGCTTTGTGTTAGCAGGTGAGAAACGAATTGAATCGCCATCTTTAATGCCTAATGCCTCAGCACTAACTCGTTCAATTGCAACCCGATTACCGTCAACGTATGCGATTTCGGCGATACAAGCTCTTAAGTCTTGTACAGACGTATTAATAGCGAAACAGGTTTCACCATCGGTTTGTGCAAGCGTGTCGTTTATAACAACGGATGCCTTGCGACTTGCCTGCACTGTTGCGATGCTCTTTACATCTGCTTCAACGGTTGGTCCTGCGTCAAAAATATCGACGTAGCCACGGCACTTAAATCCTTCTTGCTCGAGTAGGCAAAGAGCCGGTTTAGTTTTTTCATGTACTTTACCGATACAGTCTTGCGCAGCTTTACTGAGTAAATTAACGTAGATAGGATACTTAGGCATCAGTTCAGCGATAAAGACTTTGTTGCCGATACCGGTCAAGTAGTCAGCCGTAGGAAAATCCATAGAGAAGAAGTTTTCTTCAAGCCAAGCCCAAAATGGCGAACGGCCTTTGTCATCGCTTACTCCACGCATTTCTGCAATAACGACATCAGCGAAACGCTCGGTGTGCTCAGCCATGAAAAGGAACCGCATTTTGGATAGAAAGCGACCATTAAGACCTTTTCTCGCGTTTTCTCTTAAAAACAACGTGCATATTTCACTTACACCAGTGTAATCGTTACAAAAATGCAGTATACCAACCGTGTTATGCACATTTAATTCACGCGACGCGTGAACTACCTTACTTATATGGTAATGATAAAATGCGTCTTGCAGACCAACCGTCGCCTCAATACCAGTGGTACCAACCACTTCACCTGTTTCTGTATCTTCCATCACAAATAAATAGCTTTGCATGCCAGGCTCTGCAGGCGTCGACTGGGCGGCTGCCTCAGCGTTTGTAATCTTGCGTCGCAACAACTCTTCATTCACTGGAAGTGATGTGAAACCGATACCCGATTCTTTCGCTATTTCGTAAAGCGTCTGATAATCGGATGCTTTGATAGGACGAATAATTTTCATCAAATGATCCCTATGATTGTCAATGACAATCTAAAAAAGTCTAACCAGCCACGACTGAGGCAACAGCCTTCTCGAACCGAGCTAAGCCTTCAATGATGTCTTCATCTGGGATAACTAAAGATGGAGCAAAACGAATAACGTTCATGCCGGCAATTAAACACATAAGATGCTGTTCATTTGCCGCGACCATGAAGTCACGTGCACGCCCAGCGTATTTTTCATTTAACGCACAACCTAACAGCATGCCTTTGCCACGTATTTCACTAAACACCTGATATTTTTCGTTAATTTCACTTAAAATTTCACGGTACAAAGCTTCTTTGTTAAGCACACCAGTGAGAACCTCAGGCGTGTTGATAACGTCTAATACTCGCTCCGCTACGGCGCACGCTAGTGGGTTACCACCATATGTGCTGCCGTGGGTACCGGGTTTTAAGCTACTTGCTATGAGGTCGGTGGTAAGCATTGCACCAATTGGAAAGCCGCCGCCTAAGGACTTGGCTGTAGTCAAAATATCAGGGGTAACATCAACACCCATATAAGCATATAGGTACCCTGTTCGGCCAACACCACTTTGTACTTCATCGAAAATCAATAGTGCATTATGTTTATCACAAAGCTCTCTCACACCTCTCACGAATGCTGGGTCGGGAACGATAATTCCACCTTCACCCTGCAAGGGCTCCATCATAATGGCGCAAGTGTGTTCTGACATCATGCCAGCCAACATTTCTAGGTTATTGTATTCGCAATGCTCAATGCCGCCCGGCTTTGGGCCGAATCCATCGGAATATGCTGGCTGACCGCCGACAGTAACGGTGAAAAAGGTACGACCGTGAAAGCCCTGCTTAAACGCAATAATTTGATCTTTACTTTCGTTGTGATGATCGATTGCGAATCTGCGCGCTAATTTTAACGCTGCTTCATTAGCTTCTGCCCCAGAGTTAGCGAAATACACCTTATCGGCAAATGTGGAATCACATAACTTCTTGGCTAATCTGATCGCGGGTTCGTTAGTAAATACATTACTCAAATGCCATAGTTTGTTGCTTTGTTCTTGTAGAACACTTACCAGTTCAGGATGGCAATGGCCAAGTACGTTAACTGCTATACCGCCTGCAAAGTCGATGTATTCGATGCCTTCTTGATCCCAAACGCGAGACCCTTCACCACGCACCGGCACCATTTGTGCTGGGTTATAGTTAGGTACCATTACATCATCAAACGTTGAACGAGTCACTTGCATGTTATACACCTCTTTGCTTAACTTTATCGCACTCACATAAGATTGGACGTGTGAGTAAATTGGCTTAGTATTATGCCAGAAGGTATAGCTAAAGCAATCAACTTATTCGTCGCAAGGCCAGTAAAAATAGGGGGTGTGAACTTATTTGCAGAATTAGTGAATATTTATATTGGCGATAGCATGACGACTAAAATGTAGAATTGTAAGTTGTTCGTATTGGCGGCAATGGCTTACAGACAAGCTATATATTCTCCTATGCGTTTAATTAGGGCGCAATCGTTGATTCAAATGCAGCGTATTTGGGCATATTCATGCAAAAAATATATTGATAAAAAAACTATATTTATTATTTAAATAAGGCTGTAGGACGTTTAGTATTTCAACACCTTAGGTACTTGAGGGATTTCCGGAATTTTAATTTCGATACCAGTTAAATTTGTATTCATTAACAACATAACATCGTCTGAGACAATACCAAAATTGCGCAGGTACAGCACAGAGGCCTCTTTTGATATTAAGTTATTTGCTTTCATCATTTTAAATTTTAAGAAACCTTGGCATCTAAAAAGCAAGCTCGTGAGAGGGTGTAAATTATTTGCTTTGACATGCGCAAAACTTACTTCTTTGATGCGAGTGTAGTCTTCAAACCCGATCCCAACCATCAACCAGCGGCATTTCAAGCTAGCGACTAGGTCGTTGGTAAGATGATCTGCATAGGTATGCCACATTGAAATAAGATATTTATGCGACGGCACTAATGTATTCAGTGCTTCAGCTTCAGTTGGATCTTTTTTCTTTTGAGCTTGTATGAGTTTCTCTCGTAATTTACCGTCGAACGACTTTAAGTACATGGTGGTAACGGCACTGCGGCCTATCGTGCTTAGCAACCCAATGTTATAACCCAAGTACCATTTCATTCCTTCTTTTTCCGCAATGGCTCGACAGGCTTTTCCTGTTCCTAGAGTGTATTCCCAGATGTTTTTGTGTAATTCGGGAAACAGCACTGATTTAGACGGTATGCTGCGCTTGGCTATTAAAGCAGGAAGCAAGATACGTAAACTTTCTACGCCAACGAAACTAAGAGCACTGCGCAAACTATTAATGACAATTAGCTTACCTTTTGAATCGAAACGCCTATACTCTGGCCTTTTGGCAAAATTAATAGTTGCATCAGATAACCAATCTAATTCTTTGATGAGAACTTCTAAACGAGATATTGAACACGACTCGGTGTATAAAACATCGAAAATTTTGCCTATAGATAGGTCAAAGCCAAGTACTTTCTCTAGTATGAACTCGGTATTTTTGAAACGTTCAGAAAGGTCGTTGATAAGACTAGCATGGAATTCAGCTTCGACTTGTTGGATAAATAAATTTCGTTTTTGACTTATTTCTTCGCGATTTTTTATCGCAACTTCTTCTACGAACAGCAATTCGCGACGAGCATCAGCTTGCTCTGAGTCTTCCATAATGCGCTGTTTTTCAGTTTTTTTACCAGATAGAATAACAGCTTCATCCAAATTAACGAGAAGGTGCTCGAATCTCTGATTCATTGTCGAGGCTAACTGAGATACGTTTAACTTCATTTTTTTTCTAAATCCGTATTCTATTTTTTTAAAAAATTATTCAAGATCTTATGGCCTTCCTGAGTTAACAAAGACTCAGGATGAAACTGAACACCAAATATTGGCATTGTTTTGTGCTGAATACCCATTATCTCTGTATCGTCACTTTCACTGCAAACTGCAGTAATCTGCAGCAACTCTGGTAGTGTTTCCAACTCTAACAACAAAGAGTGATACCTTGTTGCTGTAAATGTGTCTGCAACTTCCTCGAATATACCATGGGCTTGCTTAACTTGTATCTCAGAAGTTTTACCATGTTTGATATTTTTTGCACGTATTACTTTAGCACCAAATACCTGACCTATTGCCTGATGTCCTAAACATACGCCTAAAAGCGGCACTTTTCCCGCAAATTCTGCGATCGCATCAAGGCAAATACCCGCTTCATTTGGGCTGCAAGGACCAGGTGAGATAACTAAATGCGTAAACTCAAGCTCTTGCAGCTCAAGGATACTTAACTCATCATTTTTGACGACTTTTACTTGCGCGCCAAGTTCTTCAAAATAGCGAGCTAAATTGAAAGTAAAGGAGTCATAATTATCAATGATCAAAACCATTTTAATGACCCCAATGGTAAAGAAAGCTCAGCAAGCAAGTCATATTCGTTTATAGCCAAAAACGACCAATCTCTTCCATTATTGCGGAACAAACCCGAGCGCTTCATACGTTTTAGCGAGTGTCACAGACGCCTTTTCTCTGGCTTTCAGAGCACTGGCTTGTAAAACAGCATGTAAATAATTTTTGTCTGAACGAATGCGATTATATTCAGCCTGTATAGGGGTAAGCATTGCGACGACCGCCTCAGCAACATCGCCTTTTAAGTGACCGTACATTTTGTTTTCATATTTCGGGATTAAGCTCTCAACGGACTGCCCTGTTGTGCATGAGAGCAGAGATAATAAATTTGATACGCCCGGCTTTTCAGCAAGATCAAAATAAATGCGCGCTTGCTCATCACTATCAGTGACCGCGCGCTTAATTTTCTTAGTTAATTTTTTCGGATCGTCCAATAAGCCAATCACATTATTTGGGTTGTCATCTGATTTAGACATTTTTTTCAATGGGTCTTGCAAGCTCATTACGCGAGCGCCCGATTCAGGAATAAATGGGTCAGGGATAGTAAATACGTCACCGTAGATATTATTGAAGCGAGTTGCAATGTCCCGAGTTAGTTCTAAATGCTGCTTTTGATCTTCACCTACAGGCACTTTGTTCGCTTGATAAACCAGTATGTCTGCAGCTTGCAAAACAGGATAGCTGTAAAGGCCAACATTGATATTGGAGGCATTCTTTTGTGATTTATCCTTGAACTGTGTCATGCGATTGAGCTCGCCCATTTGGGTATAGCAATTGAGCACCCAGCTCAATTGTGCATGTTCAGGCACATGGGACTGCAAGAAAATACTACTTTTCTCGGGGTCAATACCGCAAGCCAGATACAAGGCTAGACCATCAAGGCAAGCTTGATTTAGGGCTTTAGGATCTTGCCTTACTGTGATGGCATGCAAGTCAACAATCATATAAAGGCAATCGTTATGGTCTTGCATATCAACCCATTGGCGCAGAGCTCCCATATAGTTGCCCATGGTAAGTTGGCCTGAAGGTTGGCAACCACTTAAAACGATCGGTTTTTGCAAGCTCATTTTGTCTACGACTTCCTAGTGTTATTTAAATTGATTTTTCATTGCCGCGATAGTGTCGGCGTAATTATCGGTATTGAATATGGCAGAACCTGCAACAAACATATCTGCACCTGCATCCCAAACCGATTTGATATTGTCGACGTTTATCCCGCCATCGACTTCTATTCTAATATTAAGTTCTTTTGCATCTATCATTTTCTTCAACTCTGCTATTTTAGCGAGTGTACTTTTAATAAAAGATTGGCCGCCAAATCCAGGATTAACTGACATTAACAAAACATAATCAAGCTTTTCAAGCACACAATCTAAAACATGCAACGGCGTTCCGGGGTTTAATGCCAGTCCGGCTTTGCAACCGCTGTCTTTAATTAGCTGAATGCTGCGGTCGAGGTGCATGGTTGCTTCAGGATGAAAACTAATCATACTGGCGCCAGCTTTTGCAAATGCTTGGATCATTGTATCTACGGGTTGAACCATTAAATGCACGTCAATGTCCGCTTTTATTCCATATTTACGTAACGCGTCACAAATCATCGGCCCAAAAGAAAGGTTTGGAACATAGTGATTGTCCATAACGTCAAAGTGAACTATATCTGCGCCACAATCGAGCACGTTTTGAACATCTTGTCCTAAACAAGCAAAGTCAGCAGACAAAATTGATGGAGCAATTATTGGTGTATGCATTGTTTTGTTCCAAATTCCGTAAGTTTACCGAACTTTTGTGATTGAAAAAAGGCTTAACCTTGCTCGTAATTGGTGAGCACGCCTTAAAATGGTGCATTTTTATTTAATTAATATGCTTAACGGTTACTACACTTTTATAATTTAACATGTTAAGATTAAAAAAAGCTATATAATTCAATATGATAGTTTTTTTTATCACCGTTTTTATATTTAGGCATTACTTTTGCTGTACATGATTAATACATTCATTGTGTTGATAAAATTAATATACGTTGTGTTAATAACGTAAATAAATTACCAGTTTAAGACTCAACAGCACGAGAAAATTAATAATTATAATAATAAGATAAGAATAAATCGCGTTAACAACTTGGAACCTCACGGAGAACATACATGAAAAAATTTAAACGCGCAGCAATAGCTGCAACAATATTGACAGCAACACTGGCTAGTCAATCTGCAATAGCAGGTTGGTCAGCAAACATTGGTGTAGTTTCTGATTATCATTTTCGTGGTATTCAGCAAACTGAATCTGCATCAACCAGCGCTGGAGTTGATTATGCCGCTGATTCTGGCTTTTATGTCGGTGCTTGGACTGCGGAAGTAGAGGATGGACTTGAAGTTGACTTGTACGGCGGTTACGGCGTTGAGCTAGAAAGCGGTGTTACATTGGATGCTAATTTTGTTAGCTATCAATATACGGGCGACTTTGACAGTGCTTACAACGAAATCGGCGTGAGTGCCGGTTACGGTTTGTTTTCTGTTGGCTATGTACGAGGCAAATGGGATGGCATTGTAGGTAATGAAGATGCGACTGAAGGCGATTATTCTTTAGTTACGCTGAGTGTTGAAAAAGACGGTTGGTCTGCAACCATCGGTAGTTACGGCAAGGAATCAGTTGGCGAGTATGGTGAAATAGCATACGGTACCGAAATTGGCGGATTTGATGTTGGTGTCGGTCTGGTAATCAGTGGTTCTGACTTAGATGACAGTGAGTCATTATACTTCTCACTTAGTAAGTCATTTGAGCTTTAATATAAATCAATAAGCTGATGTTGATATAAAAACCCGCAAGCCTGTTGAGCTTGCGGGTTTTTTGTTCGTGATTTAATAAGCTGCATTTTGGCTTTTGCACTATGCTCTTAAAAGCGTTATATTAGTGCTTGTTATTAGCTCATCGATTGGTGTTTAGCAGAATCAGATTTTGTATTCCTAGGCATCCATTGCTTCTCTTATTGCATCGGTAATTCAAAGAGAACATTCTTATATTAGTGAAACGACAAATATGAATAGTCCGGTAAATAGCCAAAACGTAAAGAAGGTAACGTTGGTAAAATCAATGTCAGCGTTTTTCGTTTTAACGCTTGTTGTTTATATTACCGTTTTTTCTGTTCAGTCATCTGTTGATGTATGCAGCAAAAGTACGTTGATGGTACAAACAGACGAAAATGATTTACTTTCAAGTATTCAATGCTCGCCAAAAGGCAACGAAGTAAGTTGGCTAGCCTGGATCACGAACAAATCAACTTCTAATCAGTTTCATTTTCTTGATTTGTTAGAGTTACTCACGCAAGTTGGATCTGATGAAAAGTAGGTGTTTTTAATGCTTAGTAAATGGTTTCGGTTTGTGAAAAGTGTGTCTGCAAGTATGTTAGGTATTCAGTCCCAAAAGAGTTACGAAGAAGATTTTGCAGAGCAATCTGTTCTCCCCTTTATAGTCACCGGCGTTATTTTAGTCGTTCTATTTATACTCAGCCTTATTTTATTAGTTAATTTTTTAGTTTAACCACTGTTCGCTGTTTACGAGTCTGAATTACTCAATCTAACTGAATTCCCCCACCGAGCTGCATTTAAGCTCACCGCCTAATTCATTATATACTTCTATTTTTTTGTAAGAATATGGCTAGCTCTTCATGAATTATGGGTTTAGAAATTACATATCCTTGAATAAAGTCACAACCTAATTTTCTGAGTTGCTCAAATTGCTCTTCTGTTTCAGCCCCTTCAGCAACGATAGGAACAGATAAACTGTGTATCATCCGAGTCAAAGAACCAACGATCCTTTGCTGGCGCGAATCTATGTCAATTTTGTCGAGAAGGGAGCGGTCTAGTTTGACTGTATTATAATTAAACGAAGCCAAGTAAGATAATGAAGAATATCCTGCACCAAAGTCGTCTATAGCGACCCTAAATCCAATATCAGCCGCCATTTCAATCCAAGCTTTAGCTTGTTGAAAGTTAGTGATTAGGGTCGTTTCTGTTATCTCAAGTTCAATCCGGTTTGGACTGATCTTGTGAGCTTCTAGTTGGTTTTTAAGTAACTCAATTGCTCTATCATCAACTAGTTGGGACGGACTTAAGTTGACGGAAATAATAACATCCTGTAATCCAATACTAGATAAATATGTCGCTTCATACACCACGTTGCCTACAATCCACTCGAACAACTTGTTCATGTTTTCACTTTCTTCAAGCACATCTATAAATATTGGCGGTGGAATGAAACCAAGCTGTGGATGGTTCCAACGGCACAGTGCTTCAATTTTAGTTACTTTTCTGGTGTGACTGTCAACAATGGGTTGATATACTAAAAATAGCTGTCCGCTTGCAAGCGATGCAATAAAATCATTTTTGATGGTGAACTTTTGCTGTGTTTTAGCCCTCATCGACTCATCAAAAAACTTATATCTGTTTTTTCCATCTTCTTTTGCCTGATACATCGCGATGTCGGCAAATCTTAGCAATTGATCTGCATCTATCGCTTGGGCTTCTTGCAGCGCAATACCGATGCTGGCACTAATCGCGATATTCGTTCCGTATATATGAAATGGAGCTGCAAATAATTGTACAATTGACTCACCCATTTGATACAAGTCTTTTTCATCACTGTAATCGGTATAGCAGATGACAAATTCGTCACCACCTATACGATAAACTTTGATGAATTTATTGGAAACCCCTTTTAAGCGATAGCCAATTTTCTTCAGCATGATATCGCCAGCTTCATGACCTAAATTATCATTAATTGGTTTGAACCCGTCCAAGTCTAAGAAGAAAATAGCAACATTAATAGAATTATCGGTGTTGCGTATACGCAAAAGATCTTCGACTAAGACGTTGCGTGTAAACAAACCCGTTATGGTATCAATAGTAGCCTGACGTAGTAGTCTTTTCTGCGAAACATCAAGTTTATGCTCAGAAGATTCAAGCATATCAATTGCATTTCTGCATTCCTCTTCAAGGTCATAAAGTTCGTCGTTAAACTTTGGTTTGCGAGGTTTTCCAAGACGAAATCGTGCGGTGTTATATTCGTTGTTTGCTATAAGCTTTATGGTCCTGCGCAGCTTGTTAATCTGGGAAATAGGGATTATTGAAAAAGTAATCAGGGTCAACAAAATACCCCATGTTACCGTCATGAAAATAATGATAATTTGCTCTTTCTGCTGATTCTGTTCTGAGATAACAGATGTAATATCACGCACAAAAATGAGCTTCATATCCGAACTAATACCCTTGAAGGTTTCAAACCAGATAAAAAATTCTCGTCCTTCAAATGATTTTTCTATCCCCTCTGTTTCAGCTTGTATTAATTCGTCCAGTGACAATTGCCTATTTGACAAGCCATCAATTTCACCAAGCCCTGTCATTATTTTTGTTACATGACGTTTGAGATTGAGTTGATTTGCAACAGGATCTTCATTAGGCACCAACACCCCAATATTACTGCCAACAATTTGATATAAAAATTCAATCGACGGTGCCATATCAGCCAAGATAGTAAGAGACCACATTTCACGTCCGAACTTTACCGGAACCGAAGCGGCTAGTTCGCAAACCTGATGACATATTATGGCTGATTTTGGTTGGGTACTATCGAACACGCTCTGTTGTAACGGATCAGTTTCTTGTCTAGGAAATTCGCCAAACTCGAAGGCTTGTTCAGAGTTCGAAATAGACATAGCGTTTAATGCAAAACTGAACTGAATTTTTGGCCACATAGTTTCAAAAAATGAAGCTGCTTCTATTGCTGTTTTATTGGTTACACTACTCAGTGTCAACAGTTTTTCAGCGGCTAATACGTGCTCTTTTAGCTGCTGCTGAAATAGTAATTGAGTTGCGTGCAGATGGGATTGTTTAATGATATTTATGTTTTCTTCAAAACGCTTTGATTGTTGCGCGGTAACGAATCCATAAGACGCAGATAGTGATGCAATGGCTATAAAAATAACCAATAGGAGAGTTTTAAATAATAAACCGCGTATTCGAATCATGAATTAAAATTTGTAAATCCATTCCGTTGAAAACAAAGTCCAATGCCTTTTTTCAAATGCTTCGGGCTGTAATATAGGAAAGGGTCGTCATCAAGGCGAACCTTCAAACTATTACACTTTTTTTAAAAGACCGTTATGTACATTCTAATATAAATTAGCATATCAAGCGATTAGCGTCACTGCTTTATCGAAGTTGTGTTTTATTTAAACATAACATCCTGCTTTTTGTAAATGTTTCAGCCGTTTTTGTATTGTATCGCCGGTTCACTTAGTTTCTTTTGAAAAAATAGCAATGAGTTCTTTTACCGGTTTTCGGTTGAGCGCATTTTGACTGATCAGTCGTCGCGCAGAAAAACTCTTGAATTTGGCACCCTGATATAAATGGCGGGCGAGAGGGGTGTCGTGATTACTTATGATGACAGTAATAGGGCGCTTTGCGACGACTTTCTGTACTGTTTCAGCCAATTTTTCTTGAGCTTCTAAGCTGAATCCGTTTGTTGCATACTGTGTAAATGAGGCTGTTTTGCTGATCGGAATATAAGGTGGGTCACAGTAAATAACACTGTTATCAGGCGCGTTCCTTATAACATCAACATAATCCAGATTGGTGAATTCAGCAGTTGCAAAACGTTCAGCAAAATAACGAATTTCGATTGAGGGCATCTTTGGTTTTACATAGCGGCCAAAGGGAACATTGAAACCACCTTTTCGGTTATAACGACACAGCCCATTATAACCATGGCGATTTAGGTAGACAAACAACAATGCTTTGCGAAACGCATCATTAGTGTTATTAAATTCTTCTCGCCGCTGATAATAGAAATCTGAAGTATTGGACTCTGGTGTGAATAAGGGAGCTAACTCGGCTACCACCTGCTTTGATGAATGTTGAACCAATTTATACAAATTAACCAAATCGGTATTAATGTCGTTAAGCTGGTAATTATCGTACGCTGCATTTAAAGCGACGGAACCGGCGCCAAAGAAAGGTTCGATGAATCTTGGCGATTGCGGTAAGTGAGGGAGAATATGCTCTAGTAGAGAGTATTTGCCGCCGGCCCATTTCAAAAAGGCCCTGTTCTTATTATTTTTATTCACGACGCTTATTTAAACTGTAAAATGTGCTCAAAAGTGACGTTAGATTACCATAAAATCTAACGATTTCGTATTTCTAGCTTTATTTGTCTCAAGTCTTTCGCAAATGGTTCAGTTGAACGCACTGGCGAAGGCAATAATTCGACCGCTTGGCGTGCTTCATCCATCGAGTCAAAACGCTGATTAAATAAAACGACATGCCAAGGGCCACCATATCTTGTGGTTTGGTAGATCCAAACAACATCTTGCAGCTGATTATCGGCAATATATTCATCCAACACGGTCCTATTCTGAATACCAGATAATTGTAATAAAATTGCTGGTTCTGGCAATGTCAGTAATGTTTCTTCAGCAAACTCGTAAAAACGTTCAATAGTGCGTTCTTGTATTATTGGAGTCGCTGCTTGTTCAGCCGCATTTAATAGCGAGTCTTCATCGCCTTTGTTTGCAGACGTTAGCGTGTCTATGGCTACTGGCTCTTTTTGTGAGGGAGCTAATAAATCCTTACCTAGGGTCGCATCGAGCTGTTCAACGCTAATGATGTCTGGAACAGCAAAATCGCCGTCGGCCTCAGCTAAATAATCTTTTGTGATTTCAATGCTCAGTACTTCCGGCGCCAATGCCGGCTCTTCTAAGTTAGTTAGTGGTGCGGCATCCTGTTCTTTAGCCGCCCGCTGATCATTCATATTCTCTTTTAGGGAGTCCATTTTATGGCTGCTAGCTTGCTTGGCCGCACCCCATGAAGTAACGAGGTCAGTATTATCCTCAGTTAAATCCGACGTCGAGCTGGTTTGTATTTGATTCGGGGGAGATAATTGGTCAGCTTCTGCTGTGCTTTGAGCTAGGTTCGTCTCATCCTCCTTCATTTCTAATTGCCTATCTAACTGCTTGTTTAACAACGCTAACTGGTCTCCATTGATAGCTGCATCAGGTGGTAATTGCCCAGTATGTAATAGAGACTTAACGTGTTCAGGGTACTGCCAGGTCATTAGACCTAAAAAAACAGCCAGAAGTAAAATTAATACGCCGACAATAAACCATTTTTGCGTCACAACCGGGGGAGCAAATTCGTTGCGCCTAAACAAGTCGAGAGAAAATGTAGGTCTTTCCTCTGCCATGAGTGTTTCTAAAGCATTAACATCAAATTTTGTTGACTCCACCGATTGAGTCGATAAGAGCACGGGTCGATTACTATTTCGTTTAGGAAGCCATTTCTTAGCCTTTTCTGCCCATGCTGTTTCGCCAAAAAGTATGACATTCACATGATGATTCGGCGACTGCATTTTACTTTCTGTTACCCAATCCCATAGCTCTTGTAAGAATGCATTTGGAAGAGTTTGAGCTTGCTTAATGCAAAGCAAAAAAGGACCAGGTTGTTCGTGCAAATCTTTGAGGAGTTCTTTTAATGGTCGAACAAAGCTACCCACTTTCTGACCTAAAAGTTGACGGCAAATAATACGCCTAAAGTCAGGAGACTCCATGGTGATTTCAGAAGTAAAATAGGAAATGTCAGTATTTTCTTTTTGCATCGACAAAAAATCTTCGAGCGTCCTTTGCTGTTGGGCAATATTATCCCCGCTTACGAATATAAGCTGAGAAGAATAATTAACTAAGTGTTCCAATCGTTCTTGCAATTCTGACAAACGGTCATGTCCTTTTAAATTTGGCCTTACAAATTCTCGCTAGTTCAATATTGTTGTTAATTCTTCATTTTTAACATCATCTATCACTTTAGCGCTGCCTATAGATGTCGGAACGATGAATCGTATTTTGCCAGAGAGTACCTTTTTATCATGTTGCATATGCCCAATATAGCGGCCTGCAGACATATCCGCGGGCCCGATAATCGGTAAATTAAATAACGCTAAGAGCCGTTGTACGCGACTGCATTCTGACGCTGTTATCAAATTACGTAGCACTGCAAGTTTAGTAGCAAGCACCATGCCAGCTGCAACCGCCTCACCATGTAACCATACACCGTAGCCTTTCTCTGCCTCTATTGCATGGCCAAAGGTGTGACCTAAGTTCAACAACGCTCTAACGCCATGCTCTTTCTCATCCAAATTTACGATTTGAGCCTTTATAGCGCAACATTTTGTAATTAAATATCGCAGCGCGTCGGCATCACGATTTTTTATTGCTGTAGTTTGGTTTTCAATCCAAGTAAAGAAGTCGCCGTCGTACATTATCCCATATTTTATTACTTCGGCCATTCCCGCACAGAACTCTCTATCTGGCAATGTAGATAGTGAATTTGTATCAATAAATACGGCTTTAGGTTGATAAAAAGCGCCAATCATATTTTTTCCAAGTGGATGATTTACAGCAGTTTTTCCGCCAACAGACGAGTCCACTTGTGACAATAGCGTTGTCGGAACCTGAATGAAGGGAATTCCGCGCTGATAGCAAGCCGCTGCAAAGCCGCCCATATCGCCAATGACACCGCCCCCTAAAGCAATAAGTGTTGTGTCTCTAGCCGCTCTATTTTCGAGTAGCTCAGTTAACACAACATTAAAATATTCAATTGTTTTATACTGTTCACCATCGGGCAAAATGATCTCAAATGTACTAATACTGGCTTCGTTCAATGGCTTTTTAATGCTATTTAAAAAAAGAGGAGCAACAGTTTCGTTGGTTACAATAGCGCATTGCTTTCCTTGAATAGCAGAAAGCAAAAAACCGGATTGACTAAACAAACCGGTTTCAATATAAATAGGGTAGCTACGCTCTCCCAAATCGACGTTTAATGTGGGCATAGCTCAATATCCTTCAAAAAGTCCTGAAAATTAACCTATTACAAACCGATTTTACTGATAATTTGGTTTGCTACTGCTCGTGCGCTTTGGTCATCTGTTTCAACTACATAATCAGCAACCTCAGTATATAAAGGGTTACGTTCGTCAGCTAAATCTCTTAAAACTTGCTCTGGATCACTATTCTGAAGCAGAGGGCGACGCTTATCACGCTGAGTTCTGGCGACTTGTTTATCGATAGTTGTTTGTAAGTAAACGACAATCCCTCGTGCTGAAAGTCTATTTCTCACATTTTTTGAGACAATTGAACCACCACCTGTTGCTAGTACGATACCTTGTTTATCTGTGAGGTCGTTTATGATGTCTTCTTCACGTTTGCGAAAACCGTCTTCACCCTCTAGATCAAAAATCCAAGCGATATCAGCGCCAGTGCGCTTCTCTATTTCTTGATCGGAGTCGTAAAAATCGAGGTGGAGTTCGTCTGCAAGGTGTCTACCGATAGTGCTCTTTCCTGCTCCCATTGGGCCAACAAGAAATATATTACGTTTTTCAGCCATGTCTGATTAATTCACATTCTTTATAAACGATTGAAGTCGGCTTGGTGTATTCGTGACAACCAACTTTAACTACCACATTAACGCGTTTTATCATTTTTTAACGTCAATGCGAGCGAATAATTTCCTCATTGGAAAATCTATGCGGGGATTATCTCAATTAACTAGCATGATATGCAAGCATTCTTATCAAAGGAAAATGTAAAATACTGTGCTTTAGAACTGCAAAAGAGCAAAGGCTATGCCTTCACTCTCCTTGCGAGCCGATCATAATAGTGCAATATCGCTAATATGTCAGCAACTAAAAGCCTTCTTCGATGATTTTTGGTGTTACAAATATAAGCAACTCACGTTTTTGCTCGATCGTTGACGTTGTTTTGAATAAATTACCGAAGTAAGGAATGTCTCCCAGCAATGGTACTTTAGAAACGTCATTTGTACTAACTTGTTGAAAGATACCACCAAGCACGATTGTTTCACCATTTTCCACCAACACTTGAGTACTTATTTCTTGCGTATCTATTGCAACGGCAGGACCGGTAGAAGTAGAGACTGTGTCGCCGCGCGTATCTTGTGTGACAACCAGATTTAAAATAATTCTATTATCGGGTGTTATATGTGGTGTTACTTTTAAGCTTAATACGGCTTTTTTGAATTCGACTGACGTTGCACCACTTGAGGTTGCTTGTACAAACGGAATTTCAGTACCTTGTTCAATATAAGCTTCTTGTTGATTTGCTACAGTAATCCGAGGACTTGCAATAATTTCGCCCTTATTTTCAGCCTCTAAAGCACTTAATTCAAGGTCTAGGATATTACCGTCAAGTAGGTTAGCAATTTGAAAACCGATACTACCAGCTGCACTTGAGACAGGCAGGTTAACGTTTAATCTGTCGCCGATATCAGGAACAATGCCCTGGCCAGTGGTATCCGCACCTATAAGTGAACCAGAAACTGAATTATCGCCACTCGCGCCAGTGAATCCCCAACGGACGCCTAACTGTTCGTCGACGTTATCGCGAACTGTGACCATGCGAGACTCAATCAGCACTTGCTTGACAGGGATATCTAATGCATTTATAACTCGGCGTGCTTCGTCGATACTCTCTAAAGTATCGCGTATCAGTATAGTGTTTGTGCGTGCATCAACTGTAACGTTGCCGCGACTAGATAGTATTCCGCCGTCACTCGACTTGAGGATGGTCGCAATTTCATCTGCTTTGGCATAGTTAATTTCGATGTGCGCTGACTTTAGTTCAGCCAGGTTTTGTACTTGTTGCTTTGACTGAAGTTGTTGCGTTTCACGAGCAGATAATTCTTCTGTCGGAGCAATCAGCAGGATATTACCTTCTAAACGTTTATCTAACCCTCTAATTTTCAGTATCATATCAAGGGCTTGGTCCCATGGAACACCAGACAAACTTATAGTGACATTGCCATTAACGGTGTCGGTCGTTACTAAGTTAAAACCATTAACTTGTGCAATAATCTGCAGTACTTGGCGCACTGGTACATCTTGGAAATCCAAAGAAATTGGCTTTCCTTCGTAAGTCGTATTATTGGATTTTTGAACTTCTTCTAATGTAAGCGGCGTGACTGCAACAGTGACAATACCATTTTCTTCTATCTTTTTAATTTTCACTGAGCCGTTGTAACGGATCTCAACTTTTGCTTTGTTTTCATCCTGAAATGTTTCAATGCTTTGCACAGCAGTGCCAAATTGACTAACGTCAACTTCAACGTACTGGTCTTCTGCTAGCATGGTGTCTTTCATTGTGAAGGTAACTAGACCTTTGGCTTCTACAACAGAGACTGAAGGGGCTTTACCCTCAAAACCAATCAACACATTCCCTGTTTTTGCAGAACGATTAAAATCAATGCTATTTAAGGTGGCAGAGTTCTCGGAAGCCGCATCACCCTGTGGATTAACCAAATCAATTAAGTTTTCAGACTCTTGAGCAACAGCGCTCAAACTGACAATGGCTAAAACCAACGCAACTATTAAGACCCAATGGGGTCTGTTGCTGTTTAAGCGCTTGTTAAAAATATATTTCTCAGACATTATCATTTTCTCCAGCTACCGATGACATGGTTAATGTGGCAGTTTTGGTTTTCCAGCAACCAGCACCGTCAGGTATCATTTCTTCAATAACCACTTCTTTATCCGTTATGTTAATAATTTTACCGAAAAATAGGCCAATGTACTGGCCTCGTTTCGCCTTGTGTAAACTGCCATCATTGGCTTTAATAAGAACCCACTTGTGTCCGCCAGTGCTAAATACACCTGCCATCTGTAATGCATCGATACCATATGATTCTAATTTTTCTTTTGTGCGCTGTCGGTTTGGTTGACTACAGTTAGCCGTTTGAACAGTCACGTTTTTTGTTACTTCATTTCCTTGTTGTAACCTTTGAAATGGGCTGCGCATATTGCTCGCTGTATAATTGACTGGCTGCAACTGCTTGAACTCAGGATAATCTTCGATACTGATATTAGTGCTTGCTTTCACGCTATCGGTGTAGGCAATTAGATCATCAATTTGCGCGCTGCAAGCTGATAAGCCAACGCAGGTCGCAAGCACAAGATACTTTCTTAATATTCTTGTCATTACTCTTGCCCCTTATTAATCATATCGGCTTGAGTTATCGCAGCACGATAAGTTTTTGCTTGCATTTTTAAACTAAGAATACCTTTGTTGTTTGTGATATCAAAGTCGTGCAATGTTACAATTCTAGGAAGATTGGCGATGTTCGACGTGAATAGGCCAAATTCATGGTAAGTTCCCGCAACTTCTAGTTGAATAGGTAACTCGGTATAAAATTCTTTCGGTTTTTCTTGTTGCCAATTAAGTACCTTAAATGACAGACCAGCATCGGTTCCCACATAAGTAATGTCGTCCAACAATCCTGGCGTTTCATTGCTGGTTGGCAACGTTTTGAGCATCGATGAAAAATCACTTTGCATTCTTACTAGCTGTTTTTCATAAGCTTGCACGTTTACAGCCATTCTATACTTCGATTCAAATGTCGATCTAAGTGAAATCTCTTTGCTTTTCGAACTGTCCAGCAATGGCAACTTGCTGCTGATAATAGCGTAATAACAAATAGCACCGACTACTGCCACACAAAATATAGCAACAACAGTTTTGATTTCCTTTGGCCAAATCGCTACTTGTTCGAAATCAAGATCGTTTATTTCCTGTAGTTTAGAAAAATCAAAAGCCATTATTGACTCCCCTCTTTAAGCGTTTCTGTGTTTTGAACTGGTGCAACTTTCGACGTAATAGAGAACGTTAATTTAAAGTCACTTACTGCATTGGAGGTACTCACATCAGCTGTGATTGAAGATAATTCGCCACTAGTAAATACATCTGACCGCTCAAGGTTTCGCATGAATGCAGACAGGCGGTTGTTTGATTCGCTAATTCCCACAATCTCTATTAAGTTGCCACTACGAGACATTTTCTCAAATGAAACACCCGCTGGAACAATTCGTGCTAATTCGTCAAATACAATGGGTGATACATTTTTGCTCACTTGCAGTTGCTCAATAAGCGCCATGCGTTGAGCTATTTCTGCCTTTGAGCTACGAATGTCTTTAATGCGCTCAATTTGTGTGTCGATAACACTAATTTGCTGTTCTAGATAATTATTTCTTGAATCCTGATTGCGAATTTGTTGTTCAATGACTTCGCCTAATAGCCAAAATACGGCAAGTACAGAAATTGAAATGATAACCAATGAAGTAATATACTGTTTTTTATGGCGCTGACGCTGAGCTTCGCGCCACGGTAATAAGTTTACATGTGCCATTGCGAATAACTCCTACTTGCTAAGCCCACTGCAATTGCCAGTTGCGCAGCAAACTTGTTCAACCTTTCAACGTCAACGTTTTCACCGATTATTAAATTTGAAAACGGATTAAAAGCTTCAACTTTAATGCCTAAGTCTTTTGATAACTCCTCTACTAGCGTCGGAAGTGAGCCGGCACCACCAGAAATTAATATTTTTTCAGGCTGTTGTTTGTGCGTTGTAGATGCGTACATTTGCAAAGCGCGTTGTATTTGTTGTTGCAATGCAGATAAAAACATTGGCAACGTATCTTTAAACCATGACTCGGGTGCTGAACCGTCAGCTATTTGATTCTCCACTTCTTGAATGTCTAACGAGTGAATAACCGCTAAATCTTGTATGAATTTATTTATACCGAAGTTGTGTTCTTTACTATAAATAACTTCGCCATCTTCCACGAAGCACACTTGCAGTAAACTAGCGCCTACGTTAATGCAGCAAGTTGGACAATCTTTTCTGTGAGTTGCGAAGTGGATAAGGGCATTACCTAAGGCGTATCCTTCGATGTCCATGATTACTGGGTCAAAAGGGGCTTCTCTTACTAACGTAATGCGGCTATCAATCATGTCTTTGTGTGCAGCGCTTAGTAAAACTTCTACTTTTCCGCCGTGTGTTTTGCTTTCACCCAATTCTTCAAAGTCCAAATAAACTTCTTCTAACGGGTAGGGTATTAAGCTATCAGCTTCTATTTCAATCTGACTTTCTAATTCAAAGTCAGTTTGATTTGGATCCATGAACACCACTTTACTCAAGACGGATGAGCCGGCCACAGCTATCGCAACATTCTTATTTTTGGTCTTCAAGTGGTGCTTAATTTTCGCTAATGCTTTGCTGACAGCGTCAAAGTCTTTTATTTCACGCTCATTAAATGCGGCACCAATGATAGGTTCGCAAGCGAAAGCATTTACTTTAGTCACAGAACCGCTAACATCTAGGCATACTGCCTTTACGTACTTGGTTCCTATGTCTAACCCAATTATACTTTGGGCTTTTTTCTTAAAAAGCGATTTCATTCAATAGTAGCTCTGTCATAGTTCTAGTATCATAGGTACAAATAATACTGATTTTTTTAAATTGTATGGTTCTGTTAACGACACCTAAGTATAAAAATTGAGTATTTAATCCCAACAATTAAAAGTGAAAACAGCACAGTGAAGTTAATAAAGAAACTCATGTTACTGACCATATTAGGTTTTTTCCTAGCGATCATTAGCATCATAGGTATGTATTTTTATCTCAAACCAGGGCTGCCGAGTGTGGAAATCTTGAGAGAGGTTAAATTACAAACTCCTATGCGTATATTTACCCAAGACGGCAAATTAATATCTCAATATGGGGTTAAAAGAAGGATACCCGTTTCTCTTGATGAAGTCCCCGAGACCTTGATACAGGCTTTAATCGCAACAGAGGATAGCCGTTTCTACAGTCATATTGGTGTCGATCCTATTGGTGTCGGTCGTGCCTTCTTAAACTTGATTAGAACTGGAGAACGAGGGCAGGGAGCTAGCACATTAACCATGCAAATGGCGCGTGGTTTCTTTTTGTCCAGAGAAAAGAAATTTAGTCGTAAAATTAAAGAATTGTTTATTGCTTTGCACATGGAGCAGGAATTAAGCAAAGACGAAATTCTTGAGCTATATCTTAACAAAGTTGAGTTAGGGCATCGGGCTTTTGGGTTTGGTGCAGCAGCCCAAGTGTATTACGGAAAAAATTTAAATGAATTGAATCTGGCTCAGCTTGCTACTTTAGCCGGATTGCCACAAGCACCTTCGGCACTTAACCCAATAAGCAGACCTGAACGCTCAAAAGATCGTCGGCGTATTGTTCTTTTACGCATGTTAGATGAGGGTTATATTAATCGACAACAATTCGATGAAGCATCGCAAGCGCCGATATCAGCTAAAAAACACGGTGCGGAACTCGCGCTTGATGCCCCTTATTTAGCTGATCTTATTTATAACGAAATGGTTGACATCTACGGTAAGGAAATTGCAGAAACCAGTGGCTTTAATGTCTATGCAACAGCAACTTATGATATTCAAAAAGCCGCACAAGAAGCGGTCATACAAAACTTACATGATTATGATGAAAGGCACGGCTTTAGAGGAGCTTTGGAGCAACTTTGGGAGCCTCTTGTGCGCACAGGTGTTAAACCCGAGCTGACGATTGATAGTTCAGAAGAAGCTCACGTCATACAAGAAGTAATAGCGGCCCGTATCAATAAAAATGCATGGCCTATTGAGAAAGTGACCGCATATCTGAATAGTGTTCAGGAAATAGATCCACTGCTGCCCGCTGTGGTCATGACGGTGCGAGACAAAACGGCAGACGTTGTTATGGCTGATGGTCGAATGCTCACATTAGTGTGGGATGGTCTCGATTGGGCAAGACCTTACATAGATGATCAGACACAAGGTGACGATCCGGAATTTGCGGCTGACATTCTTCAAGAAGGGATGTTGATATATATCCGTAAACGACCTCAAGATGATGTTTGGCAACTAGGACAACTTCCTGACGCAGCTGGAGCTTTGGTTGCACTCGACCCTAATAACGGAGCTGTAAAGGCGGTGGTAGGTGGCTACAGCTTTTATAAAAGCCAATTCAACCGAGCGACACAAGCAAAACGCCAAGTAGGCTCAAACATAAAGCCCTTTGTCTATGCTGGTGCTATTGCAAGTGGCTACACGCTAGCTAGCATTATTAATGATGCGCCTATTAATCAGTGGGATAGCTCTTCTGGCGTCGCATGGCGACCGCAAAACTCACCTGCCGTTTATGAAGGGCCAATACGCTTGCGTGTTGCGTTGGGCATGTCTAAAAACGTTGTGTCGGTGCGTTTGTTACGTGGTGTTGGTTTAGATAATACGGTGGATTATATTTCGCGTTTTGGATTTGACAAAGACGACATACCGCGGGATGAAACTCTGTCCTTAGGCTCAGGTTCGCATTCGCCTTTGGAGGTTGTGTCTGGCATTGCAGTGCTGGCCAATGGTGGTTTTGCTGTACGTCCCTTCTTTATAGAACGAATCGAGAATGATCTGCGTGAGTTAATATGGCAAGCGGAACCTGTTTATGCATGCAATCCATGCGATGTTGAAGCTCAACAACAAAAGCAGTCCGCCGATGAGGCTGATATTGAAGCCATGTTAGCTGCAGAGTTTAGTCAAGTAGCAGTAAAAGGTAGTCAGAAAAATAACGTCAAACAATCTGCAGAGCAAGTCATCAGTCCGCAAACTGCATTTTTGGTCACAGAAATGATGCGCACAGCTGTTAAAGCGAATGGTAATTGGAATAACAAAACCTATTGGTTAGGCACTGGATGGCGTGCAAAAAACTTGCTGCAACGCGATGATATTGGCGGTAAAACAGGGACGACAAATGATTCAAAAGATACTTGGTTTAGTGGCTTCGCTGGCAACTTAGTCGCAACAGCATGGGTTGGGTTTGATGATGCATCTCGTCAATTAGGTCGAGTCTCACGAAACCAAAATCTAGTCAACAAAAATCCAGAAAAATTTAATTGGATTGGTAACGCGGTAATTGGTGTTGAGGATGGTGCCAAAGGGGCTCAACCAGCCTGGATTCGATTTATGGACGTTGTGCTTAAAGACCAGTCTGAAGTACAAAAAAAGATACCGGAAGGTATTGTTCGAGTTAGAATTGACAGCAAAACAGGTAAATTAACGCGGCGAACCGATGCGACTGCAATGTTCGAATATTTCAAAGTTGGAACTGAACCAACCACTTATGTAGTAGATGATGAGTTATCATTACCAATAGATGAAGATCAACCTAAACCACCCGAAATTGACGATATATTTTAGTTATTTTGGTTTGTAGCGGGTTTTTCTGAATAATATCCTTTACTGACGCGTCTGACTCTTTATTAATATTGTTTATTGGTGAAGATTAAGAAGCCCAAAGTAGTCAATAGTAAAACAATTAATCACTGATACATCAGGCAGAAAAGAGAATTTACGAATGAGCGACAAGAGTCAGCACAATCACCTATATATTCCGCATTCAGGACCTTCTTTACTGGAAACGCCTTTATTGAATAAAGGTAGTGCATTTACCGAAAAAGAACGTAAAAATTTCAATTTACTTGGGTTACTACCTCCTCGATACGAAACTATAGAAGAGCAGGTCAGCAGGGCTTACAAGCAATACAAAGGCTTCGAGGAACCGTTGAATAAGCATATCTACTTGCGCGCAATTCAAGACAATAACGAAACGCTATTTTACCGACTCCTACAAGCGCACATTGAAGAGATGATGCCTATTATTTATACGCCTACGGTTGGTGATGCATGTGAGAGTTTTTCTGATATCTATCGCAGTTCGCGTGGCTTGTTTATCAGTTATGCAGAACGTTTTTCAATGGATGATATTTTACGCAACGCTACCAAGCGCAAAGTGAAGGTCATCGTGGTGACTGATGGAGAGCGTATACTTGGCTTAGGCGATCAAGGTATCGGAGGCATGGGGATTCCCATTGGTAAGTTATCATTATACACCGCGTGCGGTGGTATTAGTCCAGCATATACTTTGCCTGTAATGTTAGACGTCGGGACCAATAACGCGAAACTGCTTAATGATCCGATGTACATGGGTGCGCGACATGAAAGAGTAAATCAAGAGCAATACTATGAGTTTGTAGATATGTTTATCTGTGCTGCTCGCAGACGTTGGCCTGAGGTCATGATCCAGTTTGAAGATTTTGCACAACCAAATGCAATGCCCTTATTGCAAAAGTATCGTGAAGAAGTATGTTGCTTCAACGATGACATTCAAGGCACTGCGGCAGTGACTTTGGGCACTATTTTAGCCGCTTGCCGAGTTCGTGGTGCGAAGTTATCCGATATGAATATCGCTTTTGTTGGCTCTGGTTCAGCAGGCTGCGGCATTGCTGAAATGCTTATTCAGCAAATGATATTTGAGGGTTTGAGCGATAAAGAAGCACGGACACATGTGTTTATGATTGACCGTTTTGGCTTGCTGACAGAAGGGATGCAAGAATTACGGGATTTTCAGCAGGTATTGCAGCAGCCCAGAGACGTTCTCAAAGATTGGTCTTATAGTGGAGAGTATGCGTCTTTATTAGATGTCATCCACTGCGCCAAACCCGATGTGTTGATTGGTGTTTCAGGTCAGCCTGGTTTGTTTAATGAACAGGTGATAAGGGCGATGGCACAACATAGTGAAAAGCCTATTATTTTTCCATTAAGTAACCCGTCTCGTCAAGTTGAAGCAAGACCGGAGCAAGTCATTGAATGGACTGACGGTAACGTAGTAATTGCTACAGGAAGTCCGTTCAAGCCTGTAGAGTACAACGATAGGATTTACCCAATTGCTCAGTGTAACAACAGTTATATATTCCCTGGCATAGGTTTGGGTGTTATTGCTGCTAAAGCCCGCCTCATCAGTGATGAAATGCTAATGGCAGCCAGCAATGCACTTGCAGACGCTTCACCGATGGTCAATGATCCGAATGGTGAATTGTTGCCACCTCTGACAGAAATCGGAAATCTGAGTCGTAAAATCGCATTTGCAGTAGCAAAAATAGCCATGGAACAAGGACTAGCATTACCTATACCAGATGATATGTTAGAGCAACGTATTGAAAGTAATTTTTGGAAACCTGAATATCGAACATATAAACGTGTAAGTATCTAATTTAATTAATTTTTACATTTATAAAATGCCTGTATGTGTTGATCGCAAACAGGCATTTTTGTTAAAAAAAGTCTTATCTTGTTAGCATCCATTAATGAGGAGCTAAGTTGACGATTTTGGTTCTTTTGTATATTTACCGTTAGTTACGTAACCATTAATTTCAACTACTTTGGTACCAAATTGCTCAACGAATGCAATAAAGCTGAGGTCATTACATTTAACTTCTTCGGTGACAAAATCTTTGGATAGATGCGCTGTTTTCATTTCTCTAGCTAATTTTGCTTTATTACCTTGCGCTGCAGCTGCGCACAATTTAGACGTTATATAATTGTCTGTAGCTACTACGACTGACTCGGCTTTAACAATACCAAATGCACTTAACGTCAGAATGCTAATTGCCGTAATTTTAGTTAATAATTTCATTTTTTGATTCCTTAATATTGATTGAGTACTATGTATAGGCTGCTCTCAACACGCCTAATTCATAGGTAGCAATGCGAATGCCAACATTACTTTTCTTATATATTTCAATACATTAAGATTTTTTAAGGGGATGTGACTTATTCTTAAAATACGATGTTGCCACAAAAATTAAATTGTTTACTACTTTTTAGTGTTTTTGACCACTATGTTTAATTCTTTAATTCTTTAATTCTTTAATTCTTTAATTCTTTAATTCTTTAATTCTTTAATTTACTGATGAATTATTGAACATTATTTTAGGCGGATTGACTGATGCCCAAAAAGGGTAGGGCAAACCTGTCGCACATAAATATGTGCGACAGGTTCTGGGTTAGCTACGTTTAGTGTAAAAAGTGATTAAGATCTTGAGAGATTCCTAATGACGAGTTAATTCACAAATAACGACAACATGAAAACTTTACTATTGCGGGTAAAGTTATACATCTCTTGTTTAGAGGATGGTAATGCTTCAATTGTTTTTTCTTCAAAGCCTTGCTCTAAAAACCAATGACCAGTCACTGTTGTTAGAACAAAAATACGCTCAAGACCACTCAGAATAGCTTTTTTACGAATTTCATCAAGTAGTCTCTCACCTCTGTTCCCCCCTCGATAATCGTGATGTGTTGCAACGCAGGCTAACTCTCCACACGCGTCGCTTCTGTACATATATAAAGCAGCACAGGCGATAATCATTCCATCGCGAACAATGACAGTAAATAAGCCAATCTCATTTTCTAATCGCTCTCGTGAGCGTTTTACCAGAGCCCCACTTTCTTCCAATGGTTTTATTAGCTTTAAAATGCCGCCAACATCGTCTATCGTCGCCGTTCTCAGTTGTTCATAGTGATTTTGTAATACTAGTGAGCCTGCACCATCTCGCGTAAATAATTCTCTCAGTAACGAGCCATCGGTATGATAATTGACACAATGTGCACGTGTAACTCCGGCTTCGACAGAAGATATCATAGCTGTTAAACAGGTTTTTTCGGCGTCAATATTATCAGCGGCTAACTCTTTCTTCAGCAGGTTTAATTCTGTAGTTCGCAGTAACTTTCCGGACTTATCAAAAATACCATCTCGCTCTGAGAGCGTAATAATTTTGTCCGCCTTCATCGCGATTGCGGCTTGTGTAGCGACGTCTTCATGCGACAAATTAAAAATTTCGCCGGTAGGTGAATAGCCCATTGGCGACAGCAATACAATTGAGCCATCCGAGAGGTGATCGTTTATACCTTGCACATCGACACGACGCACTAAGCCGGTATTTTCATAGTCGATGCCCTCTTTTACACCTAAAGGTCTAGCGACCACTAAGTTGCCCGAGCAGACTCTAATTTGCGAGCCATGCATAGGAGAGTTAGGTAACCCCATAGTAAGCAAAGCTTCAATTTGGCTGCGCAGAGAGCCTGCCGCGTCCTTCACACATTCTAAGCTTTCTTTATCGGTGATCCTGATGCGGTTCTTAAACTTCGATTTCTTATGACGAAGTTTAAGACGCTGATCAATTTGCGGTCGGGCACCATGCACGAGAATAAGCCTTACACCAAGGCTATTGAGTAGCGCGATATCTTGAATTATCCTAGGGAAATTAGGATCTTCAATAGCTTCGCCTCCAAACATTATCACGAAGGTTTTACCGCGATGTGCGTTTATATAGGGGGCTGAACTCCTAAATAGACGGATGCTTTCCGTATCGGACAATGCCATCTTAATTTCTCTTTACATCAACAGTAAGCCGGCTCATTGGGCTATCCTGTAAGTTGGTCGAGCTTTTCTAGTTCGACATACAATGCTTTGGTAACTAACTCTTTGTTGGTCCCACCAAGCACATTACGTTTATTCAAAACAGACTCTAATTCCAGTGTAGGGTAGACATCGTCTTCAATTTTAGCGTTTATTGTCTGTAACTCCGTAATACTTAAATCTTCAAGTGCTTTGCCTTTTGAGATTGCCATTACCACGGCTTGTCCAGAAATATCATGGGCAGTTCTAAACGGGATACCTTTAGCCACTAGGTAATCGGCTAGTTCTGTTGCGTTCGCGTAGCCTTGCTGAGCCGCTGCACGACACCTTTCTTCGTTTAGTGACAAAGTATCCAGCACTTCCACTGCAATACATAAACAGATATGCCACTGGTTGACACTGTCTATTGCACCTTCTTTATCCTCTTGCATGTCTTTGTTGTATGCAAGCGGCAAGCCTTTCATGGTAACTAGCAAACCTTGTAAGTTGCCAAACACGCGGCCACACTTTCCGCGCATCAACTCAAGTGCATCTGGATTCTTCTTTTGTGGCATGAGTGATGAACCAGACGTAACTGAATCGCCCAATTGTAAAAAACCAGCCTCGCCACTGTTATAAAAAATTAAGTCTTCGGCCATACGTGACAAATGCATCATGCTGGTGCTGGCATTGAACAGCAGTTCAAGTACAAAATCTCGGTCTGAAACAGCATCCAAGCTATTTAAACACGGAGAGTCAAAACCTAATTCTGCTGCAATCTTGTGGCGATCAACTGGGAAGGTGGTTCCTGCTAATGCACCAGAGCCCAGAGGACACTGATTTAAACGCTTATGTAAGTCTTCAATTCGGCTAACATCCCGTTTCAACATTTCAACATAAGCCAAACACCAATGCGCAAAGTAAACAGGCTGGGCGCGTTGCAGATGTGTATAGCCCGGCAGAATTGCATCTTGGTGACGAGTTGCTGCTTTTAATAATGCACCTATAACATTTAGACAATCGTCTCTAAGTGAAGATAAGTGAGAACGACACCATAGGCGAAAATCGGTTGCGACTTGATCGTTTCTACTGCGCCCGGTATGCAATTTTCTGGCAATATCACCCAATTGGGCGGTTAATGTCGCCTCCACAAAGCTATGAATATCTTCTTCCGGCGAGTTGGCAAAATCAAGAGTGCCTTCTTGCGCTTGCTTTTTTAGCGCATCGAGCGAATTCTCAAGTTGAAGCTGTTCGTTTTCACTTAATACTCCAGCTTCTTTCAGTGCACGAGACCAAACGATTGATCCCCAAATATCTTCAACTGCCATTACATAATCGAACGGCAATGAATCATTAACCTGCTTGAACATATCGCTACTGCCGGACTGAAAGCGCCCACCCCATAATGCCATGATGCTTCCTTATTTTTGTTTTAATGCTTTAATTCTGCTAGATAAACTAAACAATCTGATAAACCCTTCAGCATGACTTTGGTTATACACGTCATCTGCGCCAAAGGTGGCGAAGTCCTCGGAATACAGACTATTAGGTGATTGACGCTGCACGACTGTAGCTTGACCTTTGTATAACTTGACTATAATTTCGCCCGTAACCATTTTTGCGAAGCTAGCTGCGCTTGCTAGTAAGGCATCATTTAGAGCGGTGAACCAGCGTCCATCATACATAACATGCGCAAATTCAAGGGCAACCTGTTCTCTGAATTTCAATGCTGACTTGTCTAAAACCAGACATTCTAGTGCTTTATAAGCTTTCATCAATACCGTGCCACCAGGAGTTTCATAGCAACCACGCGATTTCATACCAACCAGTCTGTTTTCAACAATATCGATACGACCAACGCCATGCGGCGCTGCCAGTTGGTTAAGTGCTACTAATGCTTGATAAGGTGATAATGCTTTGCCATTAACATGAGTTAATCGACCTTCATCAAATTCAAGGGAGATACGCTCCGCCTTATCTGGTGCATCCTCTGGATCAGTTGTCATTGTCCATACTTGTTTACTTGGCTCACACCATGGGTCTTCGAGTTCTCCGCCCTCGTGAGAGATATGCCATGCATTTGCGTCACGGCTATATATTTTTGTTGCGGATGACGACGTTTGAATATTTCGACTAGCTAAGTAATCGAGTAAATCTTCACGCGAGACCATGTCCCATTCACGCCACGGAGCAATTACCTGCAAATCAGGCGCTAGCGCAGCGAAAGCACCTTCAAACCTAACTTGGTCGTTACCTTTGCCGGTGCAACCATGGCTCAATGCATCAGCACCTACTTTGCGGGCAATGTCGACTTGCGCTTTGGCGATAACAGGGCGAGCCATTGAAGTGCCTAATAAATATTCGCCCTCATAAACTGCGCCTGTCGTGATAGTAGGGTAGATAAAATCACGGACAAATTCTTCTTTTAGATCGACTATATGACATTCGCTGGCACCTGATGCCATAGCTTTGTCATACAATCCTTCAAGCTCTTCTTCACCCTGGCCAACATCGGCTGCAAAAGCGACAACTTCGCAATCATAGTTTTCTTTAAGCCAAGGCATAATTGCTGAAGTGTCGAGTCCGCCTGAATAGGCTAGTACGACTTTTTTTATTTCGTGTTTGTTGTCTGTTAATGCCATTCTTAAATCCTTAATTACTGATAGACCGATGGTTATTCGATCCGCTGTATAAAATAGGTAGTCGTATTTGTCAATCTAGTAAAGTTGGTAATCTCAGTCTAATGTGACATTACCTACCAGCATAGCCAATATTGCGTTTTGCGCATGCATGCGGTTTTCAGCTTGCAGCATCAGCAGTGATTGGTCGCTGTCCATTAAGCTACCGGTAATTTCTAAATCACGATGAGCGGGCTGACAGTGCATTACATAACTTGCGCCCGATTTCTGCATTAATGCTTCATTCACCTGATACGATGCAAACTTTTCTTTTATCTCTGCCAAAGGCGTATCGTCGCCCATTGAAAGCCATGTGTCGGTGTAAAGAATATCTGCTTGGCCTAATTCGCCTATATCATTTGCAATGCTTAGCCTGACATTGTTTTCATATGCTATTTTAGCGGCATGTTTAGCGATATTAGCATTGATTTCGAAGCCCTTCGGCGTAATCACAGTTTGGTGACAACCTAATAATGCACCCACAATGAGTAATGAATGAGTCACATTATTACCGTCACCAATATAGGCCATCGTTTTACCTTTTACATCACCTAATTTTTCAAACATAGACAAATAATCAGCCAACGCTTGGCAAGGGTGATATAAGTCACATAAAGCATTAATGACGGGAATGTCGGCTCCTGCAGCAAGGTCAACCAATGTTTTATGCTCATATACTCTGGACACGATGGCGTCGGCCCAGCAAGCGAGGTTTGCGCCGACATCAATTGGGTCTTCCCTATCCTTGAGCGGGGAACCTTGGCTGTCGACATAAACCATGTGTCCGCCTAACTTATTAATGCCAATATCAAAGCTGACTCGCGTGCGCAGGGAAGGCTTTTCAAAAATCGCAACAATCGATTTGCCGTCTAACGGTTTACCAAATTTTTCAGGGGTTTGTTTGAGCTCTAAAGCAAGCTTCAACAACGAATGCATTGAAGTTGAGTTCCAATCTCTAAAGCTGAGTAAGTCCTGCATCTCTTATTCCTTTTACTTTTTGTGTTTGTATTCTTTGCTACGCCTCAGTGGTGGCTGAAACGATAGTCGTACCCATATTTTTCAGGGGGGCGTTGACCAGCATTTCAACGTCATTCCAACTGCCGATTTTAACTGCTTTGCCGAGTGTCTTAGATGCTTCTTGAGCTGCTTTCACTTTAACTATCATGCCGTCAGTAATCACACCAGCGTGAATTAAATAGGCTATCTTACTGTCATCTAACTGAGCGATAAGTTGCTTATTTTGGTCTAATACGCCGCTAACGTCTGATAATAGATACAAATCAGCATATAACAATAATGATATACAAGTAGCCGCTTGGTCCGCATTAACATTGTATAAGCGACCATTTAGATCACTACCAATTGAGCATATTATAGGCGTTAGATTGGCATGCATAAGCTGATGTAATAATTTCGCACTACGTGGATGTGGATACCCAACGGCGCCTAATATTGATGAAACTTCATCGCATACCGCTAAATTACCATCAGCTAACGAAATACCAACACCTGTTAGTCCTGCTTTTGCCGCCAAACACACCATTGTTTTATTTAGTGTGCCCGCTAATACACCGGTAACAGTTGGCATCTGCTCATCCGGGGATATGCGCAATCCCTCATGCTTTTCACTTTTAAATCCAAGTGCTGTTAGTTGAGTTTGTAATTGCGAACCACCGCCATGCACCACAGCGACATTGTGACCTTGATTTTTAAGCGTCGCAATAGAAGCAAAAAAACTAGCTTGTGCTTGTTCGTCCTCAAAAAAATTACCGCCAACTTTTAATACAATATTACTTATAGGGTGTGTAGCTAATTTTGCCGTGTTTTTCATGTTCACAATAATCCAGTCTCTGTTGGCTGATTAAACACCAAATTTGCACATTGAATTGCTTGTGACGCGGCGCCTTTCAGTAAATTATCTATAGCTGAACTTACGATTAAATAACGGCTATCTTCATCGAATTTCCAGTAAATGTCACAAAATGGGGTATTTGCAACATCGTCAATTTTAGGCCATGAATCACGTAAACGAACCATCGGTTGAGTTGCATAAGCTTGTTCGAACGTCTGCTTTACATCTGCTGCATTCACTCCTTTTCGTATGCGCATCGTAATTGTCGCTAAAATCCCTCTTTTGAATTGACCAAGATGAGGGGTGAAGATAACTTGAGTGCCACAATAATCTTCGATTTCCGGTGTATGACGATGCCCTAAGACACCATAGGCTTGTAAGCTCACTTCATAATAACTGGTGGTCATAGAAGGCTTTCGGCCAGCACCACTAACGCCCGAGATTGCGTTAATAATAGGCCTGACACTTGGGTCAAGAAAACCCGCCTCTGTCATGGGCTTGATTGCCAGTAAGGATGCAGTAGGGTAACAACCTGGTACAGCCACAAAATTCGCTGTTTTAATTGCATCGGCGTTCCACTCTGCTAATCCGTATACTGCGCTACTGAGCATGTCGGTATGTTCATGTTTGAAACCATAAAAGGACTCAAATACTTGGGGATCTTGGAGCCTGAATGCACCAGATAAATCAAATATTTTAGCATTTTTACCGCTCAATGCTTGCGACCAATTGTGGCTAGCTTCGTGCGGTGTAGCTAAAAAAATAGCATCAAATTTATTCGCCATTGAACCCAATTCATCTTGGTTTAGGGCAATGGTCACTAGATCCGTTTGACCAAACAGTTTCGGATGAATTGAGCCAATTGGCCTATCACAATCGGCGCTCCCACTAGACACATAACAAGCGTCCAATGAAAACAGTGGGTGTTGAATAATTATTTTTATTAGTTCAGCACCGGTGTAACCACTGGCGCCAATAATACAAGTTGAAATCATAATAGTGTCTTTTCTTGAAAATAAAATTCCTCTTACTCTTAGCGCAACGGAGCCGTGTTGGTTGTGCTAAAAGCGAGAGTACTATGTTTTGTTAAACTACAATCTCGAAATCATGTCGTCGTAATACTTTTTCACAGCCAAGAGAGGGAGTGAGAGGAGATGATGTCATTGATGCTACAAATTTAATAATAGAATTAATCACTTAAAAACTCAGTCGGTATTTGGTCTCATGCACAAAATCTGCGTTGAGTTGCATGCTGAGATAGTAATGAATATTGAATATTTATTCAATATAAATGTATAAATAATTAATTTTATTAGGTTGCAACTGGTTGTTCTAAGTTTTATTAGAATAGAAATACTATTTGAGGTATTGTTTTTTTAACCGAGAACGTGTTTTATTTTAAACAGAACTATTATCCATAATACCAAATGAGGCTAATGGCTTTTGTTGCGCCACTTAGCCTTTAGTTTGTAATACTTAGCTTGATAAATCATGCTCTTGATTGAAATCTTTACCGCTTTTTTTATTTCTATTTCCTTTGTTATATTTTTTCATGACTTTTTCAAACTTGTTGCGCTGTTCTGGATTCAATATACTTAACATATCAAATCGTGACTTAGCTTTATTTACGGCCATATTAAGCCTCTGTTGCTTGTTCTGAGCCTGCACGGCCAACCATGCGCTATCATCAAATTGTTTAGCGTGAACAATACTAGTGAGTTCGGCTTTAACGCTTCTAACTTGCTCTTTGTTCGCTGTTCGTTGAGCTCTATCGTTAGTCATCATTACCAGTAACTGAGTTTGCTGGTCACTGCTAAGATCCAGGGTTTTAATTAGACGCTGCAATTTTCTTTTAGATTTTTTACCTCTTTTATCGCCTTTTTTGCTTTTGCTAGCATGCCGACTAGTGATGAATTGCGCTTGTTGTTCCTCAGTTAATTGGTTGAATACGTTGTTTTTACTTTTGGCTCGGATCAGCCTTGATTGTAATGTGAGTTCCATTTGCTGTTCTATTTCACTTGTAACTACCTCCTCAACCCACATATCTGCTTGAATAAGGGCTCGCATACTGTCACGGAATTGTTTTTTTTCTGCGCGGTAAATACCTAAATCTTGCTTGGTTTGTAGGTGTATTTGTTTAATATCTTCTTTTTGCTGTTGGGTTAAAGAAAGGCTTGCCATTAACTCACGTGGATTGTTGTTATGCAGGTCTCCTTCATGTGCATTTACTGAATATGCACTAACACTTAATAAAGTGGCTACGCTTAAACTGATTAATGATTTTTTCATTTTCATTCCGCTCCGATGAATATAACGATAAATGTTGAGTCTATATAAAATGTCGACATAAATAATAGCGTTGTGAATGCAAAGAAGCGCCAACCGAATGTAAAGCTTGTGTAAAGGTTTCTCAGCTTTGTTCCCAATTCACCTATGATAAGGTTACAGACTGCTTATAATGGTGCTCATTCGAAACTAGGTATTTTATTTTCGATGCTTAGCTCAATGGAGTTATTAGCCTTTTCATTAGTGGTAAACACAGCTTTAAGGTGACTATATGTATCACGTATTAATAATTGACGATGATGTAGCATTGACCGAAATGTTAGCAGAATATTTGCAGCAAAATGGATTTATGGTGGATGTAGACAATAGCCCAGTATCGGCAATTGCGAAATTACGAGAACTAACTTTCGATGTCGTCCTACTTGACGTTATGATGCCGGTCTTAGATGGTTTTGAAACTCTCAAGCAAATTCGCACTTTTTCTGTTGTGCCTGTCATCATGTTAACTGCAAAAGGTGAAGACTACGACCGCATACTAGGTTTAGAGTTGGGTGCTGATGACTATCTTGCTAAACCATTCAATCATCGAGAACTGCTTGCTCGAATTAAGGCGCTTACGCGCCGCCTGGACGATCTAAGTATATTTAATCAAGTTCAAAACCTACAGTTCCATGGGATCAAAATTGAAGAAGCCAGCCAAAGAGCGATGATAGGTGCCCATGAATTGGATCTGACCAGTACCGAATTTCAGCTCCTAGTACTATTAATGAGGCATGCTGGGCACTTGTTAAGTAAGGAAAAACTGAGTCAAGACGTACTAGGGCGCAGGCTCAGTGCGTTTGACCGCAGCTTAGATATGCATGTGAGTAATGTTCGCAAAAAGCTATCACAACAAGGGATTGAAAATATAATCAAAACAATGCGTGGGTCAGGTTACATATTTAAGAGTGAAGTGTAATGAAATTATCCAAGGTTAATCCTTTCAATTCGTTATTTGGCCGCGTTTTTATTTGGTTTTGGACTGCATTATTAGTTATTGTACTGAGCTCATTTTTCTTAGCGAAGCAATTAACTGACGTCTTGGAAGTAAATGCAGTAAGCCAGGAACAAGAGTCTGAGACGTTGTTAGCGATGCAGCGGTTAACCAGAGTAGTCGAGCGCAGTAACAATCTAAACCAATCATTGCGCAGGTTAGGGCAACGCAATGGTCTTCATATCGTGGCTATTAATCGCAATACCAGTAAGCGTCATACTAGTTTTCCTACCCCCCTATCTCGCAATATAGATGAGTTAACCGCGTTTGTTGAAAGTGATAGTCCGTTGCTTATAAGACTCAACAATATGGAGTTTGTTGGTCCTTATACGTTGCTCTTCAATGCCTCAGAATACAACATCTTTATCGGGCGCTTACTATTGCGATCGGAAAGAAATGTGATGTCTCGCTCTAAAGTGGCGATTGCTGGCTTGGTGTTAGCTATTTTCCTCAGCACGGTATTTTGCTTTGGGCTGGTGCTAAGTATCACAAAACCATTGGGCGCTTTGCGTTTAGCGAGTAACCGCTTGGCTAAAGGCGATTTGACGACTCGCATTGAAGGTCTTGAAAATAGAAAAGATGAAGTGGGTAATTTAGCGGAAGATTTCAATACGATGGCGGTTCGTCTGCAAAGCTTGATCGATAGTCAAAAGCAACTGATGGCAAACGTATCGCATGAATTACGCACACCATTGACCCGTTTGCAGTTAGCAGTCGCCTTGTTAGAGGACCAGATCAACACTAACCCTGATGGTGCGCTCAGTAACTTGGACACTAAGCATTTATCACGAATTGAAAACGAAATTGTTAAGATGGATCAGATGATTGGCCAAGTGCTGACTCTGGCCAAAATAAACGCCTCTCAGCAACGAATTGAACTGCAAGAAATGACACTGGTTTCGGTTTTAGATGGTGTGTTGCAAGATGCGCGTTTTGAGGCCAGGGCAATGAATAAAGCACTCATTGTCGGCACTATTCCTGACATTAGTATTAACGCCGACATGCAGTTACTTATAAGTGCGATTGAAAACATCGTTCGCAATGCCATTCGTTTTGCCGTCAAAGAAGTAAGTTGTGAGCTCAATATTGTATCCAACAGTTTAGCTATAGATTTTGTTGAAATTGTGATTAAGGATGACGGCGCAGGTATGTCCGCTACCGAGTTAAAAACCGTGTTTGACCCATTTTTTCGCGGCAGCTATCAAGTGCATGAAGTCAGCAAAGGAGCCGGGCTCGGTTTATCTATTGCTAAAGCTGCGATCGAAACGCATGGCGGCAGTCTTTATGCTTCGGCGCGCCATGCTCAAGTGCGTTTTGACAAAGATAGTAGTCAAGCGGGCAGCGCACAATGTGAAAGAAGTTTTGAAGAACAATCGCCTTTAACTGGCTTATCAGTGATAATACGTTTACCTGTTGCAAGCAAACCAACATAGCGATTAAATGCAATTAACCAAAGAAACCGAATTACCCGAAAAGTTTGATACCTTAATCAAGCCTTGGTTTGAAAATAGTATGATATCCGGTTTTTGGAGGCTAGGCGACGGTACTTCGCTGCACTATCGATATGCTCATCACAACGAAGCAAAATCAATAATCGTGATCTCTTCGGGACGCGTTGAATGTGCAGCCAAATACGCTGAACTCATTTACGACTTATACCAAAATGGGCATTCGGTGTTTATTCATGACCACCGTGGTCAAGGCCTCTCTACACGGCTAAAAGAGAATCCTCAGCTTGGCTATATCGACGATTTTAATCAGTATGTTACCGATTTTAAAAGTATAATCGAGGACGTTTTAGTGCCGATGCTTTGCGAAAAGTATATCAAGGCAGCGAAAAATAGGTCGAGTAGTGATGGCGGCATACTTGAACAACCATATCCACCTCTTCATCTACTCTGTCATTCGATGGGCAGCGCAATCGGAGCGCTACTCGTAAAGTCGCAACCCCATTTATTTTCCAAAGCTGTTTTTTGTTCGCCAATGTTTGGGATTACGGCTCCAGTTCCACCTTGGTTCGGGACTATGTTAGTTAGATTTGGTGTTATTTATAATAAGCTGCGAGGCAAAAAGACGAGTTATTTCTTTGGGCATACTGACTACATACCGACTGCGTTTTATAAAAACTGTTTGATGAGCAGTCAGATTAGATATGAGATTTTTCGCAAAACCTATTCACAGCAGACGGAGTTACAATTAGGTGGTGCTACTTATGAGTGGCTTTACGCATCACTAATTGCTATGCAAGAAATACGAGAGCAAGCGAATAAAATTAGTGTTCCTTGCCTTGTTGTCTATTCTGGCGCCGATACCGTTGTAGCCAAAGAAGATATTGAGCAAGTAATTAATGATATTAAGCACTGCGAATCATTGCTAATCCCAGAGGCATTGCATGAATTGTTCTTCGAAAAAGACAAGTTTAGGGTGCCAGCTTTAACTAAAATTTTAACTTATTTGTCAACGCCGTGATGTAACTGCTTTACTACTATTTAGGTTGATTTTTTTAGAACGCAAGTGAAAGCTGCATTCCGTAAAAGAGACTTCTATTAGCTTCCCAGTAATCAGAATCTATTTGGCGCGCTTTCACAAATCCTTCAACACGCAGATTTCCAGCTTGAACACCAGCGCCAAAAGAAGCGTAACCATCTAAATTATTTGAGTTATATCTGTCATCATAATCAAAATAAGGGGCGTCATCGTCATGTTTGAAGATCGCTTCAAATACATCGAAACCGCCTTCAAAATACATGAATAAGTCACTAAAATAACCAAATCGGACACCTAAATCTAAACCATAATACGCTCGTTCGTAGCCAAACTGATCGATAACAGTAACGCTATTAATTGAAGTAATCACTTCACTTTGCAAATTACGGTGATGACCGCCCATAATACTGGAAACACCAATGCTTGAAATATTGTCCGTGTAGTTAAACTCTTGTTTGGCAAAAATAGTGAAGCGATCGCCAGCGGTCGCATTCATTGTTGCTAATAGAAAAAGTAGTACACTCGTTTGTTTGATCATGATGGGCGTATTAATTTGTATTATTTATGTATTGTTGAGGATAAAGCCTAGTAACTGAATAAAACCTGAATGCAATGAGCATTTACTTTATATGGATAGGGTATTAAGCGTGTAAAAAAGGAAAAGTCAGTTATTATCGGGATTAAGTGGTCGTCTACGACTCTATATTAGGCATATTAAAACCAAGTTGACGCCATGCTTCGTAACTTACAATAGCGATTGAATTGGACAGGTTTAGGCTACGAGCATTAGCTAACATCGGGATCCTAATACGATTGCCTGGAGCAAAAGCGTTACGGATCTCGTCGGGTAACCCTGAGGTTTCTGAACCAAATAGAAGCACATCATCTGCCTGGTAGGTGGGTTGGTCATGTGGAATTGAACCTTTGGTGGTTAATGCAAAAATTCTTCTGTTACCCATCTCTTGCAAAAATGCATCATAATTTTTATGAATAGTCACGTTAGCAAGGTCGCGGTAATCGAGTGACGCTCGTCTCAGTTGCTTTTCTTCCATACTAAAGCCCAAAGGTTCGATGAGATGCAAATGGCACCCATTGTTCGAACATAGTCTTATAGCGTTACCCGTATTGGGAGCAATTTGCGGTTCGAATAGAGCAATATGGAACATGAATGTATACTACCTAACGTTAATATATGAGTCGGAGGACTATTCTTGGGTTTGTTCGCGGCTTAACAATGCAACAGCAGCTGCTTTAGCTGACTTGCCTTTATATAGCACTTGGTATATTTGCTCACAAATAGGCATCTCGATGCCATTGGATTGTGAAAGCAATCTTACTTCGTCGGTGTTACGATATCCTTCAACGACTTGGCCAATACTTTCTATTGCTGCGTCTACCGTCATTCCCTGGCCTAAAGCTAGACCAAAGCGTCGGTTCCTAGATTGATTGTCAGTGCAAGTTAAGACTAAATCTCCAAGACCAGCCATGCCCATAAAGGTTTCTTGTTTTGCCCCGATGGCCAAGCCAAGTCGGCTCATTTCAGCTAGTCCGCGTGTAATTAAAGCCGTTCGCGCGTTAGCACCAAAGCCTAAGCCGTCGGCTAGACCAGCGCCTATTGCAATGACGTTCTTAACTGCTCCGCCTAATTGAACACCAATTAAATCATCGTTTTTGTAAACTCGGAAACCTTTAGAACAATGCAGTTTTTGTGAAAATGATTCACACAGTTCAGCGTCAGTTGAAGACAGCGTAATAGCCGTGGGTAGGCCCGCAACCATTTCTTTAGCAAATGTTGGACCAGAGACGACAGCAAAAGGAATATTATCACCCAAAATATCTAAGGCGACCTCTTGCAATATTCTTCCAGTACCAGGTTCGAGACCTTTAGTAGCCCAAACTAATCTATGTTGAGGATTTAAATATGGCTTGATTGCTTCTAAGGTCCCTTTGAACGCATGACTAGGAACAACAACAAGTATGTCTCTGGCGCTCTGTAGTACTTCTTTTAGATTAGATGAGACTACGAGGGCGTCAGGAAATATAGCATCTGGCAGGTATTTATCATTACTGCGAGTTATACGCATTGCAGAAACGTGTTTTTCATCACGTCCCCACAATACCGTTGGATTACCATTTCGAGCCAATACAAACGCTAAGGCAGTGCCATAAGAACCGGCACCAATGACGGCGGTGTTTGACTCAAACCTGTTATCCATTAATTGCTTCTCAACTCTTTATGAATCAAGTTGTTGAGCCGCTGGAGCGTCAGCTGCTGCGCTCTGTTCTGCACGTTTTTGCATGTACGCTGCAAAAATGGCATCAAAGTTTACAGGGGCTAAATTAAGTGGCGGAAAGGTGCCACGGTTAACTAAGTTTGAAACAGCTTCCCGCGCATATGGGAAAAGCATATTTGGGCAGAATGAGCCTAAAGTATGCGCTTTATTTTGATCTGGCATATCGCCGAGAGCGAAAATGCCTGCTTGCTGAACTTCGCATAAAAATGCGGTGTCTTCGCCAAGCGATGCTGTAACAGTTACAGACAAAACAACTTCGTATAAATTGGTTTCGATTTCGTTTGTGCGCGTATCGATGTCAAGCTTTACTTCTGGCTTCCATTCTTTTTGAAAAATAGCTGGGCTATTAGGCGTTTCAAACGAAATGTCTCTTGTGTAGATACGTTGAACGCTAAATTGTGCGCCTTGTGATGCTTGTTCTGGTGCTGCGGGTGCTGCTGGTGTGTTGTTTTCTTCAGCCATGAATAGTTCCTATCGATATTTGTTATCGTTATGTTGTTTAAAAATGAAAAAAGGCTATGAGTCCATAACCTTTTAAATTGTTTGAATAAGCGGTCAATGAACAAACGCCCAGATCTTGCTTGCTTATGCTTGCAGCAGAGCGTCTAGCTTGCCAGTTGACTCTAATGCGAATAATTCATCGCAGCCGCCTACATGTGTTTCACCAATAAAAATTTGCGGAACCGTTGAACTGCCGTTAGCACGTTCAATCATGCCTGGGCGTAAGCCTGGGTTAATGTCTATTTCAAAATTAGTGAACGTAACATCTTTTTGACTTAACAACGCTTTTGCGCGTGTGCAATATGGACAATGACCTTTAGTATATAACTCTACTATTTGCATATTAATTTTTTCTCTTATTTAGAGACGGGAAGGCTGGCTGACTGCCATGCGTTCATTCCGCCCTTTAAAACGGTGACTTTTTCAAAGCCTACTTTTAGCAATTGTGCAGCTGTTTTTTTCGCTGAAACACCCATTGCGCAGACTACAATAATGGGTTTATCTTTTGAATTTTCAAGCTTTGCGAAGTCTCCGTTTTTAAGTTCTTCGGCTTTTAGCTGCCTGGAACCTAATATATGTCCTGCTTTGAATTCTTTTGCCACGCGAATATCTAGTACAATTGCGTCTTCTTTATTCATCAGCAAGGTAGCATCATGCGTAGAAAGTTCTTTAATTGGCGACAATGCTGCACCAACGTAGGAATAAATGATAAGTACTACTATAGCTACCCAAGCGATTGATAAGATTGAAATCAACGTCGTACTGGTAGCAAACTCTATTATCTGGTCCATAAAAAACTCTATCGTCCTGTTACTATTTGAAGTTCGCAAAGTATATAGAAAAACAGGATAGAAACCAGCATTTATGCGGTTTCATCTGCAATTCTTTTCAATTTTAATACGCTAAGTGCAGGTATAAGAACCGTTTTAACTCGACAAAATTCTATGTTATGAAAAAATATTTATGTTTATGCGCATAAAAATTAGCATAAACAGTTTATAAGGCAGCGTTTTATTGATAACTTTACCGTGGGCTTATTCTTTTTCATATACCAAAATTTCAAGGTTAATCATGGCACACACTAAAACACCATTAGCTCTTATCATATTAGACGGTTGGGGATATCGAGAAGAAACCACTAACAATGCTATCGCGTTAGCTAATACTCCTGTGATAGATAACTTATTTGCAAACAAGCCGAGTACGTTAATATCTGGATCAGGTCTGGATGTGGGTTTACCCGATGGACAAATGGGCAATTCAGAAGTGGGTCACGTTAACTTGGGTGCAGGGCGTGTTGTGTACCAAGATTTTACCAGAATTACCAAAGCGATCAGGGATGGCAGCTTTGAAACTAATCCGGCTATTGTGGCTGCTATTGAAAAAGCCGTTGCTGCGGATAAATCGGTGCACATTATGGGGTTATTATCACCTGGAGGCGTCCATTCGCATGAAGAACATTTATTTGCCGCTGCAAAATTAGCCGCCGAAAAAGGCGCAAAGAAAATTTATTTACATGGGTTCACAGATGGCCGAGATACACCACCAAGAAGTGCTGGCCCGTCGATAGAAGCGGCACAAAAAATGTTTGCCCAACTAGGCGTAGGTCAAGTTGCTAGTATCGTCGGACGCTACTTTGCAATGGATCGCGATAACCGCTGGGATAGAGTCCAGCAAGCTTATGATTTAATTGTTTCAGCGCAGGCTGAGTTCAATTATGCAACAGCATCTGAAGCGCTCGCAGCAGCGTACGCTCGTGATGAAAATGATGAGTTCGTAAAAGCGTCTGTTATTGATGGTTATACTGGTGTTGACGACGGCGACGCTATTTTATTTATGAATTTTAGATCAGACCGTGCACGAGCGATGTCGCATGCGATGGTTGATGCCAATTTTAGTGGATTTGAACGCAGTAGAGTAGCCCATGCAGAGTTTATGATGTTAACCGAATATGAGTCGAATTTACCTGTACCATGCGCATACCCGCCAACACCTCTTGTCAATGTAATGGGCGAGTGGTTGGCTAAGAATGATAAGACTCAGCTACGCATCAGTGAAACTGAAAAATTTGCCCATGTTACGTTTTTCTATAGCGGTGGCAAAGAAGACGAATATCCTGGCGAAAAACGTATATTGATCCCTTCACCAGACGTGGCAACGTATGATTTACAGCCAGAAATGAACTCAGAAAAGCTGACTGATGAGTTAGTTGCGGCAATTAAATCACAAGAATTCGATGTGATTATTTGCAACTACCCTAATGGCGATATGGTTGGCCACACCGGTAACTTGGGCGCTGCTATCAAAGCTTGTGAAGCTGTCGATCATTGCATTGGACGCGTTGTTGAAGCATTAACAGAAGTTGGTGCAGAATGTTTGATTACAGCCGACCACGGTAATGCAGAACAAATGATCAACCCTAAAACAGGTGTATCGCATACGGCGCACACGAGTGAACCGGTTCCATTTATTTATGTCGGTCGCGACGCGACAGCCAGAAGCGGTGGTACACTCAGCGACGTGGCACCAACAATGTTGCATTTGATGGGCATGCAACAACCAGCTGAAATGACAGGTAAAACGATAATGACATTGAAAACGAGCTAATCTGAGTCTTTAAAGGCAATCTAATGAAGTTGAGCATAAAAACAACAGTGCGTAGTGTCGGCGGCTTCTGGTTAGTTGCTGGGCTTTTTTTGCTCATTCCTCCAGTGTTGGCGCAAGACTCCGACTTAGCTACTATTCAAGAAAAGATAAAAAATACGCAAGCACAACTCGACAAAAAACTTAAATCGTCGGAGCGTTTACAGCAAGAACTGAAACTTGCCGAACTTGAAATAGCTAAAACCGCTACGCAATTGAATAAAACTGACCAATCATTAAAAACGACACGCAGCGAAAAGGTTGAGCTTGAAAACGAAAAGCTAAGAATTTCAAACGTTATTAAAGCGCAACAAAAACAGTTGGCCGGTCAGCTTAAGTCTGCTTTTATGGCAGGCAATTATGATTTTGCTAAAATGTTTTTTAATCAAGATGATGCTGGACGATTTGAGCGTACCGTAACGTATTATGAATATCTAAACAAAGCGCGTCAGCAAGAGATTGGCAAATTTAGAATGCTTGTAACTGAACTTGAACAATTAAATATTAAGTTAGCAGATAAGACACAGCGTTTGGAAGTTTTTTTGGTGACTCAAAAGCAACAGAGTAGTCAATTAAGACAACAACAAACGTCACGCCATCAGAAGCTAAAACAATTAGACCAACAGATCAGATCAGACACCGCCAGGGTTAGCCAACTTCAACAAGAAGAACGTTCGTTATTTAACGCCATTGAACAGGCTGAAATTGATGCTAGAAGCAGATCAAAAGATGAAGATGTGGTGTTGGTTGGATTGGCGCAATCGAAAGGTAAACTAACTCGGCCTGCCTTAGGGGAAATCCAGCAGCTATTTGGTAAAAGAAGGCAAGGGCAAGTTCGCTGGAAAGGCATTGTCGTTAATAGTATCGAAGGCTCTCCGGTACTTGCAGTCCAATATGGCAAGGTACTATATGCAGACTGGCTGAAAGGATTTGGTTTGGTGACCATAGTTGATCACGGCGAGGGATATATGACGGTATATGGCCGTAATCAAGCATTATTGAAACAACCCGGGGATCCCGTCCTACAAGGCGAAACTATTGGTCTAGTTGGAAGTAGCGGCGGTCAAGCACGTTCAGGCTTATACTTTGAAATTCGCCATAAAGGTAAAGCGCTCAACCCGAAAAGCTGGTTAAAATAATAGGTTTGTAAGTTTGTTGCCACCTAGTACAACAATAACAATGAGTATCAAGCTAGCAAGTAGATTACCAATCAGTGTATTTGTGTGCGACTTCATTATTTTCTTTTGATTCATAACATACAGTAAAAATATGACAGAGATCGGCAATAATAGTGCATTTGATGCTTGCGCTAAAACAATAACGACTAAGGGTTTAAAGCCAGAAGTTGCGACCAACACACCACACAACAATATTGCTATACAAACCAGCTTAAATTCTTTTGCGTCGAGCTTAGGTTTCCAACCAAATAAACCACAAATTGCGTATCCGGCGGCCAATGGCGCTGTTATCGCACTGGTTAAACCCGCAGAAAACAAACCTAGAGCAAAAAATAAGTTAGCGTAATCGCCCAAAATAGGCTCTAGTTGTGAGGCAATATTGCCGGGAGAAAGCACATTGTCAGTTAAGTAAAAAGCGTTCGCTGCGCACGACATGATGGCAAATGTAACAATACCCCCTAATCCAATTGATGCGAACAACTGTTGTTTATGTGCTGGCAGTTGAGCGCTAATCTCAGACTCAGAATGTGTTGACTCAAGTGACTGTTGAGCACTTAAGCCGGCGTGAAGAAACAAGTTGTAAGGCACTATTGTGGTGCCAATAATAGCGAGTAATAGCGATGTGTTTGACAATCCTACTACCGATAAGCCACTCATTAATGCTGCTGTGTTAATGCCTGCAATCAGCATGATAGCGACAAATACAAAGCTCATTAAAGCGACCAGTCCGATAAGTAATTTTTCAACTAAATGGTATCGATTGCTTACCAGTACAACCAAAGCAATGGCACCTAAAATAAGAACCCACAAAGTTATATTGCCCGGCAGCACATTTGCCAAGCCAAGCGCTGCACCGGTCAAATTACCACCTTCATATGCGGCATTGCCTAAACCGATAGCGGCGCAAACAAGGATGATGCTAATCCACTTGATGACGTTATTTTGACTGATATTAACGATTGCTTCTGACAGGCCTCTACCCGTCACTAGGCCAAGCCGCGACGCCATTTCCTGCAAAATGTATGTTGCAAAAATTGAAAAACAAAGCGCCCACACTAACCCATATCCAAGACTTGCGCCCGCGATTGACGCCGTTGTTACTGTGCCTGGACCGATAAAAGCGGCTGCAATAATAAGTCCGGTTTTTCCTGATTTCATGCGCTATCTTCCCCAAAACATGTTTTTATAGTTGTTATTCGTTTTGAATTCGCTCTATCATCTACCGCATTGTCCGAATTCGCAAATTTAAGTATCTCAATTAATTATGAATTTACTGCTGATTTATCAAAACTCTGATATTGCCGATATGCTGCATTCACGTTATTACGTCGAAGGTGCATTACTAGGCGCGGGTGTTGCGCCAGAAATACCAATGCCAGATGTCTGGTTACCATGGGCTATCAAGCATCATGGTCAGATGCAAAATAATCAACAAGCAGATGTAATCACCGATGCATTGTTTGACTACTTTAAGTATTGTTTGCAACAGATGAAAGATAACGCTCTAAGAATGCCTGAGTATTGCATTTTCGAAGATAATAGTGAAAAATGGGGGCGAAGTTCTCCACTTTCGCAATGGACGCAAGGCGTGCTCACTGCTCATTCAAGTATGGAGCCTGTATGGCAAAATGCGTGGCAATTGATGCATGATAAAAATCCTCAACACGCTCCTGTATTGGCGAAAAAACTCAAACACAGTTTAGGGATGTTCAGTACATTTGCAGATGTTGAACTCGCTTTTGAACAAGCAAAAAAGCGTGGGCAAATGGATTTTGAAAAAAAGTTGCCATTAATAGCTCAGTCACTGCCTGACTCATTAAGTACCTACGTTTCAATTTCCGGGGAGCTTGCGAGTTACTTGCCTAATCAATTTGAGACTTTTGTACAAAAACCGGTTTAGCGAGTTATTATCAACGTAAGCCGAGGCGTCTTTTTTTGAATCGCAAAAGAAGCTGCTGGTGATTCAACGAGCTATCGAACTCTGCCGTAAGATCCTTCTAAACAGGTTCAAAATGGCTTTAAAATAGCCAATATAACAATAGCAAGTAGGGCTAGGACGGGAAGCTCATTTATCATTCGATAAAACCGTGGACTTTTCGTATTCTGATCAGCTGCAAACATCTTAAGCAAATAATATAAATAAAAGTGATAGCCATAAAATAACGCTACTATGCCCAGTTTTGCGTGCAACCACGTCGATGCTTTAAGCCACTCTAGCCCATATTCATACATAATCAACACACCCAAAACAAGAGTTAACAGCGCAAATGGCGTTACAAAAAACCACAGTCGGCGCTCCATTATTTTGAATTGTTCTTTGGTTTCCTGATGTTGACTTTCGGCATGATAAACAAATAATCTCGGTAAATAGAAAATACCAGCCATCCACGCAATCATAAAAAACACATGGAAAGCTTTTAACCACAAAATACTCATCACTATTACCTTTTCGTCTTAATGTTGTTGTCTAAATAAATAACTATGTAGCATATTCCAAGTAATAATACCGATTACCTTGGGCTTCCCGTGTTCTGATACATGGGAATCAAAATAAAGCTCTTCATAAATATACACTGCGCCCTGTCGTTTTTTATGCAAGGTTTCATATACCTCAGCCATAGTAGATTGATCACTTAAGCCCTCCATTTGGTGAATAGCCAATGGTAAAACATCCTCTTGTAAACTGACATCCATTGACACTATGCGGTATTCCCTATCGATTTCAAATACATGCTCTTGCATGACTAAGTGGTTAGGATTGGATTGCAAATATTGATATAACGCTTTTTTTGGAGCATCAATAAAGTGTTTGAATTCGTTCTGCATAATAGCCATAACGCCAGTTTCTTGTAATGAGTCACGTATGGATGACGTAGTATAAGGCAGGTTTTGAAACTCGAGTTGTTGGATGAATATTGAACGGTTATTGCAGAGTTGTTTGCTGGTCACATAAGCGCTCACAATGACAACAATCGCGGGGAGTATTACCTGTGAACTGGCAGATAATTCCATAACGGCCGATAATGCGGCCATTGGAGCGTGCAGCACAGCCGCTAACATGCCAGCTAACCCAAGCAATGCAAACGTTGAGGTCATTTCGGTTTGATCACTTATAGTGTGTAGCGGTTGCAATAATATAACGCCGGCTAACATGCCAATAATCATGACGGCACCGATTATTCCTCCAGGTACACCTAAACCAATCGCGACGACAGCAAGAATGAATTTCAACGCGAATAGCATCAATAGCAAACTTAGTTGAGGGTCGTTGGCGAACAATGTTTCTATCGCTGAGAATTCTGCCCCCAATGCCTGCGGCATACTGTAGCCTACGATACCCGTAATGGTGCCAGCAAGTAGCAAACGAGTAATCATATTCACATCGCGGAACAATTTGATGACAAGCATGAGTTGTCTATTGAATAGTGCTGCCAATAAACCAAGAGCAACTCCAAATACGACGAGGTAGGGCAGTAACACATTATCTATTACACTAAAATTCAGAAATGTCAGTTCGTTTTCATTACCGAATACAATACGAGTTAATACTGAACCGCATGCGGCTGCTAGCATAACTGGAATAAATACATGAACTCGGTACTGGCGTAAAACGACTTCCATCACAAAAATAACGGCGGCAAAAGGTGTATTAAATGCAGCGGAAACGCCCGCTGCAATTCCACAGCCAGTTAAAATTCGCAAACAATTAAAGGGTAATCTAAACCATTGGCCTAGAAAATGGCTACCCGCTGCAGCCAAATGCACCGTAGGACCCTCTTTGCCAACGACAAAGCCCCCCGCTAATGAAAATACACCACCAAAAAATTGATTGATCGAGGTGCGTAATGGTATGTGTCCGTAGCGTGTTTTGATGCGATGGATAACAAACGGGATTCCCATTCTGTAATGCTTAAAACCGGTGCATTTAGCAACGATAATGACACAAATGATCGCTGATATGGGTAAAAAAAATAAGTGTTTGCTTTCAATCGCAGCATATTGTGCTACGCCACCAAGCAGTATTTTTTGTATGAATTCAAATGCTAATCTAAAGATAATAACAACGGTTGCTGCGCACACGCCTGCAACTATGCCTAGCAAGCATAATTGAATTGATGTCCTTGGATGTGAGACTTCTCGTCTCAGCGAGTGCAGAAACATAGTGTGTTTGGGTTTATACTAGTTGAGATTAGGACTATCATAGCGTTTTGAGTACACCCTTGTCATCTGTGATTCGGTTCTAGTTGCTCATATATTGGTTATTTATCAATAACGATGCCCTGAGGTATGGAGAATTTATTGAAATTAAACGAACTACGCAGCGAACTTGGCTTCGTTAAATATTATTTGGTCATATTTTTTATACTTGCCTGTGTTTTCTATGCGGGCCACGAGTTTGCAGACAAAAAAAATCATCTTTTGGCTGCTAAAATTGATGTCATGCAAAGCAGCATAAATAACTTAATATCAGAAAACCAAGCGCTTAATTCCGAATTAAATGTAAAAAAAATAGAACTTGAAGTAGCAAGTATTGCTAATGAACAAGCTCAATTGTCGTACAAAGAATTTATGCGCAAAGATGCTGAGCTTCGCGAACAAGTAAGCTTTTATCAAAAGGTCATGGCACCTGAATTGACGCAAGATGGATTTGTGGTGGAAAGTGTTGAAATCCTAGCAACGGCAAGCACTAATAATTATGCTATTTCGATTATGATGTTGCAGCGGGAAAATATAAAAGCGATCATTAAGGGCACACTAAATGTTTCGCTTCAAGGCAGTCAAAATACAGTTCCGATTAAATATGATTTGAAAGAAATACTGGATGACAAGGCAGACAAAATGTCTTTTTCGTTTAAATATTTTCAAGTCTTAGAATTAAGAGTTACCTTGCCTGAAGACTTCATTCCTGAACAAATTGAAATCAAAACAGATATCTATAAGTATAAAAGAAAGCGTGGTTCTTATACTCGGACTATTGAGTGGGATGAAGCGTTTAGTGAATCTGATTGAATACTTGATTAAATTACTCAGGTATTAGATAATCTCCACTAGTTATTTTGGAGCCACAAACGCTTTTACTAGAGGAATATTATGTCTGAAGAAATGGCATTGCCAATTGAGTTTTCTGAAGCTGCGGCAAAAAAGGTCAAAACGTTAATTATTGAGGAAGAGAATCCTGAACTAAAACTGCGAGTGTACGTGACAGGCGGCGGTTGTTCAGGTTTTCAGTATGGCTTTACTTTTGACGAAAAAGTAAATGAAGGCGACATGACGATAGAGAAAGAAAGCGTCACTTTGGTCATTGACCCAATGAGTCTACAGTATCTTGTAGGTGGAATTGTCGATTACACGGAAGGATTAGAAGGGTCGAGATTTTTTGTTAACAATCCAAATGCATCAACGACATGTGGTTGTGGTGCAAGTTTTAGTATTTAGTTGAATTACAGAGTAAAGAGGAAACAATGAAGCTAATTGGTTCTACTACATCACCTTATGTTCGTCGCTTACGTATGTGGATGAGTGAGATTGAGCATGGTTTTGAGCAAGTTGATATATTTAACAGTGCAGATCGGGCAAGGTTAGTCGCTTCGAATCCAACATTGAAAGTGCCGATGTTAGAAGATGACGCTCGAATCATTTTCGATTCAGGTGCAATTTATCGATATTTGACAAAAAAATTAAATAAGACAGAACTCAGTTGGGAACAAACAAATTTGCTGACCTTAATTGACTCAGCTAATGATTCGTTGGTACAGATATTCTTATTGTCTCGGTCAGGTATAGATATTAATGCGGACAAACTTTATTTTCGCCTGCAGAGAGAACGCGTTGACGTCGTTTTTAGTGAGCTTGACAAAACTGCTGAGAAAGGGGCTTTTGTAGAGTGGAACTATGCGAGCATTAGTTTATTTTGCCTACTTGATTGGTCGTCTTACCGTGAAACGTACGATTATTCTGGATTGCCAAATTTAGTCGCTTTTCATCAATCAGCCAGTGACAACAAGGAAGCACGAGCAACGGATCCTCGATAGGTTGATAAGCCCAGAAGTACATATTTTTGGGCAATTTAGTAATCTGGAAAATGCACTTCAGCTCTAATAGCAACGCCAAAAGAAGTTCTGAAGTTTTCCTGACGTAACCAAATCACGTAAGGCTCAACCTCCAAAAATAGCCACGGACGCAATACATTTCTTTTATACCTCATGCTGACAAGAACCTGTTCCTCTTGATAATTTGGTTTATTTAAACCATCAACCATAGCGCTAAATAAATAGCTGGTTTTACCATCTTTTAAATATAAATATTGAATTTCATGGCGCCAAAAAAGATCTTCTGTCTTATCCCTGTAGCGAAAGGTGTTATCGAATTCAATCGCTTCATTTTTAGATAGTGTGTGAATAAGTGATATTCTGGTTTCAACACCTAATTGGTCGTCGGTATAGTAATTAGCTTCTGCAGAATAGCTAATTTTGTTACGTTCATTTAGTTCAAGTTTATCACTATATCTTGCTCGTGTGTAAATTTGAGATCCACGACCTAAGCCGATTCGATAAGCTACTTTGGAGTCAGGTTTATCTTTGAATTGAAGGGCAACGGTGGCTTGGTCATCACTCCCCAGTTGTTGACTGCGAGCGGCCTTAACAGCTTGCTGGTTTACATCTTCTTCGTCATCTGAGAGTAATAATTCTACCCTATCTTGCAATGCTGGGAGTTTTACGCGTATTTTAAAACGAAAATCCAATTGATTTAAATTGCCGCTACGAGGCTCAATTCCAAAGCGCAACTTACCAGATGCTCTAGCTCGCTTCGATGTCGGCGTGTAGTCTGTTACAAACCACCTATTGACTTCTATTACCGAAGTTTCGACACCGTAGTTAAAATGACAATACCAATCGTCAAGCCAATACTGAGCATCGCAATAATCAAATTCTGAGGTTTGTAACTCAGATTTTTTAGCGTCAGAGGTGTCTGTATGTATCGTCAAACTGGGTGTTTCAACTTTCGGTTGTCCGAGCATTGCAGATTTTGTGAAAAGTATGTCAGTTTTTGTTCCTTCCACAGCAAACGAAAATGGGGCGTTGACAATACTGAAAATCAACAGGCACGAAAACGCCGTTACTTTAAGGCAACGCCGCGTGTTTAGTAGCGATAATGAATAAATCACGTCATATAACCACGAATAAAGTAGTAAAGAAATGTGTGCAATTGTTTGATCCGAAAAATAAGTATAAAAACAAGTTAATGAAAGCCAGTGATATTTGTTGAAAGCAACGTATAATGCTTTTAATGAGTTACTTTTGCGTCTAAAATTGAATTACTCAAGGTGATACACTGTTCAATTATAGACGGTAGCAAAAAAAACAAAATTTTAACAATGGAGATTTACTAATGGGTCCTAGTGTCTGGAGTATTATAGTCATACTGCTAATAGTTGTTTTACTATTTGGTACAAAGAAATTACGCAATGTCGGTGGTGATTTAGGTTCAGCGCTCAAAGGTTTTAAGAAAGCGTTGAGTGATGATGATGGCACTGTCGACAAAAAGGATGCGGATAAGTCAGATGCAGATTTTGAATCTGTTGAAGATAAAAGTGATGCTGATAAAACGGTAAATCCGACCGAAACAAAGACCACTACTAAAGAGTAGATCATGTTCGATATTAGTTTCTGGGAACTGTTCATTATTGGTATTGTAGCCTTACTTATCTTGGGTCCCGAGCGTTTGCCCGGTGCAATTCGCTCGACAGTCAAAACAGTGCGCAGCGTGAAAAATATGGCGACAGGGTTTAAAACTGAAATCGAAGAGCAGTTACGCATACATGAGTTGCATGAGAACCTCAAAAAGGCGGAGAATATGGGGCTTGATAATGTGAGTCCTGAAGTTGCCCAGAGTGTTGAAGAGTTAAAACAGGCTGCATTATCTGTCCAATAACCCTATAAGAAAAAGAAAGATGACGATGCAAAGTAGTTTTATTAGCCACCTCATTGAGTTGCGTTCTCGCGTATTAAAAGCACTAGCGTCGGTTCTCGTTATTTTTATGGCTCTAGCCTACTGGGCTCAAGATCTTTACGGCATATTAGCAGCCCCACTAGTCGCTACTATTCCAGAAGGTGCATCGATGATTGCAACGAGTGTTGCCTCGCCGTTTTTTGCACCCTTTAAATTAACTATGGTGCTGTCATTTTTCATTGCTATTCCCTATGTTTTGTATCAAGTCTGGGGGTTTATTGCGCCCGGTTTATATCGAAATGAAAAGAAGCTAGTTGCTCCTTTATTGCTTTCCAGCACGTTATTATTTTACAGTGGAATTGCATTTGCTTATTTTATCGTTTTTCCACTCGCGTTTAGCTTTTTTAGCGCGGTCGCTCCAGACGATGTGCTTATAAGCCCGGATATTTCAGAATATCTGAGTTTTGTACTGAAAATATTTTTCGCCTTTGGCGTTGCTTTCGAAATCCCAGTAGCCATTATTTTAATGTGCTGGACGGGAATGACGACCCCAGATGAATTACGTAAGAAGCGCTCTCATGTCATTGTCGCGGCGTTTGTCGTTGGTATGTTGCTAACCCCACCAGATGTTATTTCGCAGGTGTTGCTGGCCATTCCAATGTGGTTTTTGTTTGAGGTTGGCGTCGTCATAGGTGGTTGGTACACTAAAAATAAACGTCAAGATGAAGATGCGAATGCTGAAGATGAAGAAGAAAATTCGATCAGAAAACCCAATGATGATAATCCAGATGACCAGGCAAAACCGTTGTGATGACTTTTGTTAATAGCCTATTGCATTTGTCGAAAGGTGGCGGTAAGCGCCGCGTTAGTGTGAATTAATGCATTGGTTTGACATCGGTGTTAATTTATTAGATCGGCGTTTTTGCGCCCAAGATGTCATTGCAAGAGCTGCGGAGCAACAGGTTAATCAACTTTGCATCATCAGTTCAAACCTAAAAGAGGCAATTGCTGCTCAAGCGTTTGTGAAAAATCATAACGAGCAAGTCGGCTTCCAACAACTTGTTTATACGGGCGGTGTTCATCCCCACCATGCTGATGGTTTTTCTGAAGATGTTATCATTCAAATTAATCAACTTGTGTCTGATAAGAACATGGTCGCTATCGGTGAGTGTGGCTTGGATTTTAATCGCAATTTTTCAACAAAAGAAAATCAATTACGCTCGTTCGAAGCCCAGTTGGTTTGTGCGGCTGAAAATAATAAAACGGTTTATTTACACGAGCGTGATGCTTTTGACGATCAAATTCGATTATTGCGAGAGTATTTACCCAGTATCCCAAACGCTATTGTGCATTGTTTTACAGGGTCCACTAGGCAAATGCAGGCCTATCTGGAACTCGGTTGCTATATTGGCATAACAGGCTGGGTTTGCGATGATAAGAGAGGCGTTGATTTACAGGAAGCGGTGAAACATTTACCACTTGAAAGGGTATTGCTTGAGACCGACGCTCCCTATTTATTTCCAAAAAATGTGAAACCAAGAACAAAAAATAATGAGCCTTGTTTTTTACCACATGTGGCTAACAAGGTTGCCGAATTAAAAGGCATAGATGTTAATCAACTTTCAGAGGTATCGCTTGCCAATACATATAAAGTATTTGGCTTAGCTACTATTTGATGATTTCAGTTGAGCGCAAGCTATCCTACAATTCCTATTGGCTTGCTGCATTAGTGGCGGTATTCACTGCGCTCGTCCTTTATATGGTTATTTCCTTAGGGCGAGACATCGAAAAGCATTCTTTACAACAACCCGTTTATCACTTTGCGGATGTGTTAAATGAACAAACCATTGAAACTATAGATCAGCTTGACAGCGACGCTTGGGTTAAAACTAAGAGTCAGAATTTTGGATTAACAAACGCTTCACAATGGTTGAGAGTTAATTTCGCTAGTGCTCAAAATAGTCAAGTTTTGGAAGTGGACTATGCGATGCTAGATAGTCTTCAGCTTTGGTTTCGTCAGGTAAACAACGACCGCAATAGTGTTGGTGCCTATCGACTTATTCAATATTACAATCTGGGAGACAGTCTTAAATTCGCAGAGAGGACCATTATTCATGATAAATTTCTAATTCCTTTACCCAACGCACCAAACGGCATGCAGCTTTTGCTTCGAATACAATCTAGTGGTCCGGTTAAAGCGCCTTTAAAGCTCTGGTACAAACAAGATTATATTGTTTACGCAGCATCTCATCGTCTTTTCATGGGACTCTTTTTTGGTTATATGTTAGCCATGGGGCTTATTAATTTATTTTTGTATGTAACAACTCGCAATGTGACATTTATTACCTATTCAGGCTACGTTTTCTCCTTCGCCTTGCTAATTGGCAGTATTCATGGCCTTGGTTATCGGTTCATTTGGCCAGAAAGTCCTTGGTTAGAAGAACGAGCCGCCGCTATTTTTGCTTTTATGACCATGAGCTTTATTGTCATATTTTCGTCACAAATTTTAGAATTGAAAACCAAAAGTCCAACGTATTATTTAGTATTTAAAGGTTTCTTTCTCATCTATGTATTTAGTACTATCAGCTCGCTTTTCATGCCATATTCAATCATGATCCAGTTGCTATTACTGTTACTACTTTTTTCTATTCCGGTGATACTGCTTGCTAGCTTAAGTTTGGCGTTTAAAGGCAGTGATATTGCTAAGTTCTTCAGTGCTGCTTGGGTCGTCCTACTTGTTTCTGGGCTTACCGCTTCTGCCGATAATTTCCATTGGATCAGTTTGCCAATTGATTCCAGTTATCTACTAATGGTGGGAGCAACGAGTGAAACGCTTTTATTGGCGCTTGCCGTTGCGACTAGTTATAGCGTTCAGCGACGCGAAGCAAGAAAGTCCCATCGCGAGGCGTCACAGAACGAATCACAAGCAATGCATGCACAAGACGAAGTACTATTACTGCAAAAGCAAGCGCAAATCGATCTTGAAGGGCAAGTTACTGCGCGAACACAGGAATTTGAGGATGCCTTAGCAGGCTTGTCGAAAGTGAATAATCAATTAAAAGGCATGAGTGAGACAGACACGTTGACTGGCCTAACCAATAGGCGTTTTTTTGAAAAACATGTTCTCGTTGAGGCAGCAAGAAGTCGACGAGAAAGACAACCACTGACTATTGCTTTACTCGACATTGATCATTTTAAAAGTGTGAATGACAAATACGGGCATCAATGCGGGGACGATTGTTTAATTGCTTTTGCGGATACGCTTAAAAAAGTTGTAAAGCGTCCAGGTGATTTATTGTCACGCTATGGTGGAGAAGAGTTCGTTGTTTTACTTCCCAATACGACAAATGACGGTGCTCATAAGGTTCTGGAAAACTTCAGGCTGGCAATAGAAAATTTAATGGTTAAAACGCATGGGAATAGTATTCAATTTACGGTCAGCATCGGAGTAACGTCACGTGTAATCGGTCCTGATAACGAGTATGCAAAGATGATAGCATTTGCTGATAAATTGTTATATCAAGCCAAGGAAGCGGGTCGAAATTGTATTAAGTTGGGCAATTTCTGATGTACGATAACAAGGCTAACGCATTTGATGACGCAAATTTGACGGGTGCAACAGCATCTGATCGCAATGGTGTGTGGGTTGGGTTACTCATCGTATTGTTCGGAGTTACTTTATTTATTTTGGTTTCTTCATTGTCAGGGCAGCGTGAAGCGCAGCTGATAAGTAAAGAGGCTAAATTACATATAGCATCAAGTACAACTGATACTATTCAAAAAGTTATGCAGCTCCCCGATCCCCAATGGAAATCAATCGAGAATAGTAACTTTGGGATATCGCCCGAAGCACATTGGTTCAAAGTTGACATACCACCCAAAACCTCTGCAGATCGGCGTTTAATCGAGGTTTCCTATGCAACTTTAGACTTTGTAGATGTCTGGTTTGTTGACCAAACTCAAGAACAAGCGGCTATGCTTAGTCAAATTAAATCGGGAGATAATTTGGCGTTCAATCAACGAGAAATAAGCCATGACCAATTAGTGTTTGCAGTACCTGATAGTGCGTTCACCATATCACTTTATCTGCGTGTTAAGACTCAGGGCATTATTGTGGTTCCTGTGAAATTATGGAAACAAGAGCACTATATTCAATTTATAGGTTCGCACAGAATCTTCATTGGTATTTTTTATGGTTTTATGGCTGCGATGGGCCTTATTAACCTATTCTTGTTTGTGACGTCCCGAAATGTCAGTACTTTGTTATACGCAGGTTATGTGATTTGTTTATCACTGCTGTTAGCGAGTAGTCAAGGATTGGCGTATCGGTTCTTATGGCCAGAAAGTATCCTTTTTCAAAAGTATTCAACCTTACTGTTTACGTCTTTGATGGTATATTTTTCAAGTTCTTTTACAGCCAAATTATTAGATATAAGATATAAGTTTAAGCCTCTATGTAAATTCTATAATGCCATCAGCATTGCCATCTTCCTTTATATTGCTTGTATGTTTATTCTGCCGTTCAGAGTGATGCTTCTGTTATTAATACCCATGGTGCTACTAGCATTTTTTTTCGTCTTTTCGACGACAATTTATATTGCGTTTAAAGGGAAATCAATCGCTAAATATTTATTGGTTGCTCGATGTTCCTTCTTATTTGGTGCGTTGTTTTCAATAGCAGGAAGTAGCGGCTGGATAAGTTTACACCTCGACCCAATTTACTTATTGATGGTAGGCGCCGTGATAGAAACCCTTTTCATGGCCCTGGCGCTTGCTATGCGATTTAACACACAACGTCTGGCAGCGAAGCGAGCATATATAAAGGCAGACAAAAACAAACAGAAAACGATGCAAGCAAAAGAAGATCTAATGCGCCTGCAGAAAGACACAAAAGAACGTCTGGAGTCTGCTGTGGGTGAGAGAAGCTATGAGCTAGAGATTGCGATTAGGGAGCTTAACGAGGCCAACCACGAGCTTGAACGAAAATCATCTATCGATGCATTAACTGGGGTTGCCAACAGAAGATTATATGACAAAAAGATCTTAGCTGAAGCTCGCAGAAGTCGCCGAGAAAAAACACCTCTCGCGATGGCAATGATAGACATCGATCATTTCAAGTCTGTGAATGATACCTATGGCCATCAGGCCGGTGATGAGGCATTGAAGCATTTTACTGGTATTCTTAAACAATGTATCAAGCGCCCGTCTGACACAATTTGTCGTTATGGTGGCGAAGAGTTTGTAGTCATTTTACCAAATACAGATTTAGATGGGGCCGCCGCGTTGATGGAAAATGTCCGTTCAATGACGCAAGCGAGCCAGCTAGATTTTGAAGGCGACTTGATTAAGTTTACAGTCAGTATTGGCGTTTCAACTCGAATTATTGCGACAGATGCTGAGTCAGAACTTTTATATGCATTTGCCGACAAGTTACTATACAAAGCGAAAGAAGCGGGACGTAATAAAGTTATGTCCGCCGAATTTTAAAAATTTTATCAAGGATCAATATGTCACAATTTCCACTTAGCCGTCCTCGGAGACTGCGTTATACATCTTCAATTAGACGATTAGTTAGTGAGTCTGTACTTACGGTAAATGATCTTATTTATCCAATGTTTGTGGTGGAAGGTAGTGGTCAGGTTGAGGTGATTGAATCGATGCCTGATGTGTTTCGATTTAGTATAGATAAACTAATTGATGAAGTGCAGGAGTTAGTTGACTTAGGCGTGCATGTGTTTGCCTTATTTCCGGTAACGCCTGCAGACAAAAAAACAGAGTGTGCAAGTGAGGCGTTCAACCCAGAAGGCTTAACTCAACGCGCAGTAAAAGCATTGAAAGAAAAGTTTCCCACTATCTCACTGATCACCGATGTCGCACTTGATCCATTTACGGTGCACGGTCAAGATGGCTTGATTGATGAAAATGGTTACGTAATGAACGATGAAACCACTGACGTGTTGGTAAAACAAGCGCTATCTCACGCTCAAGCCGGTGCGGACATTGTTGCTCCCTCCGACATGATGGATGGGCGTATTTGGGCAATCCGTGAAGCGCTTGAACTAGAAGGTTTTAAGAACACCAGTATTATGGCTTATTCGGCTAAATATGCTTCAAGCTATTATGGTCCGTTCAGGGATGCAGTCGGTTCGGCAGGCAATATTAAAGGGGCTAATAAGAAAAACTACCAAATGGATCCTGCGAACTCAGATGAAGCTTTAAGAGAAATTGAACTTGATATTAATGAAGGCGCCGATATGGTGATGGTAAAACCAGGTATGCCATATCTAGATATTGTCCAACGTTGTAAAGAAGAATTTGGTGTGCCCACTTTTGCTTATCAAGTCAGCGGCGAATATGCGATGCATCAAGCCGCTTTTGCAAAAGGCTGGTTGAATAAAGATGCCGTTATTATGGAGTCCTTATTGGCATTTAAGAGAGCTGGTGCTGATGGAATACTAACGTATTTTGCTAAAGAAGCAGCTACGCTTTTGCGCGATAAGTAAGTTTGCATTGATTTGAAGGGGCGGGTAAAAACGGCCCCTTCAAATCTTAACCTGAATGTTATCAATAATCCGTGTTTTTCCTAAGAAGCCAGCACCAAGAACCACGAGCTCTTTGTCTTCGTGACTTGGTTGCAATAAACTGCTAGCAGAACGTATATCAATGTAGTCAGGTTTGAAGCCAATGCTTGCTAAGCGTTCTCTATTTTCCCGAAGCATGATTGAAAAGTCTCTGCGGCCACCTTCTATTTCAATCGCCATGTCTGAAATTAATCTATATAAGCCGGGTGCAATTTCGCGCTGTTCTTTATTTAAGTAGTTATTTCTCGAACTCATGGCTAATCCGTCGGATTCTCGCTCTGTGGCCACGCCATGTATTGTCAAATTCATTGATAAGTCAGTCACCATTGCCTTAATTACTTGCAACTGCTGAAAGTCTTTTTCACCAAAAAAAGCCATATTCGGTTGCACCATATTAAACAGTTTACAAACAATAGTAGCAACGCCTCTGAAATGGCCTGGACGACTGGCACCGCATATCATATAAGATAAGCCTGGTACCTCAACAAAAGTCTGCTGTTCTAAACCTCTGCTGTATATATCAGTCGCTTTAGGCATAAACAAAATATCGACTCCCAATTCACCTAACGATGCTTTGTCTTGTTCTATAGTCCTTGGATACGCATCGAGGTCTTCATCAGGGCCAAATTGCAAAGGGTTAACAAAAATCGACACGACCACGATGCTTGCATGTTTCTTCGCTTCTTTAACCAATCTTAAATGGCCATCGTGCAGGTTGCCCATAGTCGGCACAAAAGCAATTGATTGCTTTTGTGATTGCCATTTACGGCGTATTTCTCTTAGTGTTTGTATGTCGCTGACTATATGCATAATGCTCACTCGAAAGAATGTTCTGGGCCAGGAAAACGATTTGCTTTAACATCATCTATATAAGCAGTCACAGCGGAGCGCATGTCATTACTAGCAATTAAGTAGTTTTTACTAAATTTAGGCATATAATTAGCGCTAATACCGAACATGTCATGCATGACCAAAATTTGTCCATCGGTACCCGCGCCTGCGCCGATGCCTATAACAGGGATTTTCAATGCCTCGGAAATGAGCTTCGCAACCGCACTTGGAATGCATTCTAAAACAAGTAATTGGACTCCTGCATTTTCGAGTTTAATCGCGTCATCTACGATTTTTTTGGCTTGTTCATTTTCTCTTCCCTGCACTTTGAAACCACCAAAAACATGCACAGATTGTGGCGTTAAACCTAAATGTCCGCAAACCGGAACTCCGCGTTCAACCAATCCAGTAATTGTTTCAATAAGCCACTCGCCCCCTTCAACTTTGACCATGCTCGCGCCGCTTGCCATCAGCCTCGCTGCATTGCCATATGCCTGCTCTTTACTTGCATAACTCATGAATGGCATATCTGCTATAACAAAAGCCCTGCTGGTTCCTTTGCACACGCAAGCCGTGTGATAAGCAATATCATCAACACTAACCGATAATGTGTCGTTGTCGCCCTTTAGCACCATACCAAGTGAGTCACCAACGAGAATGACATCGATTAATTGCTCATCAAACATTTTTGCAAAGCTAGCATCATATGCTGTAAGTGCTGCTATTTTTTCGCCTCTTTGCTTTAATTGCATTAGCGTTGATGTGGTCACTTTTTTCATCTGCTCATCTCTTATTAATTACTTCACACTTGCGCTTATTTTCATACTCAAGACTGGCGCATCAATCCGATATAGCCCCTCCAAATTGCACTTTGCAACCCAAGTTGCCAGAGACCGTCCATCTTGCATGACCAAATCAGGTGAAATTTCAAACAATGGGACTAGCACAAACTCTCTCTCCTGCATGCCATAGTGAGGCAGTGTGAGATGCTTCGTTTTTAAGGCCAGATCATTGTAAAGCAAAATATCTAAATCTAATGTTCTGGGCCCCCAGCGATCACCGAGTCGCTCGCGACCTTGCAGATTCTCAATAATTTGCAGCGTAGACAGTAACTCCTGGGGTTGCAGGGACGTCTTAATTTTACAAACTGCATTTACATAGTCAGGTTGGTCTTGAGGCCCCATAGGCGAGCTAGAATAAAAATGAGAATGAGTAACCAATGCCATTTGGCTGTGTTTATCTATTGCAGCTAATGCCTGTTCTAGTTGTTTTACAGGAGTACCAAGATTACTTCCTAGGCCAATATAGGCAATATCCGGCAACATAATTAATTAGCTTTCCGTTTCTTGTTAAATTTTCGTTTCTTGGGTGTGCCAGCATCCTTGCGCAAATCAGTAATCATGTCTTTACGTTGCTCTGGTGTAACCTCCTGAAACTCGGTCCACCATTCACCTAATTCATGTAAATCCCCGCCTTCAATTTCACCTCTAATCAGCAAGAAATCATAAGCGGCCCTAAATCGTGGATGGCTCAATGTTTGATATGCGCGACGTCCAAAACGTTTGGGCAAGCGCAATTGCAGTTGCCACATTTCGCGCACGGGCATACTAAAACGCTTAGGTATCATTATACGTTGAGTCTGTCGGTGCAAAACCTCTCCGACAGCGATATTGAACGCATCATGGTGGGCAACACCAGATTCACTCATAATCAACTGTGTGCGTTCCTCAACCGGATACCAAAGAAAAGCAGCGTACAGGAATGCAGGAGTGACTCGTTGTTCATTGTTTAAACGGTCATCAGTGTTTTTAAGTACTGTCTCAACAAGTTTGATTTCTCTGCAAGTGTCATCAATAAGCAGCGGCGCTAGTTGCGGAAACAGCTGCGTAAATAAGCCATATTCGTGCAGCAAATGAAAGGTACGCAGTCCACAACCACTCACTAATAATTTCAGGACTTCTTCAAATAGCCTCGCTGGAGGAATATTAGCAAGTAAATGCGCCAATTCTTTAATTTGGTCACCGACTTCTGCAGGGATCGACATACCTAGTTTCGCACTGAAACGAATAGCTCGTATCATACGCACTGGATCTTCACGAAAACGTGTTGCAGGGTCGCCAATAAGTTCTATTTTCTTTTCTTTAATCGACGACATTCCATCTGCAAAATCAATGATGCTTTGATCCTTTGCACTGAAATACATTGCGTTAAAGGTAAAATCCCGACGTTCAGCATCTTCTTCAATGCTCCCAAATACGTTGTCTCGCAGCAACTGACCTTGTTGGTCTTGTTTTGCCAACACATCATCAACTTGGTTGCCGCGACGCCCTTTTACCTGGGTTTTATTTTCTTCTTCGTTAGCGTTCACGTCTTCATGGTGCCCGCGAAACGTAGCTACTTCTATGACATCTCTGCCAAAAACGATGTGTGCTAAGCGAAAGCGTCGACCGATCAATCGACAGTTACGAAAACATTCTTTAACTTGTTCAGGAGTTGCATTCGTTGCAACGTCAAAATCCTTGGGTGTCTTTCCCATTAATTTGTCGCGGATACAGCCACCTACTAAATAGGCTTCATATCCTTTTGTATTCAATCTGCGCAGCACTGAAAGCGTATTATCACTAATATCGGCAAAAGTAACTGGATGCTCTCCCTTTGGGATAAGCACTGGATTAATTACTGATTGTTTTTTCGTTGGGGTGCTTGGCATGCCACCTTGACCTATTATTAACGACGTCATTTAGCGTCATCGTTGTTATTGTTGTAACGGTATGTTGTATTATTACCGTCTTGAAACCGTTTTAGTTTCTATTTAACCTTAATTTCGGCTAAGCGTGTGAATTATACTGTATTTATGTCAGAAAGCAGAATTTCTCTTCTCTTTGCTAATAAATTAGGTGACCAATTGTTTAAAGCCCAATTAATCAGGTCGTCCACCGTCATTTTTTCGGACAACGAAAGGTTCGACAATCCAATGACTGCAAATGCATCAACAAGGTTTTTTACTGCTCGCTTGTTTTCAATCGCTATAGCATGGTTTTGTTTACTCAATTTTTTGCCACTTTCAAAACAAATGACGGGTAGATGAAAATACTTAGGTGACTTTTCATCCAACAATTTATATATGTATAGCTGTTGTAAGGTGGTATCAATTAGGTCAGCACCACGGACAATATGAGTAACTTGCTGCTCAATGTCATCGACCACCACTGCTAAGTTATAGGTAAATAAACCATCTCTACGTTGTATACTCATATCTTCATTACAGAACAATGGCTCAACAAACACGTCACCTAAGTGAAGATCATGGTAGCCATAATTATGAGAAGTATTAATTAATCTAAGGGCATTATTTTTAAAGGGTAAATGCAGCTTGCGACAAGCACCAGTATAGTATTTCCCTTTCGATCTAATAGCTTGTCGAGTGCACGAACAGGCATAAATAAGTTGCCGTTTATGTAATCTATTTACTGTTTTGTGATATTCATTTTGTCTATTAGTTTGGTAAGTTACATCACCGTCCCAGCGCATTCCATGTGAAATGAGTTGAGATAATATCATTTTGTCTGCGTCGGCTTTAACTCTTGTAGTGTCTACATCTTCAATTCTGAGCAGCCATTGACCATTTGCTTGACGAGCATGCAGAAAGCTAACGAGCGCACACACTAAAGAACCAAAGTGAAGAGGTCCGCTAGGGGATGGAGCAAATCGACCAACATAAGGCAGCATAACAAAAACCTGCTTAGAAAAAATAACACAGAGTTTAATAGGCAATAAAAAACCGTGTAGCATACGCTAACACGGTTTTAATGAATTCGATAGAGACCTACAAAGATTAACCCTGCAGTTGTTTCTCTTTAATTTCAGCTAGTGTTTTACAGTCAATACACATATCCGCAGTTGGTCGTGCTTCTAATCGGCGAATACCAATTTCGATACCACACGTATCGCAAAAACCAAAATCGTCATCTTCGATACGTTTCAATGTTTTTTCGATTTTCTTAATCAGCTTTCTTTCGCGATCTCGTGCTCTTAACTCCAAACTAAATTCTTCTTCCTGAGCGGCTCTGTCGACTGGATCTGGAAAATTAGCTGCTTCCTCTTTCATATGGTGAACGGTACGGTCAACTTCTTGACGAAGTTGGTTACGCCACGCTTTGAGAATCAACCTAAAATGATTCATTTGAGCATCGTTCATATATTCTTCGTCGGACTTTTCTTGATATGGCATAACGTCAGCTAAACCAAGTAATCCTATCGCTTTTTCTGTTGGCATCTGCCATTTCTCCTAAACGTCGACATTTTGCACACCTTTGCCTCATGTTTACTGGCAAATAACATCTTACAATAATGTTGTTTCTTAATTATTTATCACATTTTTTTGCAATAAATACAATAATTCTATAAATCACTTTTTCTTTCAGGACGGTAATATGGTGATTTTTACACAAAAATCAATCTTTATTTAATTAGAATTTGGTATTGAATGAGCTAACTCAATAAAATCACTAGCAAAATTGCAATTATAACAAATTACTTCAACACCTACTTTTTTCGCTTCGGATACCGCTTGAGCATATTTTTCATCAATATGGCTCGCAATGTTAAAATGCGTGATGCCTGAATGTTGAGCACAAAACAGTAAAATTGCTTTATGTCCTGCTTTTGCTAATTTCGCTAATTGGTTCGCATGTTTTGTTCCTCGTTGAGTAACGGCATCAGGAAAAAGTCCGAGCGAACCTTCGCATAGGGTCATCGATTTTACCTCGATATAGCAGTCGGGCATGCCATCGCCCTGTAGAAAAAAATCTATTCTACTATCACCCACTTTGTATTCTGGCGTTATTTGGTTGTATTCTGCCAACGCTGGAATTTTACGCTGCTGTAATGCGCTTTTTACTATTTTATTTGCGTTATTGGTATTAATTCCAATCCAATGTCCGTTATTATTTACCACCATTTCCCAAGTATGAGCATATTTTCGTTTTTGATTTGCAGACTTGCTCAAAAATACTTTCCAACCCGGCTGAGCGCAATTGGTCATGGCGCCTGTATTTGGACAATGCACCGTTAACAAATCACCGTTGTGTAATTCAACATCAGCTAAAAAGCGTTTATAACGTTTTATTAGAACTGCTTCTATCAAAGGTGATTCGAACCTAACCATGCAACTTATTTCCTTTTAGCGCCTTGTATGCAATACATCATGGTATTTATTCTGGCGTGTTGTTGTTATTATTTATAGCTGTAAACATTGCGTTTTGCGAATTTGTCCGCACTTATTAAACAACAATAGGCAGTAATAGACTGCTAATAAATTCATAAAACCTTGTTGGAGTCCTAATGTCAAATTTCCTCGTTTCATTGAGCCATGAACCCGCTTCTGCTTCATGGGGGGCTAATAGTAAATTATCATTCATTACCGGTGGCGCGATATTGCACCTTCTTGATACCGGGTTGCATTTGCGTCAAATTCAGCAATCAACACGCAAAATTGCTTCATTAGGTGTCGAAAATATTGAATTCTCAGGCGCTTGGGATGCCGAGCAACAATGGGCATTTGCCACAAGTTTTTGTGGTGCTGGCTTCAAAGGCACTATTACCTGGTGCAAAAATGCAGATGCAAGTGATTTAAGCACTCGCTTTGCTGCGATGCAGTTTACCCGACAGTTAGTCAATGAAACGCCTGAAGAGCTTAGCCCCGAGTCATTGGCTACTGAAGCAGCGGCATGGATTAAATCACTGGCTCCAGAACACGTTAAAACAACCATGTTAACTGGAGAAGAGCTTCTTAAAGCTGGTTGGCATGGTATTTATGAAGTGGGTCGCGGTAGTTGTCGTCCACCGGTGTTACTAGAGTTGGACTATAACCCAACCGGTAACCCTGACGCAGTTGTTGATTTTGCACTGGTAGGTAAGGGTATTACCTTCGACAGCGGTGGTTATAGCATTAAGTCTAGCGAAGGAATGTTGGATATGAAGTGCGATATGGGCGGCGCGGCAACAGTCACTGGAGCACTTGGACTTGCCATTATGCAAGGCCTGACCAAGCGAACTAAACTTTTTCTTTGTTGCGCAGAGAACTTAATAAGTGACCATGCTTATAAGTTAGGAGACATTATTACCTACAAAAATGGGGTGACTGTTGAAATAGTTAATACAGATGCAGAAGGTCGCTTAGTATTAGCCGATGGCCTTATGGCAGCAACGGAATCAGGCGCACGGAAAATTATTGACGCTGCCACATTAACGGGTGCTGCAGTTATGGCAGTTGGTAAAGAATTTAATGCTATTTTTAGTTTGGATGAAGCATTTCAGGCATCTTTTCTTGCTAGTGCGCAAAAAGTGAATGAACCGCATTGGCGCTTGCCGTTGATGCCTTGGCATCAAGATCAGTGTGCATCGCCATTTGCGGACACTGCAAATAGTCGCCCAGTTAAAGGAGGTGGTGGAGGCGGTGCTTCTAACGCAGCCGGTTTCTTATCGCGCTTTGTGGGTAACCAAGGACAAGGTTGGGTGCATGTGGACTTGGCTGCCGCATATAATCGAAATGGAACTGACATTATGCCAAATGGTGCAACAGCAATAGGCATAAGAACTATCGCGGACCAACTTATAGGTTAAAGTGAAGTAAGGGCGGTTTACATTCCGCCTAATCTTTGTGCTAATACTTTTTATTTTTCAACGTCGCCACTGCTAAGTAGAGGGTTACCGTTGTCATATTTCTCTTTTGCGAGTAATAGCCTTTCTCTTTCGAGTATTTCAACTCATCCGTCTTGCAAGCCAAGAAACTCAGCCACTTCGTTCACAGTCATCAACGCCATTTTTTGCTCATATTTATTAATAATAAAAAATCGATCCGTTAAAGGTTAACGATAGTTGCGATAAGATTATTAGGAAAATCATAATGTCAGCATATTTATTGATTTTAAAAAAAGGATAAAAGGAAGAGTTAATATAGTTAATATTCTTTAGTTTTTTGGTGTTTCACTGCCATTTGTGTGAACAATAGCGCATACTCACAGTTTTTTTGGAGAGACTAATTTGATCGAAATATTATCAGCAGCAACGATGCTTTTTCTCATCATGGACCCTCTTGGAAACTTACCAATTTATATGTCAGTGTTGAAAACGATCGACCCGAAACGACGCCGCATCGTTATCATCCGCGAACTATTATTTGCGTTGATTATATTGATGGTGTTTTTGCACAGTGGTCAGGCGCTTCTTGATTTTCTTAAAATAAAACAAGAAACAGTTAGTATTGCAGGTGGTATTATTTTGTTTATCATCGCGCTTAAAATGATTTTCCCGCAAGTGGGCGGAATTATGGGTTTACCTTCTGGTGAGGAACCTTTTATTGTGCCTCTGGCTGTTCCGATGATTGCTGGCCCTTCAACGATGGCGGTGCTCATCTTGCTCTCTAGTCAAGAACCTAACAAAATGACCGAATGGAGTATCGCCTTATTTGCGGCTTGGTTGGCGAGTGCCGTTATTTTAACTATGTCCAATACATTTCATCGCTTACTGGGTGAAAAAGGATTGAATGCCGTTGAACGTCTTATGGGTATGATACTTGTAATGATCGCCATTCAAATGTTGCTGAATGGCATTGGTGCCTATTTTCAGCATCAACTAAGCTGAAAAGTTGTGCAAATGGTACACAAAATTAATTTTTTAAACTGAGTTATCAATTATGTCTAATGCAAATACAAAACAAAAAAGTAAAGGCGACTTCACTGGTGACAAACTGAGTACGTTTCAGCAAGTAAGAGACCTGTCAAAAAAGCCAGCAGTTGCTTTTTCTGCGGCTTTGCTGCAACGCATGCTGCCAAACTACGAACTATTTTGTGATGTCAGTGAATTTGGTGACAAAGAACTCGCTACAAAGCTAGTTGAACTCATTTGGGAATGGTTAAATGCATCCAAAGCAAAAATTAATATTGCGGTTCAATTAGAGAAACTTGAAGAAGTGACTCCTGATATTGAAAACTTTGATAATTTTGGCGTATATCCCGCACTCGATTTTTGCATGGCTCTGACTGCCACTCTTCAACTCATGGCAGACGAAGAGCCAAGTGGGGCTGTAATCGTTGCTAAATTGAGTCAGGGTGGTGTTGAAGCATATTTGTTAGCATTATCCGAAACTGACTTAAGTAACGAAGAAATAAAGCAAGACCCTTTGATGCAGTTCGAAATTGATACTCAACTTGAGGTGTTAGCGATGTGCAAGGATAAGTCAATTGACTTCAAGTCGTTGCGTCGCGAAATGCAAGCGCAAGAAATGTCCAACATAGGTCTGAGTTTAAGCGACTAGCCTGGGCCACATTTTGGCATTTAGGTTGCACAAACCTAATGATGTTAATGCTTTATTTGCTACTCCACTAAATATAGCTGAGTACTTACTTGTTGGGTTGACTTCTCTTTGATTAGTCTCCAACCAGCAGGAAGCATTAGTAAATCTGCGTTTACTTCTCTTTCTATGTAGACTTTCGTGCCCGACTTTGTGAGTTCTCTGGAATCGATTAGGTTAATGCAAGGTTGTACTAAATTGTGCTGGAATGGTGGGTCGATGAACACAATATCGACCACTTTTGAAAATTGTTGTAGCAAATCTAACGTATTTCCCTGAATAATACAGGCTTCTTCTGAGCTGTACTTTAGTAATTCGGCATTTGCGGTTAATTGCCTAGCGGCTTGTTTATCCAGCTCCATCAAGTTAACCACATCGGCGCCACGAGACAGAGCTTCAAACCCGAGTGAACCTGCACCGGCAAAGCAATCAAGGCAATGTGCACCGCTTACGTCCATCATCAGCCAATTAAATAAGGTTTCTTTAGTTCGATCTGTTGTTGGACGAAGCCCCTCAGCATTTAGTACTGGAAGCTTTCGACCACGGTGGCTGCCGCCAATTATCCGAATAGACCCTGTGCTTGAATTTGCCTGTTTTCTTGCTCGCGTCATGTGCTATGAAAGTGTTAGTATTAATTATATTTTAAATTATATCTGAATCTACTCATCTTCTGTTAAGGATTTTTTGAACAATATGGCAAATCCGTTTAATTGGTTTAAAAAAGACCAACCTAAAAACCAGCCTGAAACGACTGAAGAACAAACACATGACGCTGAAAAAGATATTTTTTTAGACGCTCAAACTGAATCTGAATCAAAACATGAATCAGAACGTGAAGCTGTTTCAGAACCCATTGTAGACGTCGAGAAAAGCTACGATGAGGCTTCTCAATCAGTATATTCTGCAGAAATAATAGCTGAAAATTCATCAACGCCAGAGATTATCATTGGTGGTGAGATTGACAGTACTGTTGTTGGAACTGAGAATACGTCCGTTGAAATCGAGAGTAGCTCTGTTGATTCTCAGTTAGCAAGTTTTGAGTTAGAAGAGAGTGTCCAATCGGTCGAATCCGTTACGACGGAAAAGCCAAACTCTGGCGGTTTTTTTAGTCGCTTAAAACAAGGCTTATCTCGCACTAAAGAGAGTATTGGCACAGGCTTCGTATCGCTGTTTGCGGGTAAAAAAATTGATAGTGACTTATATGAAGAGCTAGAAACACAATTACTTATAGCTGATGTTGGTATTGTAACAACTACAAAAATTATCAATAGTCTTACTGAAAGTGCAAAATTATCGCAATTGAAAAATGGCGATGCGCTCTATGAGCTGCTCAAAGAACAAATGAAAGCGCTATTACAACGTGTATCGAAACCTCTCGATTTAAGCGCTACAAACGATGAGAACGGCAGTAAACAACCGTTCGTTATTCTAATGGTTGGAGTCAACGGTGTTGGAAAAACGACCACCATTGGTAAATTAGCAAAGCAGTTTCAAGGCGATGGTAAGAAAGTAATGCTAGCTGCAGGCGATACATTTAGGGCCGCCGCGGTCGAGCAGTTACAGATTTGGGGAGAACGTAATAATATCCCGGTAGTTGCTCAACAAACAGGTTCAGATAGTGCGTCTGTGATTTTTGATGCCTTGGCATCGGCCAAAGCAAAAGGCATTGACGTGTTAATTGCCGATACTGCAGGGCGATTACAGAACAAAGGACACTTAATTGAAGAGCTCAAAAAGATAGTTAGAGTGATGAAAAAAATTAATCCTGACGCGCCACATGAGGTTATGTTGACGCTTGACGCAAGTACAGGTCAAAATGCGGTGAGTCAAACTAAAATATTCAACGAAGCGGTGGGTATAACGGGTATTAATTTAACGAAATTAGACGGCACAGCGAAAGGCGGTATTATTTTTTCACTTGCTGATCAATTTGGTATTCCCATTCGCTATATTGGGATTGGAGAGGGTATTGATGACCTTCGTCCATTTGAAGCACAGCAATTTGTTGATGCATTGTTTAGTCAGGATGTTTCTGAAGAACATTAGAGGATGTTAGGTTGATAAAGTTTGAACAGGTAAGTAAAACCTATCCCGGTGGCCAGCAGGCGTTGAGAAAAGTCGACTTTCATGTAGAGAAAGGTGAAATGGCTTTTTTAACTGGGCATTCAGGCGCAGGGAAAAGTACATTACTGAAGCTAATCAGCATCATGGAAAGACCTACTGTAGGTCAAGTTCTCATTAATGGTCACAATCTAAGTTCAATAAAACGCAGAGACATTGCTTATATTCGCAGAGATATAGGCATGATATTCCAAAGTCATCAGTTGCTCATGGACAAAACTGTCTTTGATAATGTGTCACTCCCCCTAGTTATTGAAGGTCATACTAGAAAAAATATCGCTAAGCGCGTTGACGCAGCCCTCGAAATGGTTGGCTTGCGTGATAAAGCTAAAAATCTTCCAATTACATTGTCAGGTGGTGAACAACAACGTGTTGGTATTGCTAGGGCAGTGGTCAACCGTCCTCCATTATTATTAGCCGATGAGCCTACAGGTAACCTCGACCCTAAGCTTTCAATGGAGATCATTAGGCTGTTTGAAGACTTCAATCAAGCGGGGGTGTCTGTCTTTATCGCTACCCATGATTTAGGGCTTATAGCGCGCATGAAGTATCGAACGCTGACGCTAAAAAATGGACAAATGATAACTGATGGGCTTAACGAGCAATCGAACGAAGGTTTGTACGTATGAGTCTATTGTTTAAAGGGCGCGCGCAAGGTGCTGAATCAGTCAAAATTGGCATGTTTCAATTGCTAATTATGTTTTTTACCGATCATCTGCGCCAGGCTGTAAATAGCCTTGGCGAGTTGTGGCGTTCACCCTTTGCCTCATTGATGACAATTGGTGTATTAGGTTTTAGTATCACCCTCCCTAGCACGCTTTACGTGCTGGTCAAAAACACCGAACAAATCAGTCAACAGTGGGAACAGGCATCAGAAATTTCCTTATTTTTACGAGAGGGGGTGACTGATTCGAGTGCTCAACAACTATTAACCCGATTACGATTATGGCCAGAAGTCGCTGAGGTCGAGTATATAAGCGCGGATGAGGGCTTAAAAGAATTTCAAATGTTATCCGGGCTTGGTGACGCATTAGACTACTTAGAAACAAATCCATTGCCGGCAGTGGTACTAGTGGTGCCTACCAGTAAACATGCGAGCCCCACGTCAGCCGGGATATTACTCGATAAGTTGCGTAAAGAGAGAGAAGTTGAGATTGGTAAACTAGATATTGAATGGCTCGAACGTCTCTACGCACTTATAGGAATTGCAAAGGACTTAGTGACACTGCTAGCGGTACTTCTGTTTTTTGCCGTTGTTCTCATCATTGGTAACACTATTAGGCTTAATATTCTGAGTAAAAGAGACGAAATTGTTGTGATGAAACTGGTTGGAGCCACTGATGCTTTTATTCAACGACCATTTTTATATACCGGTTTTTGGTACGGTTTCCTAGGTGGTATTATGGCGTGGATAACGGTACTAATCATTTTGTTATGGGTTGATTACAGTATGCAAGATTTCATGGAAAAGTATCAAGTTAACTTTAATTTGACATCTATGGACTTGAGTACATTAATATTTATGCTTTTGGTATCTGTAAGTTTAGGAATTACTGGGTCATTGTTGTCTGTGCAACGCCATGTAAAAGATATTGAGCCTAGATAGGTTTGTCTATTTCGTAAGTGGCTTTCTTTGTCACTGATATATTCTTTGTTTTTTTTGGAGGAGTCCTTTGCAACAAAATCTAGAAAATCCGTTGCTGATTGAATGGGTGACGTTACAAAATCAGTTTGATGCATTCGAAAAGCTTTCTTTGGTAATAAAATTGGTTGCTGTTTTAGTGGCGATATTGTTCGCTTTTGAGTTAAAAAATCCCGAAATTATCCTCGTGCTCAATAGTATTTGTTGGGTCCAAGATGCTATCTGGAAAACTTTTCAATCCAGATTCGCGGACAGATTACTCACGATAGAGAGTGAACTAGCAAGTGCGTCTAGTGATACCAATATTCAATTTAATACGGTATGGGAGGCAAAGCCAAGAGGCTTAATATCGCTAATCTCAGCGTATCTGCGACATTTAGCTAAACCTACAGTCGTCTTTCCTCATTTTGTTCTTCTTGGTTTAGGCTTGTATGTGGTGCTTTTTATTTAGTATCTAAATATCAGCAAAATATGAGTTTTAACCTTAGGCTTTGGTTTTAGGGAAGTAGTCAGATAACGCGTGGCGCATGTCATTACTCCAACGAATTGAATCGTTGAAAATGCCATGTAGTTCTTTCTGCGATATATTTAAGTTCTCAGCTTGTGCCATTATCTTGCCCCACAAACCGGCTTCAAATGCTTTAGCTGTTTGTAGGTACTGCGCATAATCACCATCGACACCTAGCAACGCTTGTTTAATGTCCGTACTAATCGGTAGCTTCTCAAGAATACTCGCCATTTCCCCGTCTAAAATAGTATCGAGTAGCGAAAATAGACCGACAATAAATGCTGACATCGCTTTATTTTTGCCATGTTTATGCATTTCGAATAGCTCACAAAATTTAGCTCTAACTAGTGATACTTGGAGCAACTCTACAGGCTTTTCATCGTTTAGACTGGCAAGCGATAGTAACGCGATGAATTTTTTGACTTCAACTTCACCAAGATAATGCAATGCATGGCGCAGTGAAGTGATTTTCTCGCGCTTGTTGATCATTGGATTGTTAATAAATCGCAGTAATAAATACGATAACGCAGCGTCACGCTCAATAATATGCGCAATTTTTTCCAGGTCAAAGTGAGAATTTGCGCTATGTGACATTAACTCCAATAGTGTTATTTTTGATGATGGTAAAGCCTTTGCCGTTTTCGTATTTGGTTGAGTGAAAAAATAGCCCTGAAAATAATCAAAACCTAGGTCAAGACACATAGCAAATTGGTCTAGTGTTGAAACTTGCTCCGCAACTAGTTGAATGCCCGAAGCTGCTAAATTTGGGATATGTTGTTCGAGCATTTGAGAACTGATTTTGTTGATATCAACTTTCACAATGTCGATGTAAGGATATGGCGCCAGAACCGCCGATTGAAGACGATTATCATTTAGTGCAATTTGATAGCCAGCGTCTTTGAGCAATTGACATGCATTCATTAAACTCGTATTCATGGCCGGATTTTGTGTGAGTTCGACAACGATATTATCCGGGGTCAGCTCTTCTGGAAAACGGTTAATAATGGTTTCGGGTAAAAAATTGATAAAGGCACGTTTATTTCCAGAAATATCATCGATACCTAATGTGTTAAATCTCGAATTAATTATTTCTGTTTTCTTAGGTTCGTGTTCAGGGTAGGTACCATGTGCCCCATCTCTGAATAAAAGCTCATAGGCAAATAGATCTTGTTCTTTGTCTAAGATCGGCTGGCGAGCAATAAATGCAAACATCTATACTTCCTTCAGTGGCGTTTAACTAATGGTGTTATTCATATTCTGCGCCCAATGCATTGCTTCATAATAAAGCGTGTACAAGCGTCCACTGCTGAGTTCAAATTGCAGTGCAATGTAATCTATTTGGTCCCAATCAGCCTCTTCAAATGCAAAACAAGCTCTCATTTGCAGTCCCATTGTGGAGTCAATATTTTTTTTACACAAGGCATCGCGCAGCTCTTGCCCAATAGGAAGCTTCTCCACCACAATTTCCATAGGTTGATCTAGTAATGCATCGATCATAGAAAATAAGCCCAACAAAAAGCTGGTTGGTGGGTTTTCAGGTAACTCTAGTTCAACTGACATTAGCGAGCAAAAACGCGCTCTAACTAATGATTGAATAAGAAGTTCAGTTGGTTTTTCACCGCGCATGTTAGCGAGTGCAAGCAGAGCAATAAACTTCTTAATTTCAACATGACCGATGTAGTTAATCGCATGCTGAAGCGATTCGATTTTTTGTCGTTTATTAATCATTGGATTATTGACAAAACGCATCAGTTTGTATGCTAATCCGACGTCTTTCTCGATCACCTTGACGACTTCTTTAGCATCAAAATTAGGTGAGTTGCTCAAACTAACAAGTTCAGTGACTGAGTGCAGCGATGCATTCAAATCACGATGGCGTATCATTTCTGGGCGCGCTAAGAAGTAGCCTTGAAATAGCTTTACTCCTATTGCTTTGAATCGCTCAAACTGCTCATGAGTTTCTACTTTTTCAGCAATAGTCTTAATGCCTTGGGCATTCAGTGTTTGAATTTTTGCAATTGCAACGGCGCCTTGCTTCTCGATTTCCTCAACTTCGACCTTGATAAAGTCGATGAAAGGAAGGAATGCGTCCCACTTTGGAGAGAAATCATAATCATCGAGTGCCAGTTGGTATCCCAAGTCGCGTATATGTTTGCAGGCCTGAACTAGCTCATCGTTCACTTCAACAGTTTCAACAATTTCAATTACTACGCTCGATGGGTCAAGCGTTGAAGGGAATCGATATAGCAGAGTGTCTTTGTGAAAATTAATGAATGCCGGTTTATTGAACGTAATATCCTCAATTCCAACAGTCAAATGGCTGTTAGCAATCATACTACTTGTGGCTTCATCGGGAGACATATCAGGAAAACAATTGCTATCTCCATCCCTGAATAATAACTCATAAGCAAATACACGTTTTTCAACATTATAAATAGCTTGTCTGGCAACATATGAAAACATTTATTAACTGCTCGAAAATGTAAGCAAATTTAATAATAAATTGCTTACTTTTGTGATCGTTTTACGAATTTAACATATAATAATCAGGTGTTGTTCCTTAATTTGAAAGAAATTAGGTGAAATACCAACTATTTCTCACTTTACACTTGAAATTTCAGTGAGAGGCCTTATATTTGGTGGGATAGTTTAATCGAACTTTCGTTCTAGTATATTGTCTACTGATACACAGTTGGTTCAGACATGCTGAAAGTAAACTTTGAGAATGAAGTAACGAGGTAAAAATGAGTACAAAAATGCAAACATTAGCATTAAGCGTCCCGCGCAGTGGCAGTATCGAAAGCTACGTTCAAGCGGTGAGTCGCATCAATATGCTTACAGCAGATGAAGAAAATTCTTTAGCAGTACGTCTTTTTGACGACGGCGATCTTGAAGCCGCGCGTAAACTAGTTATGTCGCATTTGCGCTTCGTTGTGCATGTAGCAAAATCATACGCGGGCTATGGCTTACCACAAGCAGACCTGATACAAGAAGGTAACATTGGTTTGATGAAAGCAGTAAAGCGCTTTGATCCTAATGTTGGTGTGCGTTTGGTATCGTTTGCTGTGCATTGGATAAAAGCAGAGATACACGAATTTGTATTAAAGAACTGGCGTATAGTCAAAGTTGCGACGACTAAGGCTCAACGTAAATTGTTTTTTAATCTACGTAAGTCTAAGAAGCGTTTAGGTTGGTTTACGCATGCAGAGGTGCAAAAAGTCGCTGAGGAACTTGGTGTAAGCACTAAGGAAGTATTACAAATGGAAGCTCGTATGAGTAGTCACGATGCTTCTTTCGATTTATCAGCTGACGATGATGAGTCAAGTACTTTTGCACCAGCGCAGTATCTTGAAGATAAGACGACAGATGTTGAAATGGACGTGATAAATAGCGCTCATGATAAAGATGCATCTAATAGCTTGCATGTAGCGATTAAAACGCTTGACGCAAGAAGCCAGCATATTATAGAAACGCGTTGGTTGTCGGACGATAAAATGACGCTGCAAGACCTAGCCAACGAATATCAGGTATCAGCTGAGCGTGTTCGCCAAATAGAAAAGAATGCAATGAAAAAGCTACAGGCCGCGATGGCTTAATAAACTATGTAGCTGCTCGTAGCATTACTATGTAGCATGGATATACAGGAAAGCGCTAATGGAGACAGAAGCGCTTTTTTTGTGGTTAGTAATGTTGCCGATAGTTAACCTGAAGAAAAATAAGGTTTATCACTATGCATAAAATAACCGATCTACTTGAGCTACCCAGTTTATTACTAGGACGTTTTTTACTTGGGCTTTATTTTATTGTGCCTGGCGTTCAAAAAATCACACAATATGAATTTATGACCCAATACATGTCTAAGCACAGTGTCCCATTTATCAACGAATTACTTCCGATAACCATCGCATTACAAATTTTGCTGGGGCTAGTTGTTATTTTCGGTTTTAAAGCTCAGCTATCTGCTTTTTTGTTGGCGGGCATGACTCTCGTTATTAGTTTATACATGCATAATTTCTGGAACTTACCTGAGGGAGGTAATGTAATACATGAAACGCAAAACTTCTTCAAAAACATGGGGATTATGGCTGGATTGTTAGTCTTATCTGCAAGGGGAGCAGGACAATTTAGCGTAGATAATTGGTTGTTTGAGCGTAAGCGTAATTTAGCTTAGCGCGGAAGCAGCATAACTGGCCGAACTTTTCTGATTTGGGTCAGTTGCTGTGGGAATTTATTTATCTTCTTTAAGGGGAATAACCCAGTATTTGGCAGTAAAGCTTGCTACTGCGGTGTCACCATCGTGAATTTCAACGGTGAGTTCAACAGGGCACTTTTTATTTCTTTTTAGTAAGTCAAAGCGGGCCTTCACTGACTCAATATTACAAATCGCACGAGGGCGCATTGTAATTGGTTTATTATAGTGAATATTACCATCACCTAGCACTATTTCTCCTTCTAAATTTTTTTGTTTTAGCTGCAAAAATATCATTCCCCAACCCGTAAGTGTTGCTTGCGAAAAGATGCTGCCAGCAAACATTGAACCATGCAGGTTAATGTTTCTGTTTAATGACGCTCTTGTTTCTATAGTCCGTTCGGTATACTGATGTAATTTGATTCCCATATGCTCTGTAATCGGGATATTTTCATGCCA
>JAWUVZ010000124.1:0-57786 GCA_034112105.1 Glaciecola sp. | reverse complement strand
GGCTCAGGAAAAACGACGGTTTTGAATATTGCAGGTATGCTGGAAACATTCACTGGAGGCGACTATACACTCGACAACGTCAATGTCAGCTCACTCTCAGATAACCAACGCGCGGATCTAAGAAATCAAAAGATAGGCTTTATCTTTCAGGGCTTTAATCTTATTCCGGACCTTAATTTGTATGAAAACATTGAGGTGCCTTTACGCTATCGCGGAATTAAGTCGGCTGAAAGAAAACGTCGAATTGAAGTGTGTTTAGAAAAGGTAGGATTAGCCAGCAGAGCTAAGCATTTACCCCAGCAATTATCCGGTGGACAGCAACAACGCGTTGCTATCGCCCGCGCACTTGCGGGTGAGCCGCGCTTTTTACTCGCCGATGAACCAACCGGTAACCTCGACAGCTTAATGGCTCGCCAGGTCATGGAATTATTGGAAGAAATTAACCGCGAAGGGTCAACCATTATCATGGTTACGCATGACCAAGAGTTAGCACGTCGTGCACCACGTAACATCCAGGTAGTCGACGGACAATTAGCCGACTTTACCTTGTACCAAAATAAAACAATGGACGCTTTAGCGGCTCAAGCAGGCCAACCTGCTGTCGAGGTGTAACATGATTTTACATTATATAGATTTAAGCTGGCGTAGCTTGAAGCGCACGCCGTTAGTGTCGTTTTTAATGATACTAGCGATCGCGGTCGGTATTGGTATTACCATGACTAGTTTATCGGTGTATCACATGATGTCGATGGACCCTATTCCACAAAAAAGCTCTCAGCTATTTGCAGTACAACTGAACACTATGGATGAGGGCAATAATTGGTGGACTGAAGACGATATGCCGCTGCAACTCACCTATAAAGATGCCATGACCCTGCATACTGCTGAAACCCCTGCACGCAAAACTGCGTCAATGCGCTCGGGCTTCACGGTGCATATGAACAATCAAGAATTGAAGCCCTTTCTTTCACAAGCCCGTTTGATTGGTCGTGATTTTTTTCCGATGTTTGAACGTGACTTTTTATACGGCGGCCCTTGGACTATCGAGCAAGAACGCGCTTCATCACCTGTTGTTATTATCAATGAAGAATTAAATCAGCGTTTATTCGGTGGTGAGAATTCGGTTGGTAAGCAAGTGTATCTGAATGACAACGCTTTTAGGGTTGTTGGTGTTATGAAGCAGTGGAATATTCATACTAAATACTACGACCTGAATAATGGTGCATTTAACTCACCAGAACCAATGTTTATACCGGTAACATTAATTGCACCTATGCGAATAGAGAGCTGGGGTAATAATAACGGATGGAAACCAGAGGGAATTACTACATTTGAGGGCCAACTTCAATCTGAGATATTTTGGTTACAGTTTTGGGTCGAACTTAATACACCAAGGCAAGTGCAAGACTATAAAGCCTATTTACAGGCATATTTAGAAGAACAGGGAAAACTAGGCAGATACACTCGTGAAATTGCCCAATTTAACCTAAAAAACGTCAACGAATGGATGCGATATAACCAGGTAGTTTCTGCCGATAACAAAGTCCTTCTCGGTCTCAGTTTCCTATTTTTAGTTGTCTGCTTAGCCAACATATTAGGACTGCTATTAGGGAAGTTTTTACGCAGAGCTCCTGAAATTGGCGTGCGCCGAGCATTGGGGGCGAGCAAACGACAAATTTTTTTACAACATTTGGTAGAGGTATCACTAATGGGGCTTTTAGGTGGCGTATTTGGTATCGCAATCGCTCAGTTAGGCTTGTGGGGGGTTCGCTCAACAAGCGACAATTATAATGCATTAGCGACAATGGATCTAAATATGCTTTTAGCCGCGCCGACTATCGCGATCAGTGCATCCATTATTGCCGGACTCTATCCTGCATGGTTGGTTTGCAAAACACAGCCCGCAATCTACTTGAAAACACAATAGGAGTTACCATGTTGGAAATCAAACCTATATTTAATTCATTGCTGCGTTCAAAAGCAGGCGCTCTAATGTTGCTAGTGCAAATTGCGTTGACTACCATGATTGTCAGCAATGCGGCGTCTATTATATTTGACCGCATACAATATCTGTCACAAGAAACTGGCTACCCTGAGGATGAAATATTCAGTTTTAGCGTGATGTCTTTTGATAAAGACCTAGATTTAACCCAGAAATTTGAAGAAACGGAAACAATGCTAAGGAATATTCCTGGCGTTAAGAACGCAGGACTATTTAATGCGGTTCCAGTATCAGGTAGTGGCTCAGCATCAGGTTTTGGCTTGCAACCGGCAAGTGAGCGAGGTAAGGACGCACGAGCCGCTTATTACATGGCCGATGAGAATGCGCTAGATACATTGGGTGTTAGTCTTATTGAAGGACGTAATATTCGAGCTGATGAAGTTATTGAAGCGCCAACGCAGGATATATTGCCTAAGGTGGTGTTAGTGACAAAGACCTTGGCCGACGAACTATTTCCGGATGGAGACGCACTTGGACAAACGATTTACTATGGGGATAGCCCGATAGAGATTATTGGCATAACCGCTAAAATGATGGGGCCTTGGCTAAAAGATAGTCGCCCAGATAATGTCGCCATAATCCCTTTTGTTGGTGCATCTATTTTTCAGCATATAATTGTTAGAACAGACCCCGAGCAGCGTGCTGCCATAATGCGCCAAATTGAAGACTTAATGCTGCAAGACCACAATAAACGAGTTATCGTTGGCTTGAGCGGCATGGATAAGGATAAACAAGATTACAACGCCGCTGATACGCTAATGCTGCGCATGTTGGTGGTCTTAATTGTAGTGCTGCTTGCAGTGACCGCATTAGGAATATTTGGGCTTACCGTATTCAATATCAATAAACGCACTAAACAGATTGGTACGCGTCGAGCGCTAGGTGCTCGAAAGTCGGCTATCATCAACTATTTTTTAGTAGAGAATATTATCATTTGCGCAGCCGGCACTGCCTTAGGTGCAATAGCCGCTATATTATTAGGGCAAAGTTTACTTAATTTTTATTCGGTGCCGGCACTCGATAATTTGTACATTATATCAACAGTCATGTTTGTAATTATTATCAGTATATTGTCTGTGCTAATGCCTGCGAATAAAGCGGCAAATATTTCGCCGAGTATTGCAACGCGTAGTATTTAAATGCGTAAGTTGATAAACTATCAAATAAGATTTTGAGTAAGCCATTGAATAAAATAGCGTTATGTTGATATAACGCTAACCCATTTAGCAAAGGATGCAACTAACGCAATGAGTGGAATATGGACAAGATTTTAATCGTTGATGACACACCCGCTATTCTTCAAGCACTATCTCTGTTGCTTGAAATCCATGGCTATGACGTCATCACAACAACCTCTCCAGAACAAGCAGTGCAATACGTTAATCGGTTACGCGTATCGCTAGTTATTCAAGACATGAACTTTACCGGTGACACAACATCGGGAGAAGAAGGTAAAAATTTGTTCTATCAAATGCGCGAGTTAGACCCGCATTTGCCGGTCATTTTGATCACCGCATGGACCGACTTAGAACAAGCCATTGAATTAGTAAAAGCAGGCGCTGTGGACTACATTGCCAAACCTTGGGACGACCAAAAACTGATTAATACCATTGCTAATTTAGTTGCACTTGGTAAAGCAAATCAGGCTAGTGAAAAATTAAAGCGCCAACAAGATGCAATCGCCAATAGCCAAACAGCGGCTAACGATATGGGTCTTATTTACGCTAGCTCGGCCATGCAGCGCATTGTTGATATGGCGATTCAAGTCGCTAAGTCTGATATTTCAGTTCTCATTACCGGTGCAAATGGCAGCGGAAAAGAAAAAATAGCAGACGTTATTCAAGCGCATTCCCAAATTGCAAACACCCCATTTATAAAAATAAATTGTGGCGCTTTACCTGCCAATCTAATTGAAGCAGAGCTATTTGGAGCCGAAGCGGGCGCTTACACCGGTGCTAATAAAAGACGTATTGGATTATTTGAAGCCGCTGACGGTGGCACGCTATTTCTGGATGAAATTGGTACTTTACCTTATTCCGGCCAAACCAAATTATTACGTGTAATTCAGACGGGGGAATTCCAGCGTCTAGGCTCGACCAACACGATTAAAACTAAAGTACGAGTTATTTCAGCGACTAATAATAATTTACAAGATGCGATTGCTGCTGGTGAATTTAGAGAAGACTTGTATTACCGGTTGAATGTTATTGAACTGCATGTGCCGCCACTAGCTGAAAGAATTGATGACATCATGCCACTAGTTGGCCATTTCCTACCTTTACGGGAACTCAGTTTGTCCGCCGAAAGTGAATTGAAAAAGCGCAATTGGCAAGGAAATGTAAGGGAGCTAGAAAATACATGTAAAAGGGTCGCAGTGTTAAAACCACAAGGCATAATTGAAGCGGATGATTTTGCTTTTTCAATGTATCAACAAGCATCATCAAATTTTTCTGATGGTATCAATTCCACACATGCTTTTGGGGTAGAGCCCACAAAAGAAGATTTAGAGTTGTCCATGCGCGAACTCCAGGGCGTCATTGCTCGTGTTGCTAGAAAGTTTGGCATGAGTAGACAAGCTTTGTATCGACGCCTAGATAAACATGGCATCCCTTACTAATGTTTGCAAACGTCCTGCCCCGAATTTTAGCTGTTGTTACGATCGTCAGCGCGATAAGCACGACGCCAATATTTTTCATCGACCTACTGACATTGAATGCAAAAGTGGCAATTGCAGTAGCAATGGTCGTTTTTAGTCTGTTGTTGGCGCGTTTCTTTTTAAGAGATATCCGTGAAGGTTTATCGGCTTTGGAGCTGGGCATGCTAAACCTGAAAGATGGTGAGTACGCGACGACACTTGCTTATCAAAATAAAGATGAACTGGGCAAGCTATGCGAACTTTACAATAGCACGGCGCAGCAACTTAGAGCCGAAAAGCACTGGCTTTATCAACGAGAGCTTTTACTAGACAAAGTCACTCAAAGCTCACCCGAGGTATTATTTTTAGTTAACGATACTCAACAAGTTATATTCAGCAATATAGCCGCCCGACGCTTTTTTAGTTGCCCGCAAAGCATTGATGGTGAATTACTTGCACCACTACTAGAAAAAGCCCCTCAAGGCGCTGAAGTAGCTATTAGCGCAAGGAAAGAAGGTTTATTCACCACCGCGGTAGACGCCAATGAGCCGCAAACTTGGCACATGTCCACAGGTAGCTTTTCGCTCAATAATCAATCGCACACGCTGTTCATCATAAAGCAGATGACGCGCGAACTTAGTCGTCAAGAAGTGGCCGTTTGGAAAAAAGTTATCCGCGTTATCAGCCATGAATTAAATAACTCTCTGGGCCCAATCTCGTCAATGCTGCATAGCGGCAAGATACTCAGTGAAAACATTGAAGAAGCGCGATTGTCCAGAGTGTTTTCGACAATCGATGAACGTATTAAACATTTAAGCGAGTTTGTTCAAGGTTATGGGAAGTTCGCTAAACTGCCAGAACCTAAAATCCAAGTCAACGACTGGAGTATGTTACTGAGTAAGCTACAATCGCAATGGCAATTTATCGACTTGTCTGCGCCAGGGCATAAAGTTCATGCGGACTCTGGCCAATTAGAGCAGTTGCTTATTAATTTACTAAAGAATGCTCACGAGTCTGGTTCAAAACCCGAAGACATCAGCATCATACTTGAGCAGCGCCTATCAGAAACGTACATTACTGTTATGGATAAGGGAAAAGGTATATCTGATGCGGTTATGGCCAACGCATTGATCCCATTCTACTCAACTAAGCCCTCAGGCAGCGGTTTAGGACTTGCCCTGTGTCGCGAAATAACAGATGCACATCATGGCCAAATAGGCTTGTATAATAGAGACGAAGGCGGCGTAGCTGTTAAAGTTGTATTGCCGCTCTATTAGCGAGCTCGTCACCGTTGCATCGATTATTGATTTCACCTATTAGGCAGACTATTTAGTCCACTTTTCAGTTAAATGACCAACGAAATTGCAGGGACGGTAAGCACTATTAAGTTGTTTCTCAATAATGTTATTCCATGCAGTTTTGCACGCGCCGGTTGAACCAGGAATGCAAAAAATCACCGTGTTGTTCGCCAGGCCAGCTAGCGCACGAGATTGAATCGTTGACACACCAATTTCCTCTAAAGAAATTGCTCTAAACACCTCGCCAAAACCTTCAACATGTTTATCAAACAGCACTGATACAGCCTCAGGTGTCGAATCACGACCCGAAAAACCGGTTCCACCAGTTGACACTATCGCATGGATATTTTCATCTGCAATCCAATCTGAAATAACAGCGCGAATTTGATATACATCATCAATCACAATTTTCTTGTCAGCAATGTGATGCCCTGCATCTGTGGCAGCTTTGACCAAATAGTGCCCCGATGTGTCGGTTTCTTCATTGCGGGTATCTGAAATAGTCAGCACCGCTATATTTAAATAGGTTTGTTCGCTCATTGGCTAATTCGATATACTGTCGATGTATGATTAGTATAGCCTAAATGCCAATCGCTTAATCTACAACGGTTTTATGCAAAATACCCTAGACTTGACGTAAACATATTTAAAAGGAAGCTGCCAGCTTGCCAAAGATCGAAATAGCGAATAAACGCGAAATGTGCAACAGATGCCAATATCCGAGCAAAACATGCGTTTGTTCTGCGCTAAGTTGCATTAAAAATCAATCGAGAATTATTGTTATACAAGACAAGAATGAAGTCAGCAACGCTAAGAACACAGCTCGATTATTAGCGTTGCTTTTGACTAATTTCAGCATTGTAAAAAGCGACGATTTTGCAAGTATGAAACAGTTGGAAGATACCTGCGTGGATCATCCAGCATCCTTTGCCTTATTTTTTCCGTCCAATAATAGCAACGCATTCGAAAGTCATTTTCCAACGTTACAGAAAAATAATAATGACGCCCCCAGCACAATCAAAAATTTGCTTTTCATTGATGGCACATGGCGCAAAGCAAAACGGCTTTATTTAAGTAATGAGTGGTTACAAAGCCTACCCAGCTTTCACTTCAACGAGCCATTGCAAGGGCTTTATCGGATACGCAAAACCAGCATTGATAATGGTCTTTCTACACTTGAGGCTGTCGCACACGTAGTATCGAGGACAGACGGAATTCCGAGTAAACCATTTTATGACTTGTTTGAAAAAATGCAGTCGTTTTGGCCTTCCGCATAACACAAGCCTGTTTTGAGCTTGGATGTAGATTAATTGCAAACACAAACATTCGTGCAGTTACCGGATAAAAGCAATGTTTTGGGAATACATGCATACGCTCATATATTCGCTTTCATCACCTAATCTTTTAATTCCAAATCAGACCACACCGCGAATTCGTTGCCGCTGGGTTCATGAAAATGAAATCGTCTACCGCCTGGAAATGTAAAAGGTGATTTAGTAATCTCACCGCCGGCACTTTTTACTTTCTGCATGGTTGATTCTAGATCGTTAGAGTAAAAAATAAGAAGTGCACCACCTTCTTCTTCTCTGGTCTTCAAATCAGCCCGATAGAAACCTCCATTAAGCCCCTGATTGCTAAAAGAAACATAATCCTCGCCATACCAAGAAAATTGCCACGCAAACGCGGTATGAAAGAAGTCGCTAGTTAGCTTAAGATCTTTAGCCGCAAACTCAACATAGTCGAGTTTTTCATGCTTTATGTTATTGACTGCTTCACTCATATTAATATCCCTTGTTGACAGTTTTGGGCTGCAATTATTTTCAGATGTTTGCATTTATGTATTGTTGTTTATAATGTTTAACAATTAAATCATAGTCTTTATTGAGCAAATTGCAGCATTAATTGAATTGGACTAAGTAAAGTTAAACAAATATATATAATCAACTATTGCCCAGCACTAATTACGGTTCTTTGGATCATCACCGCGACCTGATGGGCGCAGCTACATTATTTGAAAGGACCATACAAACGATCAGTTTGGACCATTGACCTGTCATGAGTTGTCTCACAAGTTCAAACTACCAAGCTTTCTTAAAAAGAATCGTTTCTCTCGTTCAATAAGGCAAAATTTATCAATGTCAGGGCTGATGTTATTCACTTTTTTGATCACCCAATAGAGGCATTTAAAACTCGGCGCCCTCAATCCAAATGTATCATATTTAAATGTTGTATTTTTGCATTTGATAATTGTCGTATTTTTGTATAGTATATCGACGACATTAAGAGGAACTATCGAATGACAATTAATAGAAAAGTTCAGACTAGAGTTAAGCGCTCCAAGGCGTCTGTTTTTCTGCGTTCTGATTTCAAAGATATCGCTGACTATGATCAAGTGGGTCGAGCATTAAGAGAATTGGTGCAAGAAGACTTGCTTATAAAAATTGGTTACGGTTTGTATGCTAGAGCACGTATTAACCGCATTACAGGGAATGTTATGGCGGACAATCCAGCCGGCCCTGATGGCGTGGTTATTGAGGCAATGGAAAAGTTAGGCGTTGAGTATCAGCTTGATGATTTATCACGGATGAATTTGTCAGGCGACAGCACGCAAATACCTGCCAAGGTTAAGATTACTCCCAAAAGCATACGTTTTACGCGCAAAATAGCTATCGGGACACAGTTTGTCAACGCAGTTTGATAGCTCATTATTTGCTGATGTTGCCGACACGTTAGGGCTAGGCAACCCTGCAATCGTTGAGAAAGACTATTATGTTGTGCAACTTCTTACATTAATATGCGCTCTTAAACTAGAGCATCACCAAATAGTGTTTTCTGGCGGAACTGCCCTTGCTAAGTCTTCTGTTAAAACAAACCGCATGTCAGAAGACGTTGACCTGAAGTTGGCCGTAAATCAAAGTTTTTTAGATTTACCCTCACGCAACGCCAAGCGTAACTCACGCAAGGTCGTCATGCGGGTTGTCGAAACAATGATCGAAAGCAGTAAAACGTTTTCCATTGAGAAGAAGCCACTCATACTCGACGAGTATCGTTATTTTAGTTTTGATATTCGTTACCCTCAGGAGTATCAGCAAGCGCCTTGCTTGAGGCCGTATATCAAACTTGAATTCGTGGAATCAGCCCTCTTATGCGTTCCAGAACAAAGAAGTATTCAGTCAATTTATGCGCAAGTTGTAAAATCTGACATTGAAATTGGTGAAATTGCGTGTGCGGCTATTATCGAAACACAAGCTGAAAAACTAGTATCGATGATGCGCAGAACGGCAAGGGTTGCCAGAAATAGTGAAAGAGATGATGACGAAACACTTATTAGACATATTTACGATACCTATTATATTCAGCTAGCCAAACCATCTGATGTCGAATCGCTTGGGAAATTGGTAACAAAGGCGATTGACCTAGATATTGAACGTTTTGGAAATCAACATTCACAGATAGTTGAACGCCCTGTCGATGAATTGCGATATGGACTGCAATTACTCATTGATGAACCAAAGTTTGCTGAACGTTACAAGCGATATGTAAGTCCAATGGTATATTCGGCTAATCCAGTCGTGTGGGATGATGCTCTGGCAGTTTTTATGACATTGGCCAATGAAGTACTTGATTATGTTGAGAGAACACGTTAGCTGCCACGGTAGGCACGTAGGTGATTAAAATAGCGAATTAGTTTTAGATGTATTTTTTGTAGGTGAATCGGTTGATCGTATTTCCTCTGTATCCATATGAATGGCCGGATTTATGATCCAACTTTGGGGAGATTTTTGCAGGCCGATCCGTTTATTCAGGCTCCGTCCAATTCGCAAAGTTAGAATCGTTATTCTTATCTGTTGAATAACCCGTTGAGCTACACGGATCCTAGTGGTTACAGCGCTTGGACTAAATTTAGAGATAAAGTACTTAAGCCTGTAGCAGCGATTGTAATCAGTGTTGACTTACCAGGTTCTACTGCTATTTGGGGCGCTGCGGGAGAAGGGTTTGGTGCGACGGTTGCAACTGGTGCATTAGCTGGCTATGTAGCAACTGGTTCGCTTAAGGGGGCTCTGACTGCTGCGTTTACTGCTGGTATGGCTCAATTCGCTGCTCCTGGGATCGATGGTATTGACTCAACAACAAGTGGCATGAGCGCCCAACGAGTTATTGTCGCAGCAGTCGTGGGCGGCACAACATCAGTAATTACTGGTGGTAAATTCGGCAATGGCTCTATTACTGGGGTTTTCTCTAGAGCATTCTATGACGAGCTCCACTTTAACGGTAAAAAGCTAAAGTGGGTCGACGATGATGGAAATACCGTCGAAGAATGGGACGCCGTTTCGGGTAGAGAAGGATCTACAGTTGATGACCAAAATGTGGAAGATGTTGGACCAATGCCAGAGGGTGAGTACTATATTGAACAAAACGGTTTACAGAAATATGATGATTTGCAAATACAAGACAAGGGTTTAGGGATACTTGGCAGGGGGCCTTGGCCTGGTGGAAAGACTGCTTGGGGCACAGTAAGGGTTTGGGCAACACCCGAACCCTTAACTCAAACTTTTGGTAGAAGTGGTTTTTCTATTCACGGGGGTAGTTATTCTGGTTCTGCGGGCTGTGTCGATTTGACAGTACATATGTCTAGTTTTACAAATCGTTTTCAATCGTATAATCAAGATACCGTAATGAAGGTGCAGTATTAGTGGCCATTTATAAAGGAATTATAGTTCTAATTGCATGTTGTCTCTTTCTAATTGGCAGCGTGAGCCTAATAAGTCTTTTAGGTAACCCAGAAAGTTACCGCTTTGGAACGGAAGTTGCTGGATTTACATATCGCTCTGAATTGCATTACTGGTTGATGAACTTAGTGATCGTAATACTAAGCTTATTTAGTACTTTACTTGCCTTTAAAAAGCGGATTTACATTGCAACTATTTTTTTAATTGTTGGTATTAGTTGTCTTGCGATTTGAACAAGACTTCTGAGCTTTCCTACTCTTTCAATACAGGTTTGATTTTTGAGCCGCAAAAGTCCTGAATGTTTTGTAAAGAAGAAAAATGTTGTAGTTCTAAAGGCTAGCCTTTATAGGATGGCCTGCGTGAAACTGGTAATTACTAGAGTTTTTATGGTGTAGCGTGGGCAATGAATCTAATTGGCTTTTGCAATGCTTTTTGTAACCCATAGGCAAACAATTCCGGATTTGCAGGCAAATCGTCCCAGTACGAGTAGCTGATGGGGTATGGTCCATTTACACAAGAACGTTGGTCCAATCAAAAAGTCTTGCTGGTTATATTTGTTAATGTGCGTGGTCCTAAGTGACCGTAATGTGCACCCAGTACTATAAACTGTTAAAACAGAGGAATATTTAAAATATGAACCAGTTAGTTAGCATGTTAAAACACAAAAGGAAGTTAGGGTTGCACAAAGTAGCGCTATTACTATGCCTAACAAGTTCAACGAGTCTGCTTTCAATGAATGCGCTCGCAGTCGCTGAAGAACAAAAACAAGCGTCAGTTGCAGTCAGCCATAGTGGGCAAGATAGGGCAATAATAGAGCCTGCCGCGTTAGTCACGCCGCTAATTTTAGAACTCAGTGCAACCCAACAAGTAAAGTTAATAAGTGAGGGTAAGCTTAGCTCAACCGCCCTCGTGTCGGCCTATTTGGCGCGCATTGACGCAATGGATAGAAAAGGGCCTAACGTCCAATCAATATTGTCACTCAACCCGAACGCACTGAAAGAAGCAAACCAGAAAGATGCCGAAGTCGCTCAAGGTAAAAGGCTTGGTAGGTTGCATGGCATTCCTATACTAGTTAAAGACAATATTGAAACGAGTGAGTTACCAACAACCGCAGGATCTATTGCATTAGCCCAAAACAATACCCAACGAGATGCACCAATTATTGCCCGATTGAAAGCACAGGGCGCGATCATTTTGGGTAAAACCAACTTGTCACAATGGGCTAACTTTCGCTCCAATGATTCAATCAGTGGTTGGAGTGCCCTTGGTGGGCAAACACGCAATCCGCATAGCCTTGACCGTTCTCCTTGTGGGTCATCGTCAGGCTCAGGCGCAGCCATGGCAGCGCAGTTTGCATCTCTGGCTATTGGTACAGAAACTAATGGCTCTATTATTTGCCCTACCGCAATGAATGGCATAGTAGGCGTAAAGCCAACGGTTGGGCTACTTTCACGTACTCATATTGTGCCTATTTCAGTTACCCAAGATACAGCTGGACCCATGACGCGTTCGGTTGAAGATGCCGCTCTCATGTTATCCATCATGGCTGGAACTGATCCCGATGACTCTTACACAGCGTTGGCTGATGACCGTAAGCGCGATTACACGGATGAATTAGACAAACCACTGAAAGGCAAGCGGATTGGGGTTTTCACTGCTGTGCAAGGCGAACACCCAGCAATTATTAGTGCCTTTGAGTCTTCAGCACAAACCTTGCAAGCCCTAGGTGCAGAGCTGGTCACTATCGACAAGTTTGAGCCGCCTGAAGGCTTTTGGGGCAAGGCACTTGACGTTTTATTGATTGAATTTAAGCATGAATTAAACTTATATTTGAAACAAGCAGCGCCCGCAGTAAGGGCGCGTACGCTGGCAGACTTAATAGAATTCAATAAAACCAATGCGCGTGAAATGGTCTTGTTTGACCAAAGCCTGTTTGAGCAGTCGCAAGCGACTAAAGGGTATGATGAAGACTATCTCAATACGGTCGCATTTTTACAAAACGCGACTAGAGAAGAAGGAATTGATTTATTACTCGCAAAGCACCAAGTCGATGCGATCATAATGCCTAGTCAAACCCCTGCATTTTTAATCGACCCGGTTTATGGTGACAGCTTCGCTGGGGGTAATGCAGGTGCAGGTTGGTTGGCTGCGATTTCGGGCTATCCGCAGGTGAGCGTTCCAATGGGTAGCATGAAAGGATTACCCATTAACCTGAGTTTTATAGGCAAAGCTTGGGACGAATCGCTACTGTTGAATTTAGCCTATCACTTCGAAAAACAAAGCAAAGCGATAATCAAACCTAGCTTTGCGAACGGCGCATATCAAACGTCGTATTTTAAAGAAGCGATGCGACCTTTGAAGAAGGATTAATTACTGTTTACTAACAAGGCTGTTAATGTGAAACGGCAAAAAGCTGGTCAAAAACACATAAAAAAAGCTGCTTAGTTAAAGCAGCTCTTTTTTATATTTCAGTTTAAATTTTGCTTACCGCAAATTAGCCTGCTTTCTTCATCCATGCTGAACACCAACCTTTAGCGTTCACTACTTTGCCCGGGAAGATACCGCAAGGGCGCCATTCTTGGCCATCTTCACCTTGTATATATTGGCAGTTGTCACAGTAGGCGCCTTCCACTTCTGACTCGTGGACATATTTTAGTGCAAGGGCAGTTGGATCATCTAATTTAACCTGCTCTTGTGCGTTAGCGCGCAGTGCAACGCCGCCCAAAGTTAGGCCGATAAGAGTTGAGCCTGATAATTTTATAAAGTCACGACGATTAACATTGTTCATAGTGCGTATCCCAATTTGTAGACGAAAATAGAAATGATTCGCTTTTACACTAGGCCTAAAATGCGAAAACTCGCCAATGGTGGCGAGTTCTTAGGTCTAGCAAAGTTTTGTTTGCTACTGTTTATACTTATACAGAAAAAATTTGGATCCATCTAGTAAAATTAAATAAATACGATTACTTTTTATCTAATTCACTGAGCTTAAACTAGCATACTTAGTCATTATCCCCAGAGCTATTCTCAATCGGCGGTTTGACTAACCGCTAGACAATAAGTGCTATAACACCAATAGCAACGCCACAAACTAACAATAACTCGTCTAAGTTTGGTATCATAAAAGCCTCCACTACGGATTTTTAACTGGAATAGTAAACGGCTCCTTATTAGCCTTGGCATATCCAAAGCGAGCAATCCGATGAGTTGAATGATAAGAATCCAAACACGAAATTGCCACCGAATCAGCAGCCTCAATATCGACGTAGCCGTCTTCACTTACCCATTGTGGCTCAACAATCACCTCTACCACTTGGCCAATAACAAGTTCTGTTTGGTTGATTGCTAACACCTGTATATCCTGCACTTGCATCCCAAGCTTAATTCGCGCCTCTAGCACATAAGGTGCCTTTACTTGATCGGTTGTTTGCGGTGTCAAACCTATTTCAGCAAACTCGCTAACCTGCGGATCGTAATTCGCTGAGGTCCAATGCGCCTTTTCAACGATTGCCGAGCAAATATGATTAATCGTGTATTCACCCGTATCTTTAATATTTTGCAGCGTATCGCGACGCACTGTATGTGGTCGCATTATCATTCCCAATAAAGGCGGATGTGCCCCGATATGGAAAACGGAACTCACAACGGCGAGATTATCAATACCCTTTGTACTATCTTTGTCGCCGGCAGACCGAGTGCCAATAAGGTTGCCACTTTTAAAACCTGACAATGAGTTGATAAAATTAGCCCTAACGCGTTGGGCCATATTATCAATATCACTTGCGTTGAAATATTGGGGAGTAGGATTAAACGGTTTATTACTCATGATTAGTCATCATCCCGTTTGGCTATAATTTCAATACCAAAGCCATTGTCAATGATACTAAGCTCGATAGGTGAGCAACAAATCTGACAATCCACTATTTGCTGTTGCCCAATATCATTCGCTTCATCAATTTCCAAATCGTTGTAAGTCATACAATAAGGGCATTCAAAATTTTCAGTTCTACTCAAACTCATTTTATTACCTTATAAAAGTGAATATTGAAAATACTATACCTAGAAGAGCTTACACTTTTTAGACAGACTGGCGTCGTGCAGACTACAAAGTGGTTTATGCTATTTATTTTCGTTATTGATAATATAACAACGTAACTACGAATAAAATGTCCAGTTGGACGTATTAAGGGTCAAAAAACGCTACAATCTACAATTAATTAAATATGAACCTGAACTCGCAAGGCCTCGTGGTCAGGGCTGTTTAAATGGCTAAGCAAAAAATAGGTATAGTATGCAGCGTGTTAAAGTACAATAAAATACTGTATATGCAGACAGTTATTTAGTATGCTAATTCTTTTAAAGAGCTTTTATCAAGCCAATCCATACAACATTTAACTTGAGCACATAAATCTTGCGATCTTTACCCACTTACTATTATTTGAGCCATTTTCATGAATTTCTAAAATTTGTGACCGGCCCATGTGAGGCTTTATTAGATAGCAGTGACAAACAATTCATTCACCGCTTCAACGCACTGACCAAACCACAACAGTGTCTCATCGTACGGTTTATTAATCGTAAATCAATCTTTGTAAAGGCGGCTTCTTATGCCTACGAGGAAATTGAAAATATTTCCTATAATTTGGATTATTTACATCAAGAATATTGGTTTACGCCTCTTGAATCGAAAAATATTTCCGCCTTTATTGAGCATCTCACCAAAGATGAAATCATTCAAATTATGGATGAAATTAACACTTCCAGTGCTACTGGCGCGCCAACATTGATATATAAAAAATCGCAAGCCAAAGCCATATTAACTGACGTTGTTTTAAGTGGCGCGAAGCCTAATGAAATTTGCAAAACTACGGTTGCAAGTGCCTACTGGCAAGGCAATTTCGAACCACATATTGGCTATTTTCTGTATGTGTACTTCGGTAATTTTCGTTCTACATTAAATCAGTTTTCTATGCGCGACTTAGGGGTAATGCGCACTCGTAAGGAGCAAGCACAAGTGATGGCAAGATTCGCCGACATTGACAGTGCTAAGTCGGCTTTCGTCATGCATTCACTGCTGAATGAAATACGAACACAGTTACCTGTATTAAACCGCTTGGTGATCCTAAATCATCTTGAAAATTTACCTAAGCCTTTAGGTGCTAAAGCCATTGAGCTGGATGCGAAAGTACAATTTTTGCTGGCTTGCGAACTACTAAAGGAAGATGCAAGTTACGCATGCTTAGTATTAAAAACGATAAATACTGACATTGCTCAAGAAAAGTGGGTACGGGAAGCATACAAGCTGGGCTTAAAAAACGACGTCGAAGCTGAACTCGATCGCATAATAGATGCACCATTATCCGAAGACTTGTTGGCCTTTGCAGAAGACTTTTTAGCTCGCAAGTATCATAAGAAACGTACCAGTATATTAACCGATATGTTGCGTGAGAACAGCCAAACTATTCTGATTGATGAAATGCACAAAGGTGCGGTTGAACGGGGTGTTGTAGCTTACTATGAAAGTCGCGGCTGCAAGGCAATGCGTACCGAAAATGAAATATGGCGTGCTTTATTTGGACTGTATTTCTGGCATGAAATATACGAATTAGAAGGCTTAGGATTAACTAACGAATTTGATCATTTGCCTGCGTCTCTTAAAACCAACCAGTTTTATGAATTCGCTTCAGAGCAAATCGAAACGCGCCTAAAAAGCACGGATACTAAAGCCAAGTTGGTTCAACAACTTTCCTTAGCTGCTGTAAAATACTATGGCCAAGGTAATATTGTTTTTAGGTGGCGCAAGAACATCTTAGAACGCCTTATTCTGCTTATTAGTCACAGTAAATTGGACGCCTTATTGTCGCTGTTAAAAGCGATGACTCAAGACTGGAAAAACTTAAGTGATGGCTTTCCAGATTTAATGCTTATTGAGAATGAGACACTTCGGTTTGAAGAAGTGAAATCAGAGGGTGACCAATTGCGACGCAATCAACTTCTCAGCATTCAGAAACTACAAAATTTAGGTTTTGATGTACGTATTACTAATGTAAATTGGATTATCGACCCGATGCAGCCATACGCCGTAATTGACATTGAGACGACCGGGGGCAGCGCGCAGCATCATCGAATTACAGAGGTAGGTATTGTTAAAATGATTGGCGGCGAAGTCGTCGCCCAGTGGCAGTCATTGATTAATCCTCAGCGCCGCATTCCACAAAATATCACATCGTTAACCGGTATTGACAATGACATGGTGGCACAAGCTCCCTTGTTTGCTGAAGTAGCTGATGATATTGATGCGTTTACCGCGGGATGTGTATTTGTTGCCCATAATGTTAATTTCGATTATGGCTTCATCAAAGAGGAGTTTAATCGCTTAGATCGCCACTTTAGGCGACCGAAACTCTGCACCGTTAGAGAAATGCGAAAACACTATAAGGGGCTACCATCCTATTCGTTAGCCAATCTCACTAAACATTTCAGTATTGATATGCAGCGTCATCACAGGGCCATGTCAGATGCTATTGCTGCTGGTGAGTTGCTAAACATGGTGAATGAAAAACGCTTAAAAGTGGACTAGTTTACGTTTATTGTCTTTTACAGAAGAAGTAGATACGTAATTACACAGAAACCCCGTTACATTACTGACAGAAACAACTAATCCAAACTTCAAGAAAATAAGTAAAAATGGCATGAAAACAAGTTTTAAACAAAAAATGAACCGATTTAGCGAAGAAGAAACCTCGCGTATTATTGAGATGGCGTGGGAAGACCGCACGCCATTTGAAGCGATAGAGCGATTGTTTGGCGTATCCGAACCTCAGGTAATCGAAATTATGCGCCGTAATATTAAGCGCAAAACATTCAATAATTGGCGCGCTAGGGTTACAGGTCGCAAAACAAAGCATCTTAAGTTACGTAGTCCAGATGTTAGTCGCGGTTATTGTTCAACCCAATATAAACCTACACGTAAACGTTAACCGTTCGCTACCTGGCGCTTTCGATATCATCAAAAATGCCGCGTCTAAACTGGGCGGTAACGTCAAAGTACCATGTGCTTTTTTGCCCTGTTTCAGGGTCTTGCACTTCAATTACGTCCACCGGTCTTTGTTCGTGGTAAACCAGTGACTGACCAGTTACAACCATGGCGTTAAGTTGAACGAAAGCGTACAAGTCATTGGTACTGGTTATATAAAAAGCAGTGCTCGGGGTTTGTCCATCGCCTGACCGCAGAATGGCATCCATAAAGCCATCAAGCATTGTGTTGTGGTATTCACCGGTCAAACGTTCACCTGATTCGTAATGACAAACCATCGCACCATAGTGACCCGCAAGACTCGTGTAATTCTCATCGAGAATGATGTTAGTTGCCTGTAAACAGGTTTCCCAATTTTCTTGTTCCATGCTTTCAAATGCCACTAACTTTTGAACTTGCTCAACGTTTCCGTAGGGGCTGTATTTAGTCGTTAATGGGTAAAGACTTACAATTGCGTCAAAATCGCTTGCTTGCGCCTCTGCACGCAGGAATTTGGCCACCAATGCGTTGTAGTCGTCATCGGCTTTAGCGTAATTCAGAATTTGTTGCTTTACCTTACGCTGTTGTTCTTTTGTTAGGGTTGCTTGCTTATTCGTTTTAACTAAGGAAGATTCATCATTTGGAGCTTCATTGCCTGTCGACCCGCAAGCAGCAATAATCAGTAAAGATATGAGTATGAGCGTTACTTTTATCATTGATGAAAAGACCTTTTGCATTCTAACTTCCCATTAAATCCTATAACGAAAAACGTAAACATCAACTAATTTATAAAGTTACTTGATAGGGATTAGTAGTTTAATAACTCTCTGGACGATACTTTTTATGGAACGTTTTTAGATACAACCTTTCCACTTTATCTCGTGCCCATGGGGTTCTACGCAAAAATTTCAGGCTGCTTTTAATCGAGGGATCGGATTTAAAGCAATTGATATTGATGCGATACGCAAGCCCGTCCCAGCCATACTGTTCCTCTAAATCTTCGATAATGGTTTGTAATTTAACGCCATGCAAAGGGTTATTGGATTGAGTGTTTTTGCCCTTTGAATCACCATCTTCAGTGCTATTAACCGCAACACTTTGTGCCTCTGTATTGCTAATTTCAGCTTTCTGGACTTCAATACTGTTAACTTCGACACTCCGAGCCTCGCTGCAGTTAGCTTCAACCGGCTCAGCGTCGAAGTTTGCATTATCAGCAACCGCCTTAGCAGGAGTAACAACCGATTCGCTATGCGTTTCAGGGGAAGTAGGAAAGACTGAAGTCTTATTTGCTTCAGTCTTTGATTTTTTATCACTCATATCAGTTCACAACCTAGCGTTAATTAAAAAGGTAAGAAATTAAACGCGTATTCTAACTCAGTTGTGGTGACATTTTGAGTCCCAAAGTTAATTAGTCCAATTCGGCTTATTAATTTCTCAACTAACTCAGGCGCTTCTAACTCACTATTCACCAATCTAACTGATGATAACGACCCGTCAGGCTCGATGATTAAACGCACTGTCAGCTTTCCCTCAATGGAAGGATCTTGACGCAACGCTCGACGATACAATGAATATACAGCGCCTTTGTTGGCGTCCAGAGTTTGTCTAATGCTGTCCAGATCGCGACTACCAATAACATCTTGTGTTTCTTCAATGCGTTGTTGAGTCGCTAATGAAGCTTCGCCCATTTCACTAGCAACAAACTCCGTATTTCTGCGCCCTGCTAATTCACCTGCCGCGCCAACATCTGAACTCAAACTCCCAAGCTTAATACCGCCACTCGTTTTGTTGGTTTCTCTACCCAAAATTTTGCGCTGCGACGTGTCTGTCTGTCCGCCGCCTTGAGTCTGTTGAGTGTTGGCTAAATTGGTCAGATTCGCTGTATCTCGCATACTGGCGAGCTGATCCTGTAAAGCGAGTACCCCTTTACTTTTTGCCGACTCTCGTGCCTGCTTAGTTTTTTCTTCTAAGGTTGGCTCTTTTGGTTTTGGCTTAGGCTTAGGCTCAGGTGTTGGTTCTGGCTTCGGCTTCGGCTCAGGCTTCGGTTCTTCCTTCGGCTTTTCGGGCTCAGGCGCAGGCTCGGGTTTTGCCTCTGGTTCAATCACTTTGGGTGGAGGGGCAGGCTCCCTCGCTTTTATTAATTTAGCCAATTGCGGCGGTACCTTATCGCGCTCGGCTCTGGGCACTTCTGGTAACTCGGTCATTTGTACATACATCGCAATCACTAACGTTAGCGCCAGAAGGACGATAGTGATACCAGTAAACGTCGAATTTTCCTTGTCACTGCTTTCCCAAGGAAGCAGTGAATGAAAATATGCTGAAGGCAAGTTTGAAGTACTCACGAGCCATCACCTTCAACGCCAACCTTGGCTTCTGCATCAGTCAGCTCAGTGTCACTGACCGCTTCGAGTTGATTTTCGACCGCCAATGCAATATTGGTATAACCGGCTTCAGCGCTGGTTTGCATGATTTTCTTCAGAATCTTATAAGGAACCGACTTATCACCCATAATAGTTATTGATAAACCAGGATCCTCCGCTGCGTCAGGATCACTTGCATCTACCGGCGCTCTAACGGTGCGAGACGCTTGGTAAAGCAACTCTTCTTTCAAGGCCAAAATTATGTAATCTTGTTGCTCATATAAGTCTGTTGTTTTTGCAATTGGCTTACCCTGCAACAAAATATTGTTGGCATTGATCATTAACAACAATGTCTCTTTGGCTGGCGTTTTCACTGTCGATTTTGGCAACTCAACCGAATCATCACGTTGCAATACTTGTACATCTGACGCATTGAGCATCAAGAAAAAGACCAATATTGTAAATATATCCATCAGAGACACTAGGCTAAGCTTAGTTGTGCCTCGTTTATGGTTACGCGACATGCGTTTAGCTCGAGCTGACATCTTCATTGAGCACCTCCCGCATTTTTTAACTCGTATCTTGCTGGTGCTTCAGCGAGCGATACCTCTGGAAAGAGTTCCGCATCAACAACCGATGTTACCAATACTTCTTTGTATGAGCGTGTTGCATCAATCAAGCTGATAATGGTTTGATAGTCGGTACTATCGGGCAGCATTAAGATAATATCTTTTTTATCTACCGCCTTGTCTAATAATGTTTGCTTCACTAACTTTAAGGTATTCTGTAACCCAATAAAATCGTGTTGCATTGCAGGTTCTGCGTCAGCGGAAACAAGAGGCTCGCCGTCTTCATCCACAACGGGTATTTTGGTAATGGTCTTCACCAAGTAACCTTGTGGAAAAAAGATGTTTAATGAGTCATCAGAAACTAAAATCTCCAAGCGTTGGTCCTCAATCGGTTCATCCGCTCCAAGTGCCTCAATGCCTGGGAGTATTAACTCCACAACGGTAATTCTTGAAAACACCATCATCATTAACAAAACAGGCACCAGTACAATCATCAGATTCATGAAAGAGGTGATGTCCAATTCAGCGTCTTCTTTCTTGGCATTACGCCCGTGGCGTCGTCCAAACATAAAAATGCTTCCTACTCGTCTGACTGGCGAGTTTTAGGGCTCAAATTCTCTTTGGCAATAAGCGTGTTTAAACATTTCACACCTGCCATTTCCATGCTGTCCACAATTTCGGCGGTCTTAGTGTTAAGCAATGAGTGCAACAGCAACAATGGAATTGCAGCTATTAGGCCGAACGCAGTCGTGTTCATTGCCACTGAAATACTTTGTGATAACAAGCTGGCTTTCTCTGAGGGGTCAGCATTGGCAACCGCCGAGAATGCTGCTATCAAACCGATAATGGTACCGAGTAGACCAAGAAGTGTCGAAATATTAGCCAGCATGCCTAAATACTGTGTGCGTTTCTCAAGACGAGGAATGGTTTCCATCAATCCTTCTTCCATCGCATATTCAATATCTTCGCGGCGTGGGCTAATGCCTAAACGAATAATACCAGCACCAATGACACGAGCGATAGGTGCAGCACTGTTTTGAGTTATTTGGATGATTTTGTCAAAATTTTGGCTTGCTAACAAAGGTTCGATTTCACGAAACGCTTTCTTATTAGTACGTTTTGCAAAACCCAAAAACCAATAACGTTCCAGCGCAATCGCTAAACCAATAGCCAATACAATTGAGATAGGGAACATAAAAGAGCCCCCTTCTTGGAAAAAGCGAACGATGGTATCCATGATATCCTCTTTAATATAGTGATCGTTTAATAATGTAGTCTCAATAGTTCGTTATGAACACCGCACTTGAGGCTAAAATTCTAGTTACTGATAGTCTATTCGAATACGTTTTAATGTTATGTATTGTGAACCATCAATCTGTTGTTTAATTTATACCAATCAGTTTTTTTGTGCATCTACAACAGCACTAGATTGACCGTTTTGGACTCCTTTAAGAAGCTTTATTTCTTTTAAAAAACTGCTACGTTCCAATAGCTTAAGCCTAGTTTTCATAGGAGCCCAACGCTGTTCGTTACGATCAATTCGCTGATATAAAGGCAACTGCCAAGGTACAATTGATAATACCTTTGGTTGTTCTTTATTGCCACGAATTGTCTCTTCCAGTCGCAATATATCAGCGCTTGATGAGACATTCCCGTCGGATGCGACGGTTAGGTCCAAAGGTGCTTGTTCTTGTGTTACTGCTCGAGGGTTCACGGGCACTGCTTGCTCCTCTACCTCTGGTGTTGACACTTGAGCAAATACAGAGCCTTGAAAACATAGTAGCAACGCAACTACAACAATAGTACGCAGCGACTGAGTAACTGATATTTTTGTTTTATCCATTCGCTTGCTCCCGCTGCAAGATAGATATTTGGCGTCGAATATCCAATATCCACTGACTTATTAGTTTCTGTTCTTTTAGCAATGATTTTGCTGGCAATGCCACACTTTGCACTTGAATATCGAGCAACGCTTTATATAATAAATAGTCCGCTAATGCGGCAGGTTTATCGCCGACGTAAAGGTCATACAATATACCTCGATTACGATAGCTGTCGGCATTGCCTGGCCACGCATTAATTGCTTGTGCGTAATGTGCTTCGGCTAAATCAAACTTGCCTGCGTCTCTATAGATAAAGGCAAGGCGATTGTGCGCCTGATAATTGCTCGCAACTAATGTCAGCGCCGCCTTATAATCGCCTAGAGCTTTCTCAATATCGTCCTTCGCGCGATATATATCGCCACGTAAAACCCAAACTGCTGTATTGGGTGATGCAATAAAATCTGCGTCATCAATAACTCGTTGCACAGCAACCAAGGCTTCATCGGTTTTACCACTAGCTAAGTTGTTTATCGCACTTTGCACATCACCTAGCTGGCTAGAATTCAATTTTTGTTGACTTTGTTTATCCAATTTGAAGGCGTTAAGAGCGCCTATTAATACGCGTGCTTCCAGTGCAAGTGCTTGTTCTTCTGATTGCTCCGGCGTTAATTCAATCGGTGCCGGTATTACAGCAACGCCATCAACGTCCACATTAGTTTGATCTGACTGCGGGACATTATTTGACGTATTTTCAGGGCTTTGTTCTGGCTTAGTATCAGGGCCTGAAAAACTCGGTAAAGACGGCATGCTTGAACAGCCCGACAAGGTCATTGAAAAGGTTGCTACCAACGCTAAAATTCGTAACTTAGGACTATTCAAAATCATCAGCGCTCAGCTCCTGAATTTGTTCTGGTTTGCGATAACGCACAGGTAATAGGTTTTCGAGCGTTTTTAAACTTTCCTTAACCCAGTCATCAAATAAACCACCGTATGCGCGTTTTGCATTATTTTCATGCAAAGTAATAGCTGTTTCTTCAAATGGGAATGCTTGCTCCTCTAGTAGCAATTCGTATTGGCTTAACTCTAGCGCAGACAATCCATTGGGACGACTCGATTCCATTAAATCTTTAGCTAACACTGAATATAAGTTAGCCAGTGAATAATTTGCTTGCGTCGTATACTCAGCGATAGCATAGGCCATGACGCCATCGTAACGGGCGATCGCATTCTTCAGCGCACTTTGCTTGCGTTGTAAACTCTTGTTTAATGGCAACGTCAGCTTAATTTTTTTATAGGCCATATCTGCATCAGTAGCGAAAACCATTGACGCCATAGCGGCTAAATAACGTGAACGCGCTGATCGCTCGTTACCCGCTTCTTGGTCGGCAGCAATAAGCTTGTTTAGCCAAAAGCGACGCTTCGACTCCTCGCCAGTCTCCTCATAAAACTTCGTCATTTTCAAACGCGCTTCATTTGCATCGGCCAAAGGCGACGGATATCGATGTGCATAGCTTCTATAGGCATTCAACGATTCTTCTCTATCGCCTGCTTTTGAGAAATAACCCGCAGCAACATATAATGCGTCTCTGCCTAATTGAGTGTCAGGCTGAGCTATATGTTGTGCCATCAATAGTGCAGCGGCAGGCTTCCATTGCTCTGACTCCTCATAGGCCACTAATAGTTTGCCTGGGATTGTTGGCACTAACTCATTTTTCGGAAAGCGAATTTCAAAATCAATCAACATAGACACGGCTTGCGGGAAACGCTCCAATGCAAGTAGGTACGTAGCTGCATCGTATTGAGCGGCCGCTCTAAAGGTTGAATCTGGGGTTTCTTGCATAATACGTTGAAGCAGCGCAACACTGTCAATCAAAGCGAGCTGTTGGGTTTCGCTCAGCAGCGCAAAGTCCCTCCCCGCAGGTAATGGAGCTTCCAGCGTATCCTTCACCTTAGCTGAAGCTAACAACTGCTCTGACTGCTGAAAGAACGTCGCAGCTAAGCGATTGGAGAGTTCTTTGACTCGTTCATCTTCTGGCGGCAAGATGTTCAATAGTGTTTCGTAACCGACTTGTGCCACGTGGTAATTTTTTAGAGCAAAGTTGCCATGCGCTAACACAAGGCGAGCTGAAATTAAGCTTTCTGCATTTATATCATGTGCCCCAATATGCTTGTCGAGTAAACTCGCTGGGGGTAAATTTGCTGTCGCATAGGCCTGTCCATCTAGTTTATCACCTGATAACAACCAATCGCTCCAGCGTATCGCATCTAGGTATTTTTGTTGTTCGAACAAACGTTGCATTACAGACTGCGCCACATTCACCGTTCTAGAGTCGGTTGCAAAAGTGTCTACAAACAAGCGCTGACTGATCATCTTTCTCACTTCGAACTTCTGCTTAAAATCAGCATCGCGCAAAACCATATTTTTAGATAGTTCATTAAACAATAATAAAGCAGCATAAGCGGCATCGCTGGCCAAAGGATTAGGCGAATCTTGATAAGCATAAATTTCAAAGCTCTCAATCGCTAAATTAAATTTATTCGCAGAGCTTAATGCTTCGCCAAGATAGAAACGCATTTGTGACACTTCATCATCGGGTGAGAACGTGCGAATAAACTGGTCATAGTATCCGGCAGCATTTACAAAGGCGTCCTGCTTAATTTTGCTTAAATCATCAATTGAAGCAGCACTCCAAGACGCGCTTTGGGCTTGGGACATTGCCGATCCCACAAATGAACTTTCAGCTGTTTCGCCACCGGCCAATTGTGTATTTAAGGCAAGCATACTCTCAACGGTTTGCGCTATGCTATGTTCACTCTGTGCCAATTCTTTTATGTACTGACGCAAGTAAGTACTAGTTTGGCGACCAATAATACTCTGTAGCCCCGAATTGTGCGGTCCATCAACGCCATAAGCTGCGACAAATCCCTGCTTACCTTCGAGCACTAACGCCGGAAATTTACCCAGTATATAAGCATCAATGTGCTTAACGAAAAACTCGATAGCGCGCTCATGTAAGGGATAGGTATGAGCGAACACTAAAAGCGTATCAGCACTGTCTTTAAAGCGATTATCGTTTAAATGTTGCTGGGCTAATTCCGCATAAATTAGATCCTCATAAGCGCGCTCACCATTGGCAATAAAAAAGCCTTTGATTGCTTCGCCATTTCCTTGATACGAGAACAATAGGGCCATAATACGAAGCGTGTCTTGCACTAACCTCTGCTGCCCTAAAGGTAATGTATTAATTTTTAGATGAGTTTGTGTGTAACTATTTTGCACCAAGGTTTCATCTAGCATTTTCGAAAATGAGACGAGTGCATTGGCATGCTCTTCTTGCTTGAAGTAACTCCAACCAAGCATGTAGGCCGAAATACCATAGAAGTTGTTAGCAGCAATATTGGCTGTCTTTTCAGATAACGCGAGGACTTGGTTATAATTGGCTACCGCATTATCGTACTTTTGGCGATTAAAATAGTACTCACCAATGCGGAAATACAATTCAATATGATAGTTAGTAACAGCATTTACTTGCGGAGGAAATGTCGTTAAAAAACGCTGAGCGACGGTAACTGACTCAACCGATTTACCATCTAAATCGAGTGCGCGAGATAGTTGGTACATTGCGTCCATGTATTTTGTTTCTGAGCGCCTTGCTGCGGCCACCTTTGCAGGATCATCCGATAGTAAATCAGCTCGCGCAACCAATCGGGCTTGCTGCTCTAAAACTTCTCTATAACGCGAAATTGCCTGATTAAAATAACTTGCTGGTTGCAGTTGCCCAATACCCGCATCTGCATTATCGCTTAGTGAGCCCGGCCGACTGATGGAACCCGAGTTGCGTTGAGTCTTGGACTGACTCGCTTGCAACGCTTCTAATGGAATACCGTCTTCTTGTGCTTTTTCTGCAAGCTGCATTTCAATATCAGCTAAACGAAAGGCGACCTGTTGGCGCTGTTTTTCATTCTTTAGTAAGGGTAACAGTGCCGCATATTCGTCACGCGTTTTTTGCAAAGATAACCTTGGCGCAATCGAGGGTTCGACCTTTAAAGGCTGAAGGTTTAGTTCGGCTAATGTTGGACGGTTACTTATTCCCTTATTGATCAGTGACGCTTCTTCCTCAGTACTAAACATACTGCAACTTGCCAGCAACATACACAGAGAAAGAATAAGAATTTTTTTCATCTTATTGTCCTCGTCCGGGCTGCGCTAAATCTTGTATGCGAATAATTGCAAGTCTAGTTGCGACTTGTTGATCCGCCAACTCTTGCATTCTTACAGCCATGTGCGCTTTTAAAAACTCGGTTAAGCGTTGGGTTAATGAATCAACTAAGTTTTCCGTCCGCGTATAGTCGGTTTGAGCGCTCAACGCAATCACATCAACACGGGAACGTTGTTCATTAATAATTCTAGTATCCCTCTGCAGCCGCTTAAGTTGAACATATTGTTCACTGGCGTCAACATAAGCTACTTTTAAATTATTAAGTTGTTTTTGGTGTTGCCAGCGAGTTGCGGGATAAGCCTCTGATAATTCCCACTTCAGCACGCCTTTCAAACGGGCAACACGTGATGCGTACTTTTTGGATAATTGACGTTCACGCTCATTATTAATACGCAGTATTCTTGCGTCAGCTTTTTCCAAACGTTCCAGCGCTGATACTTGCACATTTGTTGCCAATAGCTTATCTGAGATTTGGCTTGCATTAAGAGCCGATTCAAAAGCTGCAATGCGAACCTTCGTGCGATCGAGTGTTTTTTGAGCATCTGTTAACGACAAAGATTCGCTGCGACTAGCAAACGCTAGCTCGCGTTCATCTAATAAACGGTACATACCGCCTATTTGTGCTATATTTTGATCGAGCGTATTCAATAATTGCTTGGCTTGGCGACGAACTTCAAGCAGATATGCACTGTCGAAATCGCTTTCACCGCTAAGTAAAAGAATTTGTAAATCGCGATGCTCTATGGGCCAATTACCATTCGCTATGTTGTCAAAAAAGTCAACTTGTTGTACTTGTAGATCAAACTCGCTCAACGATGCCATTGCTAAATCTAATTGGCGAGAAGAATCGCGCAGTGAGCCAAAGGCTTCTGCTAAAGCACCTTGTTGTTCATAACCATATGCAAGGCCATGACTAGCCTGTAATGCGTAAATACCCTGGCTATTTTCACGCAAATATTGCCAAGCTGCCATTGCCAAAGGCCATCGGTTTTCTTGCGCTAATGTCCAGCCATACGTCAACAACGCTTGTTCAGCCTCCAATGATTCACGGCCAATTAATTTGAGTGCGATAAGTGCGTTTGCGAAGTCTTTTTGTTCGAGTAAGGTAATACCTAAACCATAGTTCAAGCGGTCAAATAATGCATTACGTTCTTGAAATGCGCGAACCTCTTGACTCTCAGTTAAATCGTTAGCAAACCAATTAAACCAGGACCACCAACTTGCACTTTCGTTTTCTTCTTGTATCGAGTTGGCAACAGGCGTGGCGTTTAACAACAACTTCGCTGCCATAAAAGCCTCACTAGCGGCTTCGTAGTCTTGGTTGTTGTGTTCTATCACCGCTTGATTGGCAATAAGGTAAGTTTGATAAATAGAGTCGCTACTTAACTCCTCGGCAAGTACTTCCCAATCACCGCCATTATTCATGCGTTCATGACTCACTTGGTATATCAGTTCTTCCCTGTGCTTTGCGCTTAACTCGTCTTCCAGATCGCTATCGATAATCGCGGTATAAGCACGCTCGCTAGCACCCATGCGTTTCTGCGCAAAGCTTGACTTAGCTAACCAAAACCAAGTATTAGCTTGAATATAAGGGTCAGCCGATTGTGCTAATAAGCGATGAAAAATACTTTCTGCTTGCTTTGTCATACCTAGCTGCAAACTCACAGCTCCTCTCATTAAGTCGAGCCGGTCTCGGTTGTCAAGCGCGTAAGGTTTTTGTGCCGTCAGTTCGTTGGAGCGCGCAAGAGCAACTTGCAACAAGGTTTGATCCGGTGCGCCTTGAAAATAGCTGTAAACAACTTGACCAAAAGCAACGTCTTGACGTTTTTGTGCCAAAATTTGTGCGCTGGTGCGAGTTTCTTGGACCGACGCAGGCGGTTCTGGTGTCGAAAAGCAGCCGTTAAGTGCTACCAAAACGAGGGCAACAAATGTAAATTTAATGGCCTTGAACTGAGTCATAAACACAAGCAAGTCGACCTAAAGTAATATGGCTGAAAAAGTAGGTTGTTGCTTTGACGTCGAATCAACAATTTTGAGCTCTATAGTGGCGGCTTCATCATCTTTCTCAAACTCCAGCGTAACAGCGCGTTTATATGGCCGATTTTCAGGTCCTGTGCCAATAAAGAATGCAGATACTTCTCTGGTGCCTTGATTAATATTGCCAACGTACAAACGCTGAACACCGCCTCTGTATAGCGCATTAACTTGGCGTTCGGTATACAAATAGTAGGTTGCTAATTTACCGTCTATCTTTAACTCAACAGCATCGAGTTTGAAGTATTCTCCCACGTCCATGGATAGATAAACCGCAACTTGTGTACTCGACGGAAACAACAAATCCTCTTCCAAAATAAATAAATCACGATTCAAATTCACTAATGCTTGCTTCAGTGTTTCCATTTCCGCCGCTAAATCGCTGTCAGGGGTCTGAGTCTGATTTTTGACTTCAGCTAATATGGGCGTTTGGGTATCGCCTGTGACTTCCTGTGCATTTACGTTGTTGGTCCACAATGCCGCTACAATTAACAGCGTAATCGCTAAGCATGATTGTACTAATACATTCTGAATTAATTGCATTGCGACAACGCGCACATTCGCTCGCGGACTGCTCGTTCGCAGGCTTGTTAATGCTAGGTTAGATGCATTTATCATAATCATTTTTAGTACCAAATTGATGCAAAGATGCGTAACACATTTGCAGAGAAGCCAAACAATGGTTCTTCACCTACAGGCGTTTGGGCCGTAGCATCTCTGAAGTCATCGTAATCAAATTTCATGTAATCCCATTCAAAGTGCACCGCGCTCTTTTTGAAAATAGCGGTTTGAGAGAATTGCCATTCGTAGGACACGCTAATGCCCGCAGTTAAGCCTGTATAGGTGCTCATTTCTTTGTCGCGAGCCATAAAATTAAACTCATCAGGACGGCTAAATAAATCTTGATAAAAATCGGCCTTGTCTTGTTTATAGTGGCGTAAAAACACTTCAAAAATCCAATCATCTTCAATCGGATGGATATAACCTACCTTAACGTTTTGCGCTTTTATTCCCCAAGTATCATTATATATTCTGGCGTCACCGTAAATAGCCGCGCGATAGGGAAGATAATAGTTAGCATTGATTGAATAGGCGGTACTTGACCGAGTATTCGGGTATTTTTCTGTTGCAAAACTAAAGCCGCGGTCGGTTGTTGAATCAAGGAAACGCACAGAACGATATGGGTTATTCAAATAACCTTCATCTGAGATATGTTCAATATTAAAACCAACAATTAGACTCTTTGTCGCCACTTGGCTAAAGCCTAATCCAAATTTCTGACGGTCTGCCTCTTCTTCAAAACTTTCATCACCACGACGACCAACAACATCCCAACCTTTTGAGTAGCTGAGTGATATAGTGCTTAAGTCACCAAAAAAATCTTGGCTTACACCTACATAAACTGAATTAGCTTCAAAATCGTTTTCACTGCTGTTAGTGAAACTCGTGCTTAACAGCGTTTTTTCGTTGAGGTAATCAAATCCAACCGTTTTTTCCTTACGTACTTCTTCATAAGGACTCGCCGTTGCGCGCACATCAATTGATGCACCTGACACAGTATCAACATAATAGTTTGCAGACACCGACACTTTCCCAGCAATGTTTTTACGCAACAATACGGAGGGCCCATCAATGGTTACGCCATCGCCTTCATAAGAGTGATAAAGCACATCAGCGCGTTCAATAGGAAGCACAGCAGCGTTAGCCGAACCAATAAATAACATACTAAAGACAAGACCCAAGAAGCCTATAACAACTTTGATCCTAATTAGATTCTGACGAATCACCGTCGCCGTTTGTTTTTTAGTTACAGCCACAACCACCACCTGCGCCGCCGTCGGCACCACGCGCGCCTTCACGAGATTCAAAAACGTGCTTCGCATACGCTAAAGCCACCGGATTACGATTCATACTCATAATAGGATCGGCCAAGTTGCTGCGTTCATAAGGCTTTACCCAAGGTTCGAGATCCGCCAGTGGATTGATGCTCTCAAACGTACTTGCACAGCCACTGCCTAGTGTTGCGATGCAAGCCACAACTAATAATCGGATAGACGCTTTGTTTAGTAATCTCATGCGCGTTACTCCCTCATTAGCATTTTAATCGCTTTTTCATATTTCTTTTCATCACCCTTGCGGTATCCAGGATGCAACAAACGTACGTTGCCATCGCGGTCAACTAGCACAGTCGTTGGCATCGCACTGACGTCATACAATTGGCTTACTTCGCCTGATGTGTCGAACAACACCGGAAAAGTCACTTCAATATCATCTAATAAGACATTGGCTTTTTCAGCTTCGGAATCCACATTTACCGCCAGTATTTCTACACCTAAATCTTGGTATTCTTGGTATAATTTCTCAAATGCGGGAAGCTCTTCACGGCATGGACCACACCAAGAAGCCCAGAAATTAACTAATACAATATTGCCTCTTTGTTCAGATAGTTTAATGTTACCGCCATCCCGACTCTTCAAGGTAAAATCTGGAGACTGCTCGCCTGATGTCGGTTTTGCTGTCACGCTTATACTTACAAAGGTTAGTGCTAATGCCACAGCGCTAGTCATAAGCCAATGACGCAAGTTAACGCCTGATGTATTATTCAACGATATTGATGTTGTTAAAGCTCTATTCATTTTAGTCATTGTTTGCTCCCGTCAGTTAAAAGAAGAACGTTGTGCTTAGCGTAATAGCGAAATTATGAACGTCCTTTTCTACGCCAATAATGTCGCTGGTAAAAACGTGATCACGCACGTCTACTTTTAATGCCCAAAAATCAGTAAATAGTAGTCGGTATCCCGCGCCAGCACTTATCGTAAAGCGTTCGTCACCACCAAATTCGGTGCTACCTGCGCCCAATGTAAAATAAACGTCCGAGTTGAAGACTACGTTATCTGTGAAGAAAGTTTCACCATTGATGTTATAACCTAATGATAAGTTATAATACGTATAGTCACGTTCTTCTTCGGTTAAAAAGGGCGCGCCACCTGACAGCTTCTCAAAACTAGTTTGCCCTGCAGTTGCCTGTGCATAGCGAGCTTCAAGGAATAAATTTTCGTTAATATGGTACGCCAAAGAGACGCCTACAACCCCACTAGACTCAAAATCCTCAATGCTAATAAACCCAGAAAAAATACCTATTTCGACGTCTTCGGTATCAATATCCGATTCATCAATTTCACGACGTTCGATATTTGGGTCGATCAATGCAGGCGATTGCAGTGTATTTGCCTGCATCGCACGCGCTACATTTTTTACGGATAAACTTTGCGCAAACACGTGCCCATTGAACAAACCAACACTCAATATGATGACTACGTTGCATACTACATTTTTACTAAATTTCATTCATTTCACCATGCTATGGGTTTAATGCTAGTGCTATATTGACTGTTATCGGCTATCTATTCACTGCACTTTTTAGCAGTTTAACGGTTAAAAAAACACCGAAAAACCCAGCTTAAATTCTTCAATACGTTCTTGGTCATCACGATCTGTTAGGGCAATAATATGTCGATATTCAAATTTTACGACCATGTTACGCGCAAAATAATAACGTAAACCTGCGCCTACTTCATAAAAATCACTCTCTCGAATCTCATCTCCGCTTTGTACTAAATTGGAGCGAGGACGCGTATTTATACCACCAGCGCCGATCGTTAAGTAAGGGCTTACTTTCCATTCAGGGAAGGTGTGGTGTTGTAGTCTAATTGACCATAATTTATTTTCGGAGAAATCACCAAGGGCTTGCGTATACGTCCCCTCAACAACTAAGTTACCCGTTACGTTCCAAGCCGCAGCTACTGACATTGCAGTGACACTTTCTAAAATACCGCCGAAAGCGCTAAATTCAAAAGTACGGTTGGTGTAATCTTCGAAGCTACCCGTTGGCACATAAAGTTGCTCACCACTGGGTTTGAAGGTTTTACCGAGTTGCTCCGCTGACACCCAGCCCTCTTGACCTTTGTAGGTGCTTGCTTTGTACCAACCCGTTTTCTTTTTCAATATGGTGATACTCTCACCTTGCTCAGCAACGTGAAAAATCGGGTATTCACTAGCGGGTCCAGTGCGAAAATCGACATAGGGCTCTACTATGGTAACAACAAGATCATCTGCTTTGACTGAACAGCTAAAAAAAACAGAGGCAATGATAATGACGAATAAAAAGTGTAGGTTTAATTTCATTAATTTGTTGGTGCATCAAATGGGTTATTATAGTTTTGGCCCCCGATATCGAGCCATTCGCTTATCATTTTTAATTCAGCTGGACTCAACCAACCTTGGTGACTACCTGTTTCAAATGCGGCAAAAAATGTACCGCTATTATTAGCACCACCGACGCTCATCGCACTACCCACACCAACTTGCTGTGTTACCTGAATGGGATTGCCCTGGGCATCAAGTATAGGCTCACCATCTTCATCTAGCTCAAATACTGGATCACCGTTATTATCGAAAACAAGTATCAAACGCGCCAAGAGCGCACCGTCTATTAACTCCAATTCGACATCATTAAACATGAGTTCACGGTAACTGGTTAACAAGTCTGCATCGGCTGGCGACGGATTACCAGTTAATTCGAGTTGTCCTAACGGCACTTGTAGTTGGTTATCGGCATCAAAACGATTATGGCAAGCAACGCATGTATCATTGGTCACCACTAAACCATCGCCATCAACGACCGAACGATCAAGTTCAAATAGTGGCTGAATGTGATCTGGAAAATTAATTACAACGCGGCAAATTGAAGTCCACGTTTGCGCACAACTTTGAGTAATAGGGAGTGGCGTTTGCAAGTCAGCATAACGGTATGCAATATTAGCAGCAGGTACTTGCAGTGATGGATCTGCCCACACATCTTCAAATAAAATATCGGGCGTTAAATCAGGAACACCATTAATTCGTGTCAATGTTTCAGCCATGCTCTCACCTAAATCGGCAAACAGTGCCGGATTAGTGTCAGGGAATGGCACGCCAGTGCTCGGTGCGCCATTATTAATAGAAGGCGATTCAGCATCAGCTCTGCCATGCGGACGCAACGTAATATCGGAATTATTACTACCATCATGGCATCCACTGCAGGTTTTAGTTTCACCCGGGGCTACTTGCAGCCAGTTTTGGTGGCGTGCAGAAATACGTTTACCTTGGGCATCAACAATACTAATACCGAAAGGAACTTTAGCCGGCACTGCTACTTTAACGGAGCCATCAGGTTGAATAGGCGTATACCCGAGAACCTCGCGCATTAATTGGTTTGTGGAACGCCCAAAAGCACTATTCTCTATATCAAGCGTGTCTTCATCGGGTATAGACACACTTTTAATAATTCGAAGAAAACGAGCGGGTCTTTGGTCAGGGGTAATCACACTTGGGTTTGCCATATTCACAATCCCTTGTGGGCTTAAGTCAGCACCAGCAAAATCATACACGCTACGAATATGAATAATGCCCATATTGGCGTCAATTAACGCGGTTTCGCTCGTATCAATGGTTGATGAAGGATCCGCTGGAAATGGACGACTCTCAACGGCAACGACTTCCGAATACGTCACGCCTTCTTGCGGCACAGCTAGCGGTAGCTGCGTTCCTTGGGCTGGGTCAAACATCCATAATCCATACAATGGCGGTGCTTTTTCGTAAGCTGGATCAATTAACGTTTCTGCTGTGCAAGGCAATACTGAACGCACCGCGTCATCGGCCGCATCGCCAGCCAATGGGGCTAATAAACGGCATTGACTCCAACTAAATAATTGACGACCGCTGCCATCAAATAACGGATATAAAGCGGCAATATAACCACCAGGAGAAATGTCTGCCTCTATATCGATGTTTTCAAACAGAGCTTGTTCTTGTGCAGGACCCGTTAGGGAAGCTGCGGATGCAACGGGCGTAAAATTATCAATATAATTGGTCACATCAATTGCAACAAAATCGGTGCCTAGTTCTTCTTTTTCAAATGGAGTGAGCGCAACAAGAATACGGCCATCTGGAGTCACGCGAGTTTGTGTAAAATGAATATCTGCGTTATTACCCGCAGAATCAGCATGACTATGACGGCCATATAAAACCTCTAAATCGCTACCATCCGGATTCATTTGATAAAGATGTACACCTTTACTGCCACCAAATTGGTCCCAGCGACTAAATATAATTTTTCCATTGGGCATGACTAGTGGGTCTAAATCGTGACTTTGGTTATACGAAATTTGTTCAATGTTTTCACCATTCGCGTCCATAATATGCAGAACGGAAGCATGAACTTCTCGACTTTCTTCCAAGCCGGCATACTGCGGCTTTCCTTCATCGAGCAAACGGGCTTGATTACCACGTTGACGCGTTGAACTAAATAAAATACGACCATCCGCTAAGTAGACCGGACCGGTATCTTCGCCAGTTTGTGCCACGATGTCAGAAGAAATAACTCGGGTTAAATCTTGCGTGGCAACAACGTATTCCCAAATGTTCCATGTCGGCTGTTCATTCTCGTCCGCATTTTCGTCTTCTGGCGCACGCATACTGAAGACAAGACGCGAGCCATCATATGAGCTTTCAAGATCTTTGATATCAATAGGTAGACGATTACCATCTGTATCGGTTCGGTCTTCAAATACGTTTTGTGTAATATCTACTTCGAGAGCAGTTGCGTTAGCCCGCGCTTTAAAAATCAGAGATGCACCCGGAATAAAAAGGGCCGGAGCAGTAATAGAGCGCTGCATATCAGCACCTTCGATACTCAAATCACGCTTAATAACCGCAATCGGTACGTCTATAACAACAGGATCAGGGGCTTGTTCTTGGTTAGTTATAACTTCACCACCACAAGCTGCAAGTGCAAATAAGCACGAGCAAAGTAGCACCTTTGGTAGTGATTTATTTAACAAATAATCAGTGTTTGGGTTACGAGTCATCATATTGCTCTGCTCATTGTGAAGATAAAACCGCATCATTATGATACTGACCTACCTTACGTATTTATACTGTCACTAAAGTGCAACGCCTTTTATTGCTTGACGTGAAAGGTATATTTATTTGGATATTTGCACCACACACTATCACCTCAAAGTGACAGCCTTACACCATGAAGTCTGTGCGACAATCTTGGTTTCCATATGTAAGGATTAATTTTTATACTGTCAGTTTAGGTATATTTTCTTACCCCACAATTGCGACAATTAATAACAAATACATCTGTTTTATTTAGTTTTAATTCCAAATTGACATATACGTTTTTCAGCTTCTACGTTGTTGTCGGCAATTATCAAAAGCACATTAATGCCGCAAATAATTAAAAATCATCGCTCTAGGCCAGTAAAAATAAGAATGCCTACCTTCATTACAGATTTAATTAGGCAAAGTAATTAAAAAGAATACTTATCAACTGTTATGTATTGGTAACACCTTGTTCTGTTTTGATTAGATTAAGTAACTAAAAAAAAGGCGATAATAAAATTAAATGTTTATAAAACAGCATGTTATAAATTTCGGCATAGATATTGATGATACGCAAAATGGGCCCTTAAATCCCGTTTGTCTTTTATACAAGCACCGACTTAGTGATTAATCGGTATACAGGCAAACACTTATTGTTAATAGAGAATAACTAATGATACGTAAAAGGGGGGTATAACATATTTCAAATTCAAAAAAGGAGTTGATTCGATGTATTTGTCAGCAAAAGAATCAAATAACCCAATTATAAACGCATCTACCAAAGTAAAGCAGACGCTGAAGTTGCTCTGCTTATCTGTTCCGCTCATTTTAGCAAGTGCGTTTGTATCTGCCGGACCATCAGAACAAGCCAAACGCATGCATGACCGTTTGGCTGGCGTCCCAGGCACATCAATAGTAATTCAGCAAATGGCTGATTTAATCGAGGCTGGCGATGCTCAAGGTGCAGCACAAATCGCGATGCAGTCACCTAGCTTTTATAACGTCACGATAAAGAATTGGGTTACACCATGGACAAATGAAGAGTTTGACGTTTTCGCGCCGCTGAATGACTACACAGCAACGGTTATTGGCATGATCAGGGATGAGATTGATTTTCGCCAAGTGTTAACGGGCGACCTACTATATATAGCAAATTCTAGCGCTGGAGCACCTTCTTATAGCACCAGCAACAATGCACATTACGAGGCATTAGAAAACTCAGGCGCCGACTTATCGACTGTTTTGGTTGCAACCACTCAGTCCTCATTGACGGGTATTCCAGCACAAGCGACCGCAGGCGTAATGACAACCAGAGGCGCTGCCAAATCTTTCTTTAAAGATGGTACAAACAGAGCCATGTTCCGTTTCACCCTCATGAATCATATGTGCGCTGACCTCGAGGCATTTAAAGACACTAGCCGTCCGCCAGACAGAATTCGTCAGGATTTGAGTCGCAGCCCAGGTGGTGACAGCCGTATTTTCACCAACTCATGCGCAGGCTGTCATTCCGGTATGGACCCGCTCGCTCAGGCGTTTGCCTATTATAATTATGACTATAACGTTGAAGCCGATCCTGATGGTGAAAATGGACGCATTGTTTATAATGCTCAAGGTCAAATCGATACTGAAACACAACTTAGGGTGCAAGCTAAATATTGGATAAACTCGAATAACTTCCCATTCGGTTATGTCACGATGAATGATAATTGGGACAACTATTGGCGCCAAGGCCAAAACCAAACCATTGGTTGGTCTGACGCACTTCCCGGCAGCGGTAGTGGAGCCAAATCGATGGGCGAAGAGCTTGCGAATAGTCAAACTTTCGCAAATTGCCAAGTTAAAAAGGTATTCAAAAACGTATGCTTACGCGCACCTCAAGACCAAGCTGACCGCGCACAAATTGCTCAAATTCAAACTGAATTTATGGGTAACAACTACAACATTAAAAACGTGTTTGCCGCTACTGCAGACTACTGCAAGGGGGAATAGAACATGTTTAACTCAACTCAAAACTCTAATTTGCAAAGGGTGTTAGGCGAACATCGCATCAGCAACATTTCTGGTTATTCTAAAGCGATTCATGCTATTCGTCATATTGGCGCCGCCAGCATAGCAATATTGCTACTTGCAAGTTGTGGCGGGGGCAGCGCGACCAAGGTAGAGCAAACGCCTTTACCACAACCGGTGCAGCAGCCTTCCTTAAATTATGGAGGGCCAGCACCAGCAAACACTGACGTTCAAAACTTTAAGCTAGCCCTTTGGGATAACATTGCGAAGCCAGATCGTTGTGGCGCTTGCCATGTGCAAGATCAGCAATCGCCACCCTTTGCGCGGTTTGATGATATCAACCTTGCCTATGCTGAAGTTAACAGTCTTATTAATAGTTCGCGTATTGCCGAGTCTGAACTTGTCAGTAAAGTAGCCGGCGGACACAATTGTTGGTTAAGTGATGCATCGGCTTGTGCTGATATTCTGACTACTTGGATTGGTAATTGGGTAAGCACAGAAGAACTGGCTACCAACATAGAATTAAATGTTCCCGTAGTTAAAATTCCGGGTGCCAATAAAAACTTCCCCGCTGACTCTGGTTTGTTCGAATCAAATGTTTACCCTTTATTACGCGCGCATTGTGTTGACTGCCACCAATCAAGTGCAGCCATTCCTATCTCACCTTACCTGGCATCATCAGATATTGCTGAAGCTTATGCTGCATCAACTTCAAAGATGAACTTAGATTTGCCAGAAGACTCAAGGATAGTGGCAAGATTACGAGATGAGTTCCATAACTGCTGGACTGACAATTGTCGCACGGACGGCCAAGCACTGGCAGACGTTATTCAAGCAATGGCCGATGCTATTGACGTAACCGAATTAGATGCAAACCTCGTTAGCTCACACGCGCTTACGTTATTTGATGGCACGCTAGCAACAGGCGGTGGTCGCTTTGAGACTAACCTTATTGCAAAGTGGGAATTCAAAACAGCATCGGGCAATATTGCTTTTGATACAAGCGGTGTCGAGCCAGCACTCAACCTTACATTGAGCGGCGCTTATGAGTGGGTTGGCGGTAATGGTATTCAGTTAACTGATGGTAAAGCACAGGGTTCAACAACTGATAGTAAAAAAATTCATGATTTGATCGTCTCCACTGGCGAATTTGCCATCGAAGCTTGGGTTGCTCCCGCAAACGTAACCCAAGAGGGTCCCGCGCGCATTGTCAGCTATTCAGGTGGTCGCGACAGACGTAATTTCACTTTAGGTCAAACGCTTTACAACTACGACATGCTACTACGCCATGAAAATACGGATACAAATGGTATGCCGGCACTCAGCACTCGTGATGCCGATGAAGACTTACAAGCCGCACTTCAACATGTTGTAATTAACTACGACGGCGTTGGTGGTCGTCAAATTTATGTCAATGGTGAATTTACAGGTGACCAAGACGGCATTGAAGCAGCAAGCTTAAGTGACTGGGATGATAGCTTTGCGTTTGTCCTTGGTAACGAAGTTTCAGGTGATGTGCCATGGGCCGGAACAATCAGAATGGCAGCGATGCATAACCGCGTATTAACCTCTGAACAAATTGTGAAAAACTTTGATGCCGGAGTAGGTGAGAAGTTTTTCCTGCTCTTTGGTGTCTCCCAAATCATTAACGTACCGCAAAGCTATATTGTATTTGAAGTAAGTCAGTTTGATTCATATAGCTACTTATTTACCGAGCCCTCAATGATAAGTCTCGATGCCAATGCAAATCTTGACGGTATTACGTTAACCGCTATTCGTATTGGCGTTAATGGACGTGAATCAAAAGGCGGTCAAGTTTTTGCAACTTTGAACTTAACCGTTGATGGTGTAGAAGCTGCTAGTAATGAATTAGGCCAGCAACTTTCACCACAAGGTACCATTATTCCATTACAGAAAGGGCCCATTCAAGACGAGTTTTTTCTTACCTTTGAAGTGTTAGGTGATGCGGTGTCTTTGCGTCCAACTCCTGAAACTCCTTTAGCAGCGCAACCCGTGGACCTAGCTCCGCAATCCGATATCGGTATCCGTAACTTTGCTGAAGTCAATGCAACTATGGCCGCACTTACCGGAGTGTCATCTTCAAACCCTGAAGTAAATAGTACCTATCAGCAGTTACGTCAACAACTGCCAAGCGTAACTGAAATACAAAGCTTCTTAGCCTCAAATCAAATGGCAATCACGCAAATGGCAATCCGCTATTGTGATGTCTTGATTGAAAGTGACAACCTTAGAGCCGAGTACTTCACAAGTTTCGATTTTAATCAGTCAGCAAATACTGGGTTTAGCTCTGCAGAGAAGTTGGCACTTATTAATCCGCTGATTAACCGCATGATTGGAGACGACTTAAGTAGCCAGCCAGCGTCGGCTGATGTATCAACCGAATTAAATAACTTAATCGACCGCTTAACGACTTGTTCAAATAACAATTCTTGTTCAGCGCAAACGACATCCACAGTAGCAAAAGCAACATGCGCAGCCGTTCTCGGTAGTGCAGCTGTTGTTATGCAATAGCTGCTGCGAATAGGTGATTAAAATGAAAAAAATAACACGTACGTTTTCAAAAAAGTATTCTGTCGGCGCGAGCGCTAAAACAGATCATGGCGGCATGGGGGGCAAAAATGGTTCAAACCCGGACGCACCACTATTTCACCAAAACCACAGTAAACCAGTAACACGTCGTGATTTTCTAGCTCAGGGATTTAACGCTGGAATGGGAGCTGTTGTAGGCGGTTCAGTATTAAGTATGTTGGCAGGTTCAGGCAAGGCGTATGCCAGTTTATCGCCCGATTTAGAAGCATTAAAAGCAGGCTGTGGTATTGCAACTCAAGGTGCTGGCAAGATACCTTTTATCGTTTTTGATTTAGCTGGCGGTGCCAATATTGCAGGTTCAAATGTATTAATTGGCGGTCGCGGCGGTCAACTGGACTTTTTAAGTACCCAAGGCTATAGCCGTCAGGGCTTGCCTGGTGACATGGTCCCGAGTATTGCCAATCCTATCGTCGGTTTATCCGACTTTATCAATAATGAATTAGGCTTGGCATTTCATGCTGACAGTGCATTTTTACGTGGTATCCAAGAGAAACTAGCAGTAGGCAATCGGGCGAATGTGAATGGTGCTGTTATCCCAGCCCGATCAGAAAACGACACAGGAAACAATCCACACAACCCAATGTACGGGATTAATCGTGCAGGTTCAGACGGTTCATTATTAACCTTAATTGGTTCAAGAAACTCCGACAGTGGCGGCAGCTCTATGGCTCCGGCAGCGTTAATCGATCCTGGTAAACGCCCAACAAAGGTCGACCGAGCTTCCGACGTGACCGGCTTGGTGGATACAGGCGATCTTGTTGGCTTGTTAAGTCAAGAAGATGCGGTTTCGGTAATGGAGTCGGTTCAACGTATTAGTGACATGAAGCTTAATCGTGTTGATACAAAACTTAGTAGTGACGAAGATCTAAAAGAACTCGTGCGTTGCGGTTATGTTAAGAGTGCAGATATCGCCGATAGATTTGGCGATCCCTCCTCGCTTAACCCCGAACTTGACCCCAATATTGTGGGCGACAACGGTATTTTCACTCAAGCAGAATTTGACGGTGATCGTGAATTTCAAAAAACAGCTTCCGTCATGAAGTTGGTAATGAACGGTTTCGCTGGGGCCGGCACCATTGCGATGGGCGGCTACGATTACCACACTGGCAATCGGTCAACTGGTGAAGTAAGAGATTTGCGTGCTGGTAAATGCATGGGTGCTGTCTTGGAGTATGCCGCTCGCGTAGGCGTTCCTGTGATGATGTACGTAGTCAGTGATGGCTCGGTATTTAGTAACGGTATGATAGACGACTCTGAAAACGGTCGCGGTAAGGGTGTATGGACAGGTGACAACTCGTCCACCGCGGCTTCCTTTTTTATGGTTTACAATCCTAATGGCACGCCTCAATTAATCGGTGGCACGCCCGAAGAACAAGCAGTAAGTCAACAAATCGGCTATATGCGTCGCGATGGCTCCGTTGAAACCTCCGCAACACCGGCTGCGAACAACGTCAATTTGTTGGTTGAAACGGTTATCTTAAACTACCTTGCTTTGCACGGTGAACAAGGGCAAATGCGCACCTTATTTCCACAAACAGGTTTAGGTAATGCTGCCTTGATGGATTCATTGACTGCGTTTGAACCTATAGTAAATGGTGTTATTGGCGCTTAGCAATATGAATTAACTCGATTGAGCATAACGACTTCGAGATGGGAGGCCTCGTCATGAATGACGGGCAAGACATGGATGTTAACTTCTTCACACCTTTATTGAGCTGTCCGGCTAATTCAACCACAACACTATTACGCCTAGTGTGAATGAGTAAATAGAGGTGAAAATCCCTATCAACAGATCTTTTTTATTACTAACAGCTTGATATATGCTGGGTTTATTGACATTCATCCTGTCAATAAGGTGGCTAAATGAAGCACCAGCGTAACCCCTAAGCAAAAAACAGGCATTGCGGTATAAGTTGCTATCGCATAGTCAAACTTGCGCTCACGGGCCACTAGTCGACGTATATACTCCTGAAATTATATCAACTTCTTTACTTTACCTGGTCTTCCTTACCATTTGGTATAAAAAATTCAATTTTGAATTTATGATGCTCTACAACGAGATGGCAAAAGGCATCAAAAACCTATTAATAAAGTTCATCACTTATAAATCCCTATTGTTGCAGGCCGGTCGAATAATGCATTTTGCGCTGATTATCCATTACCACTGCATCATAACCGTCAATGCGATTGATCATGCCCAACCCTTCTCGCAATCCCATTACAAAAACCGCAGTCGACAGTGCATCATTGAATGTGCTACTTGGGCCAATAATCGATACGGACTGAACATCGTAAGTCGACTTACCTGTTTTAGGCGACAATATATGATGATAGCGTTTGCCGTCTTCTTCAAAGTAACGTTCATAGTCGCCTGAGGTTGACATAGCTGAGTCTTGTAGTGGCATAACTACTGCCTGTTTGTCTTTGTTTCTTGGATCACGTATGCCGACAATCCAAGGCTTACCGCGCCTATCGCCAATTAATCGCGTATCGCCACCAGCCGTTACTAGACCATGCATAATACCCATTCTCTGTAATAACGAAATAGAATTATCGACGGCATGCCCTTTAGCAATGCCACCTAAATCAATTTTTACTTTCTCATGTGTAAAGGCAACGGTTTTATTTTCTGTATTGAGTTTGATATGTTTGTAGTTGATTGCGTCCAATAAAGAGGCAATCATTGCCTCGTTTGGACGTTCGTTTTGTTTGTAATTATACAAATAACCCACACTTGCAAAGGTGATATCAAACGCTCCTTTTGTAAGCTCTGAAATTTTTACCGATTTGTCGATCAACTCAAACATTTCATCACTGATCACCACCGGCTGTTGGCCAGCTGTTGCGTTAATAAAACTCAATTCACTAGTGTCAATATAAGTGCTCATTAGTTGATTAATACGCTCCATTTCTGCCATGACGGTTCGCAATGCCAGCTCACCCTGAACTGGTGTTTCAGCCCACACCTCGACGTATATATTAGTGCCCATAATGCCAGCACTGTCGGCATACCACTGGGCTTTGAGTGATGCAGAAAAAGCGACTATTAAAAGAAATAAAGCGCTGTTGATGAAGCGTATATTCATGAAGAGTTTATCCGACTAAAAATTGATGCTTTTTATAATTCTATCAGAAAGCCGAACTTTTTATTAGCGAGCTACTGATAGACTACTCAAGCACTAAGATGCGGTTGAGTAATGATAATACGAAGGTCATTAAAATTTATAAAATAGATTGGCTAAACCAAAGGTCACGGCAACCAAAAGTGCACCGCTAATAAGAAACTTTGAAGCATAAGCGCCTTCCTTCCTGTATTGTAAACAGTAGGCAATACTTAAAGGAAAAAATACTAGCGAAAGCACACCATAAGCATATTGTTTGTGCCCAAACGCGGTTACAACGACAATCAGCGAACCCACAAAGAACAAGGCTGCACCAATACCTACCAGTATGATTATTATTACATTTACTGCTAATTCCACTGTGCATTCAGCCTTCTTGGTAATCTAATTAATACCCTGATTAGTCATATTTCTCATTTACTCAATGTATCGCTAGCCATGCTAGAAAAATTTCTTACCAGTAAGAGCGATATAAATCGCAAAGAAACCGACTAAAGCATAAATAATCTCAAATGCACCGATACCATCAAAATTGCCCTTAAGGGAATCTGAAATAAGCATAAAAGCAAGAAGTAGTGATGGCAGGGAGAGAACACCTACAATAATGCGGACGCTCAACGACAGCTTTCCTTTTTCAGTTATTTGCAATGTATTCTCTCTTGTTATTAATGCTGCTGGTTATTGGTAAAATGATCAATACAAACAAAGCTTGGTATATTGCGATTGTGAGCCAATACTTGGGTGTAATGTTTATTCTCCAAAATAGCTAATTGGGTTCATGTAAAACACTTTTTTATAGCCTTGCAAACTATTATCTACGAGCATGGCTTTCAAATAGTAATGTAACTACCACTTTGTACCTGTAGCAAGAATAACATTTCCTTCATGCAAAAACTCCCCCTATAAAGCGCCAATTGATCAGCTGATATTATTGCTGCGTGGTCTTTCTTGGCGAATATATCAATCCACTTACGAACGCAATAGGTTGCCTATGTCCAGTCCAATCTTTTAGCTTTTTTTATTGGGATTGTTATAGAGTCAGGCTGCGATCAGCTCACTCATTGCTTTGAATTCGGCATCGCTAGTGCGATTGTGTTGATAAGTTTTTGCTGTGAGTTGCGCGGCTCACCTTCAGCATTGGCTACCTGTTTAAGCATCGACAAGACCGAAGCAACTTGGGTAGCGGTAAAACTGTCCATAGTGCGGGATAAAACTCGACTTGGGTTATCAAGTACGTCGTCACCACGACCGAAAATATGCACACTCGAACCCAACAACGCTATCGATTTAACATCGTTAAGACTAAACTCAGTAGCAAATAACGAAAGGATTTTGTCTTTTTGACCTTTTGTCATATCACCATCACTTTTTGCTACCGCGACCATAAATAACGCAGCCACATCCATAGGAGATTCTAGTGTATATGCAGGGTGCATTTCGTATTCTTGACGAAACCGACGTCGTCGCGCCCAGCTAGATGGGTTAAGCCAGCCGAAGTCAATTCCGCTTTGCCTCAAGCGATTTATTAACACCAGAATGGTAATTGCAGTGGAGAGTATCCCTAAAATAAAGTGCATTCAATTTCCTTATCTATGCCAGTAATCACTCTTCTACTCGTTTTCACTTTAACTCCACATTCTCTTCGATTTTTATTGAATACAAGTCGTCTTTACCGTCTAAAGCAGTTATCGGGAATGTGCCTTTGATTGAAGCCAACTACAACTCAGCTAAGCACTAAGCGGGCCCTTTATTAATACAAAGGGAATTTCAGCGAGGATAGCGACAAATGGTACTACAGATGAGTAAATAACCGCTTTTTTCAGAGAGTAATCTAACATCAGTTTTACAATCAGAAATGGAATAATAATGTAGAACACATAACCCGCAAGGGCGAGCGAAACGGATTGTTCAATACCAATACTTTTAATAACGATGCTCAATACAATAATCGAAAAATAGGCCGTCATAAAAATGGCAAAACTTATATACCAATCCATAGCGACATGTAACTTATCTTGTTTTCCAAAGTATTTATCGAGTAAATTATACACGCCCAGTAATATGAAACAGGCAGCGCCAATGTAAAACATAATTAGACCTCCTTACAAAAATATCTTCGACGCTAGTCTGCTATTGAGGTGCGTTATTTGCAGTAAAACAAAATTCTTGGCCTAAACCACAAACAATTCTTTGGGGCCCAATAAAGCTCCCTTTTATTGTTGCGTCCCATACACAATCCAGTGTGCTTGTTCCTTTTCTGAGTTTGCATGACCAGTTGGAGATTGCGTCTTCTATTTCGTTATATTCCCCACTGAGTTCCCAACCGCGTTCTATGTATTGTGAAATGATGGAATGAAATCGATCAACGGGGACTTCTTGGATAATAAAAAGTCCGTAATAATGATATTTAAATTCGGTTAATTTTTTTCCTAACAAAGTAAAAAAACTCATTCTTCCCTCACTCGATAATTTATTTAAAATTAACCACACGGCCAGCTATTTCCAACCATGAATCCAAATACTGTTGTCTTTTAAGTCATGCCAGTTAATCGGTATGGCGCGTCTTGACATGAGTGGTTCTATACAACAAGCGACAACAGTGTCTTCTTCATCAAACTCGATTTCTGAAATAATAAAGTGCTTTTCTTTATTCACCGGCGTCACTGCCGTCCACTTACTTTTGAGCAATTTCTTGGGGTTTATTTTATTCATTATAACTCGACTAAAATTTGCCACATTAAAATAAAATGGCCTTGTAAGGGCTAAATTAACACACTGCGGTTTTGCGATGCCTATCCTTATTGTTACGTAACGAGCATCACAATCGATTTTTTAATTAAGACTGCCAGCGCATATCAGGCATTACGACTAAGAGAAATGTAGCGATGGGTCCTAACAATAACGAAATTAAGAACCAGTTAAGCCCTCCTCGTCCCTTACCTTGTGCCAGCCCTGCATTTATTAGTGCTAATGTTCCCCAACCGACAAAATATGAACCATTGTTCAATACTGCTTCAGCCATTTTTTACGCTCCTTTTGACATTAATCTACTGATAGCTTCTCCAGTAGCTCATCTATTTCTTCTTTCAGTTCTCTATCTGCGATTTTATTAGCGCTGACTTTTGCATCTTCGAGATTTTTAATAGCGGCGTCAGTCTGACCTAATTCAAGTTGCAATTTAGCCATAGAAAACGCAATCGACGACAAGTGATCTTTTGAATTAACTGCGACAGCTTTTTCGAGGGCTTTGGCGTAACCAAGTATTGCGTCTTCTAACTCTTCTGTAAAATCAGCCAGCGTTTCCCATTGTTCAGGATGGTCTTTAGGTGTATTTTCATTATCAATACAAATGGACTCTAATTGCGCATAAAGGGCTCCAAATGCTTCTCTATTTTCTTCATTAGCAGCGTCCATTAGCTTTTCAGATAGCTGATAAACCGTCTTATATATTTTGGTATTAATCATTACTAATTACCTTTCCTCTACAATAAATAACATAACAAATAGTGGATAAACAAATTAATCTACTTGCCCATTTCGCTCATACTCAGTCTACAGTCAGCTTGCGTAATGTATTCTGTTAGATCAGTTACTGTGGTCCGCACAAAATAAGTATAATCCCGAGGATTACTTTAATCAAAGAAAGAATCTTACCGGTCACACCCACAAAAATTGGAGTTTATAGCGACTGTTTTCCTGTACCACAAACAATAATTTCTTCACCAATATGATAAATATTGTTAATTGCAATATACACTCCCGATACTACTCCTGAAATGGGCACTAATATCAACCCACTGACCGAATAGTATGTGTTGGTGTCTTCAAAACCATTGATCATCTTTAGCGTTTTACGATCACTGGATATTTCGCATTTATTTACTGCTGATATGTCTTTAGTTGGCACTACGACGCAGCCAGTCGTTAACGCCAACGCAAAAACTCCACACAAAATGAATTTCATTCTTAAAATCCCTGTATAAAAAAATATTTAGTAAAAGAGCTAAGACCCAGCATAGCAGGCATTTTTGTTAGTTTGAATCTACTGAATACAACTTCAAAAAAATTAGCATTGTTGATAAACCATAACTCAGCGCAAGCAAACCCCAGTAACCACTTCCTAGCAGTAATAGCCCCGGTAAAACGACAGCAACCAGACAACAAATTTGAAATGATCGCCGTCGATTTTGTAAAAAAAGAGTAATCGGGCTAATAACCATAAGGCTATACATTAAACCCACAGGAAATAAAAATATACTGACGTTTAACGCATCATCAAAGACAGATTGCTGCCCATTAGTTCCTTGGTTTTTCCATATGAAAAATATAACTAGGGCTGCAATGAAAGTCACTAAGCCGCCAGCCAAGTTAGCAAAGGTAATGGCTTTAAAATAGTTAAAAACACGTTCAAGCTTAGATTTACGCATAAAGACTGCGGCTCAACATAATGGAAAAATGCGGATCGTATTGCACTGATAAAGCGGCCGTTACGAACACAACCAGTGAGTTACTGCGTATGTTAAGTGTCATTTTGCTTTTCCTTTAATCGAATACTCGAAACACATAGCGTAACCATAAGGATTGAACTTATAAACCAACCGTCCGTTGCTGGACTTCCGATAGACATTTTTAACATTGGAAATATTAGAAGACATGATAACAATGAGAAAGCAATAGCATGTTTAAACCGCTGCCAGATGCCAAGTAGCCCAAGCAGACCCAATACTGAAAAAACTATTTCTGGGAAAAAATGTGAAAGACCTTTTGCATAATCAACTTCGCGCATCACTGAAAAATTGTATGCCCAAAAATAAGGGAGTATTACGGCAAAAAGTAGGGTTAATAGGAACAGCAGTCTATAGGTATAAATTAACCTCATAAGCGCCTAATATCTGCGCTTGCGCAGCCGAGTAAAAACGGGCAAGTGTGTATTTTTTTATTTATCACGGTGCTTTGCGATGCTTTTGTTCAATTGGTCGGCTACTTTCAAGCACTCAGTCCTTTCTAAACCGCTGAGGTCGTTACAATTACCAGGTTGACTTTGAACAGGAGGATGCCCCCCTAAAGCATGCCTTAGCAACTCAATATCAGCTTCTAGGCCTTGCTTAGTTAATGAATTATCACTGTTTTGGTTATCAACGACAATATCAGTAGCATAACCCAAAAATGTGCATCCCGATAATGGCAGAAGTAAAACTAGTAGTGCTGGAATTTTCATATTATTTTCAATCCTTTGTGCATCCTTGCGCATAGCGTTAACGGGTGTGTTGATGCGGTTTTTACACACGCATCTGCCCCTCATGGATCTAACTAGTTAACTATAAAATGCTTCCACTGTTCCCTTTAGTGTAACTAGCAGCGGCTGTCCTCTGCGGTCCAACGCTTTTGGAGAAGGTATTTTTACCCAACCTTCACTTATGCAATATTCCTCGACATTGGTACGCTCTTTGCCATTAAGCAAAATACCTATTTTATGCTGAAAAATTTCTTCCACGTAATGTGGGCTGCGAGAATTCCCTGAAAGGCGATCTGGTAAAAGTGGTAGTGTTGTAGAGTCATTCATACTGGTAACCTAAAGTAGATAATATTCCGCTATTGTAGACGCTATAGACCTAGCGCTCAAGAACCATAATAGCGTTTTTAGGTGTTGTTTAATTTCGACAAAGGATGTGAAGTGGTCAAGTCAGTTTGGTCAACTGTTTATAGCATTCCCAATAAAGATATTGCGATTCATTCGGGGTCAATCCACCGTTATACACATTGAGATAGGTTTTCGGTTTTGGCCGCACAACCAACGTTGACATTAATGGGTCAATGCGAATAAGCATTATGCGGTTGCGATCCTGAAATAACCTCTAACAAAGAAATATATTTACTTACTACTCTGCTTCTTTTTACGATTAAATAGTTTTAGCCAAAACGCTCCCTCAAAAAGAAAACCCAAAACAATAAAAATAAACATGCCTGTTGAATTCCCATAACTATAGAAACTAATGGCAGTAAAAATCAAGACTAAAAGAACTAACCATTTCGTGATTTTATTCATGTACTTTCCTTGCTTAGTTACTTATGTCAAAAATAACGCCATACAATATGGGCGCGTCTTTTATCAATTGCAGTAATTCTGAAGATTGACTTTCAGGTTACATTGGCCTGCCTAGTTACACAATCACTGCCACATGGACCAAGTTGCAAAGCAATGAAGATTCAAGCACACCAGTGTGCTGAACACGCGGTATTTGTTATGTATTTTGGTTCATCACTGACGAGGTGGAACTCCACGAACCATGGATAAAAACTCCAAGTGAGTCCCCGCTCGGCGATATTCTGAAAGAGCCTGGTATTCAGCGTCAGCATACCAAGCTTTAGCAACCTCTTCAGAGGGGAAGCTGAAAATAATCATTCTCCCGCCCCTTGGTGAGCTGCCTTCGAAGTGCTCGGTATTATCATCATACGCTATGAATGAACCACCATACTTTTTTAAGAGACCAAAAAAACCTTTCTCATATGTTCGATATTCATCTACATCTTCAATAGTCAGGTTTACTACGATATATACTGGTACATCACTCATGAAACTCTCCTCTTATCTACTAACATTTTATGAGCATACTTTATTATTGCCTTGATATGCATAACGAGACTGTAGAATTTCTATTTTGGTGAAAATCATCATTTTTTCGAGCTCCTGTATAGCTCTTTAGAGCACGAACTCTACTCAAGGGTAGCCTCCCAGAACTTACATAACCGGTTTAGCAGCGCTCTTCTGAAAAATTCGACTTAATGTATTTGTTGGATGACATTTCTCACGCCCGCTTAGTTTGCAACAAGGTTAACAACAAGATTTAAAGTATCGTACCCACATTGTGTTGCGACGGGGATTACCGACTGAAATCTTTGGCTTATATATCCAGCTTTTTCAATGAGTAAATCGTGCTCAATCAAGTTGTATCCACCTTCCAAGCTAAAGGTATTGGAACAGTCGTTTCCAGCAGACCCATAAATAGTTTCATTTCCATTTGCACTATCAATAGTCAAAATTGCATCACACACATTTAACGTCATTTGATTAGTATCGAATAACTGAACATTTACAGCTGGAATTATCACCGGCAGAGTAACTTCAGGGCACTGCGATTCTTCCTCGCTATCTCCACCACAGCCAGATATAAAGAACATCGAAACAATCGCAAGTTTTGTAAATTTCACCTAACTCTCATTGTCATATAACACCAATTTAAGAGGCAACTGGCTGTCCTTGCCAGATGCCCCATAAATTTATTGTTAGCTAAAATGCATTTTTTAGCTTCACTAGTAACCCGCAATTTCCCTTCTCGAAGCATCTAGAAGTTCTTCATCAATATTGTCATCGTAAGAGAAAGAATAAATAACCCATTTATCTTTAGGTCGATAAAACACAAACTCTAAGCGCACTGGTTGCCTCTCATAAAGGGCCATATATGTAACTGATATAAGACGTTCGTTGATATCTTTCTTTCCAAGTAGCGTCTTTCCGTGATATTCCCCAACTAAACTCGATACTCCAACAAACTGAGTCTTTAGCTTTTCAATGTCATCGCTTTTCCTATCAATCCATCGATTTGTTGAGTAAATAGAATCAACCGCCTCTACAATTTTTCCTGCCTCATACAAATTAAAAAACTTATCAAGTTCACCTTCATAAGAAAGTGCATTAAAGCTTACCAAACATAAGCTGAAAGTAAGAAAACGAAAAAAATTCATAAAGCATCCTTTGTAATTAATTAAAAAGCTAACGACCAGTTAACGGCAGAGCTCAGTTTTCGAGCCGGTGCCAGCGTTGTTTGCTGGTGTTTTCGTTAAACGGCTTGTTATGTTTGCATTTGAAGTTCTTCTTATATAACCGGTGAACACAGTCCATAAATATAGTCATCAATATATTTACCATTAAGGATTGAATTTTGTTTCAAACAACCCTCGCGCATAAAACCTGCCTTTTCAAGCACTTTATATGAACCAATATTATTCGATGAACATGTTGCAACTAGTTTATTTAAATTAAGAGTGGTGAATGCGTAGTTCTTTATAAGTGTCAGAGCCTCTGAAGCAACGCCTTTACCCTGTGCTTCAGTTTTAAGCAAATACCCCACCTCAGCTATATTTGCTTGATGATTGGTAATCTTTAAACCAATGCTTCCAAGTTTATTACCAGAATTGATTTCATCAATCGCTAAACATAACCATCGGTCTGACCTATCACTCCATGGCTGAATACGTTCTTCAAACCTTTCCTTAGTTTCTTCTATAGAAAATGGCTCGTAAACATGCTTCATAATTTGGGGGCAAGTATGTAATATTTTAAATAATTCCCAGTCAGATTTATCTAGGAGACGAAGGCTTACTTTACTGCCCGATATTTGCACAAAACTTCCTTAGGCTATATAACGAGGGTGTAGAAAAACCCTCAACGTAAAATACAATGTAATAATCAGCCAAAATTGACCTTAAAAACGCGTCGCTACGTGAAATCTGGATAGGTTTAACCAATAAACAACAGAAATATGTTACGTAGCGCACGGTAGTTTTTTGGCTTCGACCTTTTTCTACAGCCTCAACGCCCATTTAATAGGCAAAAAATTATTGGCTAAAATACCGACGAAAGAGCAAAAGCCAACTGTTTTTTGTCCTTTTTAAAATTCTTATGTTGTCTGAACTCTACTTTTTGCACCTTGAATTAAACGTTCCGTTCTTACTATGGCACGAGTGTGAACACCGCTACCAGCTAAACCTGCTGAGTCATGCAGTTCGACTTCAAACGCATGTAGTTTACCTTCTATTCCTTTATATGTGGCAATAGCGTTGACTTCCACATTGTTTGGTGTTGCCGCCATATGTGTTACGTTCACTCTTACCCCTACAGATAGCTCACCTTTTGATAGCAGGGGTTTCATTAAGCGTACTGCTGCCAGTTCCATTAATGCGATCATTCTTGAGGTGGCATAAACTTCTGGAAAATCATCTTGCGGATCAATAGATAGTTCTTTAGCTAAATCGCTGGATTGAATTTTGTAACACAATTCCAATTTACTTCCAACTTTCATAGATTACCTCTGTAGACGATTGAGCAACATTAAGGCGCAAATAATAGCTGGCTAAAAATTGTTTGTTACAATGTTGAGGAACGAAAACAGCAAACTGTTTTTAGCCCTACTTGATTGGCTTATAGTTAGGTTTACTTGTAACCTGCAAGCACGACTTTTTCGCTTTTATCTAACGCGATAATACATTGATTAGTGACAAAATAGAGCCTACTACTAAATACAATAATTGAACCGTTTTCATTAATAGTATGTTTATAGCTGGACAGGTTAGCTGTTTCCAACTGCCTAATTACACTTGATTTCGTTACACCCGCCGAAAAATTACCGCAAAGATAGAAAATTTCATCTTTCGCTATTTGCCAAAAAATGGTACAGGTAACAATGAACACAGTCGTAATTAAGAAGCTGATAAATAGTTTCTGATTTTTCGGCTTCATCCTGATGATTCCCGTTATTTATGTAAACCTAACGCTTAATTAACAGGCAAAAAATTGCTGGCTAAAATAGCGACGATGGAGCAAAAGCCAATTTCTTTTGCCTGTTAATTTTTTATTGTGTTTTGACTGCGCTGTTTATTAACTAAATAAACCTGTCAGCCAATCGAATGTTAAAACGGTGGTAAAAATCTTTAACGCTACAAGTCCCGCAAAAAAAAATACAAAAGTAATCTTAACCTTTTTACTCTGGATATTATTCCAATATAGTAATTTAGCTTTAACTTCGCTTTTGACCTCGTCTATAGTTTTTTTCATAACAATCCTTTTTATTCATAGATAATTCAACCTTAATAAAAAAATAACACTTACAATAAGCCGCAGGGCAGCAATATTGCGCAACGTCCGTCTTTATTATTTTGTTATACGTGAATGTCAGTAATGAGCTCCGTATTGGATCATCCAGTAAAAATAACCAAGAACCATTAAGACAAACACAATCGGTAATAAGAATAAACCAAACTTATGCTTGGGACTAAAATTTATCGAATTTACTCTAATTAAAATAGTAGACTCAAACAGTGGTTGGCTATGTATTACGTTTGTAGCTGACCAATACTTTGCCTTTCTGTGCTGATTCATTCAAATCCATCATGGCGCTAGTCATTGTTAAGGATGAGTAAGTAATCTCTGCCGACGCGTTACCCTTCCACACAATTGATACCAGTGTGCTACAGCCGCTGCTGAATGTGTAGTTTTGTCGCCCATTGGGTAATGGATCAGGTGATGAAAACGTTAGGATCGCGACTCTCTTATAACAATACCCAAATCCCCCGCCGCCCATAAAAGTATAAACAATCGCTTTATACTCACCACTTGGTGAATATAGAGTGTCATCTATCTTTATTGAGCCTTCATCAAATACCCAAAGAGAAATAAGCAACAATATCATCAAGATAAAAAGGGAAATCATACCAGCAAGATAAATTAGAATTTGTTTAGCCATGATTACTTATAGATCCCTTTAAAAATAACGCCCCACTAAACCGACCCAAAGAGCGGAGCGAGTTGAAGTCGGATTAATTGATTTGTTATTTGGTTTTTTCTGATTTTCCCGAGATTGGAGGCATTAAGTAATATAATAAAAGTAGCATTACTACCTGTAATAAAAGACCTATCAATTTTGGATTAACCTCTTGAAAATTAATAAAGAGAGCAGCGTGCATTGCCAAATAAACACCAAGAGTATTGTATCCCCATTTCCTGCGGGCAATAGCCCCGGCTGCGCCAGTCGATAACAAAACGCCCATAGCAAATATATAACCAAAGTAGCCATTTAAACTAAACGGGAGTATTTGATCATTTACTCGGGCGTCAATGAATACTTTAACCTCTGCAACTCCATCAGCTAAATCAGTAAAATTGACTACGTCTAAGGTTTGAGCTAACAAAGAAGCGCCTACGCCGATTCTCACCACCCCATATCCAAGTAAAAGTATTGCTATCAAAATGCCTATAATACGTTTCATGGGATCACCATACTGGTTATTAATAAATTACTGTGATTCTGAATGCCAACTCTATGAACCATATAACGCTCCGCATAACGGGCAAATTTATGGGGGCAGCTTTTGAGCGACGCGAAATGCGCCCGTAAATTTGTCCCAGCGACCGCAGCGAGTGAGTTAATGTGTTTGTTGTATTGCTTAACTTTAATACTGTTTTGACTAAACAATCCATGTCTGCTTATGTTAACCATTTAGGTAAAACAATACTCGTTTGTCGTTGAAACAACAACTGATGTTGAACAGTTAAGACCAAACAATGAATGCTGGCGTACCCCAAAATAATTCATTAAAAACAGGTGAGTGGCACTTTTGAAAGAACGAGCTCGAACCATCGTCGTTTGTTATGTGCCGATTTAATCAGCTGAAATTGACGCACCAATACCGCCTTGTAAGCCGCCACCGAACGGACTACCGCCTAGCTTATCGTTATCAGAAAAATGGCTACGATTGAACAACCATAAACCAATCTCACCAAAAAAAGATATCAGCCATACAACAGTTACTTGAACTATTCTTGAAAAATATCCAAATCATTGCGATTAAAAAGGTAAATGCTCACAGCAAGATTTAGACAAACAAGTACCACAATACTAATTGCTAGGTAATACACATTCCGAATAACTCCTTGGGAATATAACTTTATTCAAAGAGTATTTTCTGACTGTAATATACAGGTGTATTTGACGTATTGGTTTTTGATGGAGCAAAGTCCTGTTTCGTAATTGCTTTTACGCCAACATAGTCCCACAAGCCTTCGGGCACAGATTCGATAATTTCAGGGTTGAATGTATTACCATTTGAATCAATTAAATATCGCACAACCACGTATCCGCTTTCATTTTTCTTTGGTGCCCTGTTTATGGGAAGTCGAAAGCTGAATTCTTCATTTTGTCGAACCCAATAATCACTCACCGTCGGGTTTGTAACTTCAATTGGCTTATCTGACAGGTAAAGTTCTGGTATTGAGGAGCATCCAAGCAGCAACGTAATTAACGTAGCGAGAAAAATATGTTTCATAAATATCCTTATCTTTAAAATTTACAGATGCGTATAACGCTTTCCCAAGGAGCAAATGCGAATGTTGTTGGGCGAAGTCCAGCAAGTATTTGTTGCCGTGAGTTTACAAACGAGGTGGTTCACTTGTTATGTCCATAATATATAAAAGCCAGTGCATCCGCAATTGAACCTACAAGTTTTCGATTTAATTCATAGAGTTATGAAGCAGACCTATCGGCTGGGTGGTTTACCCCGTCATTGGTAACTACATCCCCAAGTTCAAAAGGATTAACTCCTTCAAGACAACCGATATTAAAGCCATATTCATTAGGGCTAGAACGTCGTTGGTGATGAGTGTAAATACCACAATTAGAACAGAAATAATGCTTCGCTGTATTAGTGTTAAATTGATAGCGTTTTAAGATCTCAACTCCTTCAATAATACGAATTCCATCCAAAGCGACAGAACCCACTATTGCTCCTTTACGTCTGCACATAGAACAGTCACAACGTCTAGGTTTCTTTATTCCATTTGGAAGCGATAACTCTAATTTAACTGAACCACAATGGCATGAGGCTAAGTGCTTCTCTTGTATTTGCGTATCTCCGACAGACTTGATCATTAATGCGATTCCCACCATGATGTTTTTGTTAGCTCTATGTAATGTCGACTGAGTATTTAGTTAGTGACATGCTAAGAATTGTTACTACTAAGAGTGGCACTGCATGGCATAAAAGTGCAGGACACTCTTTTACTATCGCTCTAGTTGGGATGAAAAAATAGGGGTCATGTTTAACAATAAACCTGTAAAAAGGTTTTATTACCGGTTTAAACCACGTAGTAAAATAGTGCCCTGTAACAGCAATTACTTGTGCCTCTAGAAGCAATACAAACAGTTCAAGTCCAATCGCATCAATAAATAGTCCGAAAGCCATCAACTCTGGATTTGATACCAAAAAACAAACGGTCAAAAACGCTGCGATTTTCCATGACTTATTTTTTAATTTCATCAATTTTCCTTTATTGGGCTAACGCCACCTTACGCGGCAAAAGACAGTTGGCTAAAATATTGAACGGAGTGAAAATAGCCAACAATATTTTGTCCATTTGAAGGCCTTGTTAGCTTTTTATTTCTTGAAGATGATTATATAAATGCATCACATGTGCCATTTCAAATTCTTTTTTTGTTAGTTCGCCATATGCAAAATGTGGCGCGATAGGCCCCAGGTACTTATCGAAATCAATCAATGATTTTTTTAAACGATTAAGTGCTATTGCAACATCCATACTGGAAGTTAAAGAGGGTGCGCCTGGAATCGGCTCACTTAAATCATGAGTCATCTTGCCTTTAGATGAAAATATTGAGAACGCTAATTTACCAATAGTGCTTTTAAAAAAACTAGATCTATGCAATGGGAATTGAGACATAGAATACTCTACACTTTGCGCACAATGAGTAAATATTTGATATGAATTCCATTCCCCCAAATTTATAAGGTTTGTGTGAGATAACACATCTAGTTTTTTCAAAGCAAGGTCGATTGTAAGTTCGTCCCCATTTGTCCCATCAATTAGCAACAAAGCTCCGCCACCAAGACCTATAATGGCTCCACCACTCACGATTGATGCTTTAATAAATTGCCTACGTTTCATTCTACGTCCTTTAAAGCGCCAACACCCCGCATAGAGGGCAATTTTATGAGTGCGGCTTTTGAGCAACGCGAAATACACCCATAAAGTTGTCCCAGCGACAGAAGGGAATTAACTGATACGTTTGTTAGATCTGGTTGATTTAACTCTATTTTGACTAGACAACCCATGCCTCCCTGCGTTAACCATTTAGGTAAAACAATACTCGTTTGAATCCGATACAGCAACTAATGTTGACCAGCGAAAATCAAAGATTGTGCTCTCGCGAACCCAAAAAAGCACATTAAAATCAGATGTGAGTGACTCTTGAGAGAATGAGCTCGCTCCTTTAATTATTACTTAGTGCTGCGCTTGAAAAAGCTGACACCATAAAAAACAATTGCGCCAAGCAGTCCACTATACAGACACAATTTGTGTAGCAATGAGACTGAAATCACCCCTAGCATTGAGTTGTTCAAAGTAAGTGGGTAAAAAGGTTCCATGTCCGAATGCATGATACTGTCTATGACTACGTGACTGAAACAACCAATAATCGCACTAACTAGAGCGACTCTCCAAGATATCTTTATTGGAAAAGACAAGTCTAGCTTCAATATTTTTAGACCCAATTCTGATAAGTACTTACCAGTTAATGCGGAAAATATAGCGAGCAAGGTTGCGCCTGTATATGTGTGTGAAAACCCATGCAAATGTCCCTCTCCA